>JADHUQ010000067.1 GCA_016784425.1 Candidatus Delongbacteria bacterium | reverse complement strand
GCGATGGAAATGTTGCTGGGGATCATCGGCACAAAAGTGAAATTTGCGTAAAGCGACACCGCGGCATCAGAATTCTGGACACCCTGGGAGTTGGGACCGTAGATACGCATTCCATGCCGGTGTGCCACCTCCACCAGCTGTCTTTCCAGTTTAAGCCCCTCCGCCCCCATCTCCTTGAAACCGGAGGTATGGACGATGGCAAACTTGATCCCCTTCTTGCCACAATCTTCCAGTACGGTGGGAACCAGGGTGTTCTTGATGGATATATTGACCAGGTCGATCTCATCAGGTACATCGAGGATCGAAGGATAGCACCTGAAACTTTTGATGACCCTCGCTTTGGGATTGATCGGGTAAATCGCACCCTGGTAGTTGTGATCTACCAGATTCTGGATCACGATATGACCGATGCTCAGGGGGTTGTTGGAGGCGCCGATCACGGCTACCGATCCGGGCTTGAAAAGGCCGTCAAGCATTTTTATCTCCTTCCGCTTTCCAGGAATACAAAGCCGCACCCAAAGCGCCGGTAAGCTGGGGCAGGGGCGGTACAAATATCTCTCGACCGAGTCTGGTTTCGAACATTTTTGCCAGTACGGGGAAATAGGCGACCACGCCACCACAGAGGACGATACTCCCCTCCAGTGGATCCATCTCGATTACCCGTCTGATCACGGAGTTGAACACACCCCTTACTATATCCGGAACAGAAACACCCTCTCTGATTCTGGTCAGTATTTCCGAGGCGGCGAAGACTGTACAATAGCTGTTGATCTCAATATCCTGCTCCGCTTGCAGGGCCAGCTCATTTAAATCATCCAGTTCTACCTGGAGTCGATTCGCCATCTCCTCCAGGAAGGCACCGGTACCGGCGGCGCACTTGCGGTTCATCCGGAAATGGGTGCGATTGCCACTGGCTTCCACGGTGATTACCTTGCTGTCCTGGCCGCCGATATCCACCACTGTATGGGGATGGGGGAAGTGGTGATAAGTACCCAGAGCGTGGCAGCTGATCTCGGTCATGTTCTGGTCGGCGTAGGCGATATTCTTTCTGCCGTACCCGGTGGTCGTGATAAAACAGCTGGAGCGCACATCCTCAGCCACCGGCTCACAAGCCCTTTTGAACGCCTCGTCAGCCGCACGACTGAAGTCGGCTCCTGAAAAAACAACACCACTTCCCAGCACCTGTCGCTCTCCGTCCAGGATGAGCGCTTTGGTGGTTGAAGCGCCGATATCTATCCCCACGTAATACTTCATCAGCTCCTACCTGTTGTGACAGGCTCCTGCAGTATCACCTGGACTCCAGTTGCTCAATAAATGCCTCGATATTGGTCTTTGCCTGTTCATCCGAATAACAACGCATATCGTTGAGATCACCATTGATGGTCAGCGTGGGAATCTGCAGACTCTCTTCCAGCCGCTCCGGTAGACAATAGCGGTTGTTGGAGTTGTTGGGGCAGGTTTTGGAATCGTGGAAAATCAACCCGTGCAGACCGAAACGGCTAACGATATCCTCGATATAGCGCTGTTTGAATGCCTCATCCCGTACAATAAAGATTTCAGTATAGGCGCGCGCCATACTGTTGAAGGGGTCCTCTGGATCGAAAGCGTCGAAAATCCAGCTGTTGCAGTAGGTGGAAGCTATTACCGCTGTATCCAGACCGATAAACAGCTCCGACAGGTCCCGCAGTTTTCCCCAGACCGGCATCCCCTCCCAGTAGAGACGGAACCGTTCGTTGTCCACGGCACCGATCCCTTCGCTGACCCTGGTTTTGAGTTCCGCCAGGAGTGTCTCATAGTATGCAATTGCTGTTTCCGAACCCCGTAACACTACCGCCGGCCCCATCTGGATGGTGGCGTCAAAAAAGGACATCGGGGCCGGTTTGGCCAGGTTGGTTTCCAGGACCTGCTTCCACAGTTCGGTACAACGCCCGGAAAGCGCCATCACTTCACGGAAGCGGTCCAGGTCGAACCTGTTTCCTGAAATCTGCTCCAGTTCGGGAATCAACTCCCTGATCTGGCCGGCGATATTTGTCACCGCCAGGTCGGTGACATCGCCGATGTTGCGGAAAGTGGAGACCCCCATGATGGGAACCTGCAGTTCGCGGGCATACCACCCCAGCCAATCCTGCACATCGCGACATTGATTGGTGTTGAAAACCAGCACATCGGGTCGTGGCAGCCCTTCAATTCCGGGGTAGGCACGGGTTAACGGGGTTTCCTGTTTGATATAGGCACCGATATCGCTGGTCAGGTAGGAACAGATATCGGGTGAGTAACCGATCGCGTTGGCCACTGGAATGTAATCGTTTGCCTGGCGTGTTGCGCCCAGCATCGCACCATGATTTTCCGGATAGTAGACCTGGAACCCCAGGCTGAGCAGCAGCTCCGCCGGACCCACACTGGTACACCAGGCAATCTTGCTGGAGCCGGATCTGGCAGCCTCATCCAACTGGTAGAAGTAGTCTGCCATGATTTTCTTCATCTGCCCGGTGGCCTGGATTCTCTTGATGGAGGCGTTTTTCTCACTTCCCATAATCTCTCCTATCTGGTGACCCGGTCAGGAGTCGTCTACCCTGTCCTGTTCGTCCCGAAGTCTGTTGACAAGTTTAGCCCATTCTGTCGTGTACTCCTTCCGCTGTACATTGCGGAGTTCCCCGATCACCAGCTTGTGGTTCTGATCCTGTTCCTGCTCATTCAACAATTTGTACTTACTGCGCAGGATCGTATTGCCACGATACCACTCCCAGATCTCCTTGTTGCTCTTCAGGTCGTTCTTGTCGGTGTAACCGGTGGGGCAGGGGATCAGTATCTCGATAAAAGAGAATCCCTGGTGGGCGATCCCTTTCTTGATACAGGCAATCGTCTCGTAGGGGTATCCCAGCGGCCAGCGAGCCACAAAAGTGGCACCGGCACCCACCACCAGATCGGCGAGATCGAACGGCTCCTCAAAATTTCCGTACGGGCTGGTGGTAGTGTTGCTGCCCAGGGGGGTGGTCGGTGAAGTCTGTCCCCCTGTCATCCCGTAGTTGAAATTGTTCATCTCGATCACGGTCAGGTTGAGGTTGCGTCTGGCCGCATGAATCAGGTGGTTGCCCCCGATGGCGGCGCAGTCACCATCACCGGTGAAGATGATCACATTCAATTCCGGGTTGGCAAGTTTTACCCCGGTCGCAAAGGCAATCGCCCGACCATGGGTGGTGTGCAGACCGTTGCCATCAATGTAGCCGGGCAGACGGGAGGAACAGCCGATACCGGAGACGAAAACCGACTTATCCATATCCATTTTGAGTTCATCCACCGCCCGCAGAGTGTGATTGAGGACGCTGCCAATTCCACACCCCACGCAGAAAATGGAGGGATACATATCCCGGCGCAGGTATTTATGAATATTCAGTGCTTTGTTAAACATGATGCTGGCCCTCCGGTTCGGGAGATTTCCGGTCGGTCATGAGGGCGCTGCTGATCTCAGCGGGAAGGTGAACCCTGCCCCCGATGGAGGGTAGTGCGGATACCTGGCAGGAATCGGGAACCAGCTCCCTGATCCGGTGTACAAGTTGACCCAGGTTCATCTCCGGTACAATTATGCGTGAGACCCGTTCCCCCAGCTGTCGTACTTTCTCCTCCGGAAAAGGCCAGATCCCGATCAAGCGGAGATAACCGGCCTTCACCCCCTGCTGGCGGAGGGTTCTTACCGCGTTGAGTGCCACCCGTGAGGTAATGCCATAGACAATTACGGCAACTTCAGCGTCATCCAGAAACTGCTCTTCGACGCGGGTAAGTTCGACCCTGTGGCGGGTTATTTTCTCCACCAGCCGGGTGATGAGCCTGGTATGGGCCACTGCGTCGTCAGTGGTGGGTAATCCCGATTCTTTGTGGGTCAGGCCGGTCACATAGGTGCGGTAGGCGGTACCAAAGGTTGCCATGGGGGGCACCAGCGACTCATCCACCGACTGGAAAGGCAGATAATCCGCGGGCGCGACCGTCGGTTGACGACGTGCGGTAAATGCAATTTCGTCATACTCCGGCAGGATCACCTTTTCACGCATGTGCCCCACCTCGCCATCGGTTAACACTACAACCGGATTGCGATACTCCTCAGCGAGATTGAAAGCCAGCAGTGTCATATCCAGGCATTCCTGAACCGAATTGGGAGCCAGAGCGATGATTTCGTAGTCACCATGCGATCCCCAGCGGGTCTGCATCATGTCACCCTGCGCCGGTTCGGTGGGTTGACCGGTGGAGGGTCCGGAACGCTGAACATTGACGATCACACAGGGGGTTTCCGACATACAGGCATAGCCGATGTTCTCCTGCATCAGTGAAAATCCCGGTCCGGAGGTGGCGGTCAGAGAGCGGGAGCCGGCCCAGGAGGCACCGATCACCGCTGCAATGCTGGCAATCTCATCCTCCATCTGTACAAAAGCACCGCCCAGGCGGGGCATCAGCCTGGCCAGTGTTTCAGCGGTCTCAGTGGCGGGGGTAATCGGGTACCCGGCAAAAAAATCGCATCCGGCCAGGAGAGCGCCGTAAGCGCAGGCCACATCCCCCTGCAGGAAGGAGCGTTTTTCCCCCAGTATCCGACAGATCTGCTCATAGCTGGCTTTATCCATTTGCACCACCCCTGCAGGTCCAGGCATCGACATGCTCCTTCCCGGCTGACCATCCCTCCGCAAAAGCGCGCAGATTGAGCTCCACGGTCTTTGGGGGGACATTTCTGCTCAACGATTGCTCCATGGCGCTGCTGGAGACAATTCCGGAGACCGCTGTGATGAAACCGAGCATGACGCTGTTGGCCACAACCCGTCTCCCCAGATTCTCCGCCATCAGGGAGAAGGAGATAGCCAGGTGCGCACCCTTCTGTGAGGGGACCAGTTCCCTGTCGACAATCACCAGGGTTCCCTCACCAGCACCGCTCAGATACTTGTCAAAGGCCGGCTGCGACAGTGCCACCAGCAGATCGGCCTGCAGGACCTTGGGATAATCGATTTCCGTTCTGGAGATGATGATGTCCGATCTGGCGGCACCACCCCGTGACTCGGGGCCATAGGACTGGGTCTGCACTGCGTTCTGGCCATCGAGAATCGCTGCCTCACCCAGGATAACCCCGGCCAGCACAATTCCCTGACCGCCAAACCCGGCAATCTGTATCTCAGTTCGCATTAAGCAACATCCCCCGCAGATTTATCGTTGTCCGTTCTGTTCCGTACTATGCTGATTCGCAACCGGCCTGAAACCCGGCGGCGAAAGCACCCAGATTGGCTTCCGCAGTACCCTGCGGTGCGGTTGCCGCCACGGCAGTCTCCATGGCGGCGCGTGAGACCGGTTTAACTATGGCTGTCACAAATCCGAGCAGCACGGAGTTGGCCATAATCTTGCGCCCGAACTGCTTGTAGGCGATATCGGTGGCTTTGATCCGGTAAGGTGTAAAGGGTGAATCCGGGTCGGGGACCACCAGGTCATCTTCAATGATCAGAATGCCCTGCGGTCGTAGATCACCGATATACTTATCATAAGCCGGTTGTGAAAACGCGACCAGCACATCCAACTGCTCGATTTCGATTTCATGGATCGCCTGCTCGGAAATTATGACATCACTTTTACAGGCACCCCCGCGGGACTCGGAACCGTAGGACTGCGTCTGTAAAGCCTGCAGTTTCTCACCGATGGCGGCGTTGCCCAGAATGTAACCGGAGAGAATTATCCCCTGACCGCCAAAACCACAGAAACGAATATTCATCCTATGCTCTCATTTTACTGATGCCTGTCGGCCGACTATTCTTTATGAGCAGACTGCTCTGAGTTTACCTGATAGAGTTTAGTTACATACTCCTCTGCGTCCCGCTCCACCAGCTTGCCCACCACGATTTTGTCGACCAGCTCCTCTTCAGACAGCTCCCGGGCCTGCTCAATCCGTATAGAGGTGTCACGATAGAGATTGAGGAAATCGGACCCACTCCGCATGTTCACCATTTTGCCATAACTCACCGGACACTGCGCGATTATCTCCACAAAGGAAAAGCCCTTTTTACTGATGGCATACTGCATCGCCTCTGCGAGCGGAAATACATGATAGGTGGTCCAGCGGGAAACATAGTTGGCACCGGCGGCGGCTACCAGTTCCGCCGCTTTGAGTGGTGGTTCCACATTATGATAGGGGGAGGTGGTGGTAAGCGCACCCTGCGGAGTGGTGGGTGACATCTGTCCGCCCGTCATACCATAGTTCCAGTTGTTTACCATAAAGACGGTCAGGTCGATGTTACGCCGGGCAGCGTGGATCAGATGGTTTCCCCCGATACCGGCGATATCACCGTCACCAGCGATCACGATGACCTTCATTCTGGGCAGCATGACCTTCACCCCGGTTGCAAACGCCAGCGCCCGGCCGTGGGTAGTGTGCAGGGTGTCCGCCTTGAAATAGGGGCTGGGTATCCAGGAGCTGCAACCGATACCGGTGACCATCACGATCTCTTCCGGTGGCAGGCTCAATTCGTCGACGGCCTGTGCAAAAGCACCCAGGACCGTTCCACAACCGCAACCGACGCAGAAGGTGGTGGGGAGGGTCTCCTGGCGCAGGTACTTGTGCAGACGATGGTTGCTGTCTTCGCAACAATCCTCGGGTGGTGTCTCTGTCTGGGATAACTTCATCGCTCTTTTCCTGAATGGCGCTGCGCCGCAATTCTACAGGAGCAGCAGTTTTACCCCCGGTTGCACTGCGATCCTGGGGTCGGCCAGCCTGTTTCCCGCACGTTCATTGTTACTAATTACTATAACGGGCCGTTTAAGGCTTGAGTTTCTTCAATATCGGTTCAAGGATTTCCTGAATCGTCAGTGATACACCACCGATTTTGGAAATGGACTCGACCGGACAGGAGACGAAGCGCTCTATCTCCCGGGATATCTGCCCCAGGTTCATCTCCGGGACGTAAATAGTAGCCACCTGCTCGTTCAGAGCCTTGATTTCTGCGCGCGGGAACGGCCATATTGTTATCAGACGCAGATATCCTACCTTCAAACCCTGTTCCCTCGCTGCCAGCACGGCCCCCAGGCTGGGCCTGGCGGAAGCCCCATAGCAGACAACCACCGCTTCAGCATCCTCGAGCCAGCGGCTTTCAACCCGGGTGATCTCTTCCCGCCTGCTGTCTATCTTCGATACCAGACGCCGCACCAGCTGATCATGAACCGACTGGGTCGAAACATCACGCATACCATCCGGTTTGTGGGTGGAGCCGGAGACATGTACATAGCGGTTGTATCCAAACTGGATCATCGGGGGGACCTCCGCCCCACCGAAAGGTTGTTCGTCCGGACCTGCCAGCGCTCTTTCCTGTCGGGCCACTGCGGCAGTGTCGTCCGGGAAGGTAAGGTTCTCCCGCAGGTGACCGATCTCCCCGTCCATCAACAGGATCACCGGTTGACGAAACCGCTCTGCCAGGTTGAAACAATCGATGGTGAGATCGAAACACTCCTGGACTGAAGAGGGGGCCAGGGCAATCATCTCATGATCACCGTGCGTACCCCAGCGGGCCTGCATCACATCCCCCTGAGCAGCCTTGGTAGCCTGACCGGTGGAGGGGCCGGATCGCTGAACATCCACTATCACACAGGGGGTTTCGGTCATGATGGCATAGCCGATATGTTCCTGCATCAAGGAGAAGCCGGGACCGGAGGTGGCCGTCATACCGCGCGCACCTGACCAGACCGCCCCCAGTACGGCACCGAGGGAGGCGATTTCATCCTCCATCTGCACATAAAAGCCATTCATCCGGGGAAGCAGTCGCGCCAGCACCTCAGCAATTTCCGAGGCGGGGGTGATCGGGTAACCCCCGAAAAAGTTACAGCCCGCCCAGAGGGCTCCGTGAGCTGCTGCCTCATCGCCCAGCATAAATAAGTTCCGACCAGCATATTCCGCTAAAACCGGGTGCACAGGATCCTCACTCGTTTTTGATCGTGATGGCGAACTCAGGACAGAGCAGTTCGCAGAAGCGACAGCCGATACATCTCTGCTCACGGGAGATTTTTGGGACATAGTACCCCTTGCGATTGATCTGGTCTGATTCCGATAGTACCTCCAGGGGGCAGAAATCAATGCAGATGGAGCATCCCTTGCAGTAATCCTCGTCGATCCTGATCACCTGCGAATCCTCTGCTTTAAGTTTTTTACCGGGGTCTCCCGGGAGTTTCGCCATATTTATCCCTCTAAAATAGATCGTCCAGATCGGAATCATCACCACCCGGAAGCTCGCCATGTTCCTGGAGGTACTGCTGTATCAATTCACTCTCGCGCTGAGTATACATTTTATTCTCTTCGAACTCAAAACAGGCAACCGGCATATCGCTGGAAAGCTGCTCCTGAAGCGTTTCCCTGATATTCAGAGTGCCTTTGATACTCAATATATTTTTCTGTTCGTCCAACAGGCTGACCACACCTTCCGTCACCGGTGTCACCTGGATATGTTCCTCGTCAAAAGGAAACCAGTTGGCGGGGGGTTTGCTGTTGCACTGGAGCAGGAGTCTGAGATCACATTGCAGACACCGCTCCGCTTCACGGACTGCCTGTTCCTCTCCGTAACCGAGGGAGACCTCATCAAATCCCCAGACATCCCCGTTGCAGCTCAACTGCGGTACGGTTTCGCGTGACCGGTGGGCGAAACCCTCAGCCCGGCCCAGATACTGCTCTGCTGCTGGACGGGGGTAGAGTGTCCTCTCGATGGTCTCCTCCCCACCCAGAGCGCTGTTGATGGTACTGGCCGCGTTACGACCATCCGCAATGGCCTGGATTACTGAACCGGGCGCGGTAGTGATATCGCCGCCTGCATAGATCCGCGGTTGCGCTGTGGCCATGGTCTCCTGGTTGACTACCAATAAGCCGTGGCGGCTCGCCAGTGGGGAATCGTCAGCGAGAAAGCTGAGATCGGTATCCTGCCCGATGGCCATTATTACCTGATCCGCTGCCACTACTTCAGACAGTTCACTGAATTGTGGTGCGAAAACGCCCTGGCTGTCAAAGACCCGGGTGCATTCCCTCAGCTCCACACCGGTAACAGCGCCCCCCTCCTGCAGGATACGTTGCGGACCTCTACCGGTCACCAGCTTGATACCTGCTCCCAGGGCGTGGTCGATCTCCCAGGGGGAAGCGGGCAGCTCTGCTCGGCTTTCCAGGCAGATCATTGTTACCTCTGTGGCCCCGCAGCGCAGTGCGCTCAAAGCGACATCAACCGCGGTGTTACCGCCACCGATCACTATGGTCTTTGCTTTAAGTCGGGGTGGTGAACCGGCAGCTACCTGTTTGAGAAACTCCAGGCTCCAGAGCACCTCCGGCAGGTCGGAACCCTCAATGGTTAAACGTCGGCTCAGCTGCGCACCCACCGCCAGGAAGAGAGCGTCAAAACCCTCTGCCGTCAGCTGAGACAATGTAAACTCGTTGCCCAGCCGAACTCCGGTTTTGAGTTCGATACCCAGCTCCAGAATGTCTGCCAATTCCCGATCCAGAATCTCACGCGGTAACCTGAAAGCGGGGATTCCATATCTCAGCATCCCCCCGATCTCACTCTGTTCCTCCAGGATGGTAACCGCGTGCCCCTGCTGGCGCAGGTAGAAGGCGGCGGTCAGTCCGGCGGGTCCGGCTCCGACTACCGCCACCCGTTTACCGGTGGCTGGTTTCAGCGGTATCTGCTCCAGCAGCTCCCGGTTCTCCTGGTCGGCGGCAAAGCGTTTGAGCTCACAGATGGCAACGGCATCGTTCAGTTCAGTGCGGCGGCAGACCTGTTCGCAGGGGTGATCGCAGATCCTGCCCAGAATGCCTGGAAAGGGTACCCGTTCCCGTATCACTGCTGCAGCCGCCCGGTACTCCCCGGCGGATATCAGACGCAGGTAGGTGGGTATGTCGATCTGCGCCGGGCAGGCTTCACGGCAGGGAACCAGTTCAGCCTCCCCCTTGCCGGGGTGGTGCGACCTGTCAGCTAAAGCGCCGGTAGGACAGACCTCCACACAGGCTGTACAGAACCGGCAGCCGGAGTCGGCCAGGGTGGGTGCCGTGGTTCCCACCTGGACACTCCCCGCCGCGTCCATCAGGAAATCGAGAGCTGCCACCCCCTTCAGGTCCCGGCAGGCACGCACACATCGGGTGCAGCCTATACAGAGTGTATAATCACGCGTGAACAGGGGATCCACGATCTGCTCTTCAACGTCAACAGGGTACCATTTGGGTGTAGCGGGGGGGATTCCTACATAGTTGGCCACATTCTGCAGTTCACAATTTCCGAATTGCGGACAGCAGCGCTCGTTCTCCGGAACATTGGATGAACACTGGGTCAGGCTGCACCCCTCCTGTTGTGCACAGGTGAGACAGGCATGACGATGCCGGGCGAAAATCGGAATCAGCCTGGCTTGTCGCAGCTCCAGCAGGGCGGGTGTGTCGGTCATCACGACCATCCCGGCGGTCACCTCAGTGCTGCAGGATTCCACCGGATCAACGTCACCGCCGGTTTCCACCAGGCACAAACCACATTCCGGGTGAATCGGCTGCCCGGAGACAGCAGCTATCCGATGACTGCCCTGATAAACAGCGGCAGCCGGTTGCTGGTCTCTGGCGGGTGGCAGATCGGGATGCGAACAGAGGGTGGGAATATAAATATCAACTTGACGTGCGGCTTCCAGGATGGTGGTTCCCGGTGGAACGGTAACCTCATGTCCGTCGATGGAGAGTCTCAGATCATCCATTCTCGCCACTTCGTTTCTACACAACTTTGTCCTGCGCCACAGGTATCACAAACGGCTGCCTGTCAGCGGGAAGCCAGCTTCGGCAATCGCGTTACCAGGAGTGGGTGATGGCACCGGCGCTGCACGCCTGAACACAGGGCAGGGGTGGTCGATTCACATCCGGTTTGCAGGGATTGCACTC
>JADHUQ010000066.1 GCA_016784425.1 Candidatus Delongbacteria bacterium | reverse complement strand
CAACCGATCCCCGGATCGAGCTGTTGCAGGGGGAGACCACGGTTCCCGACCTCGCTCCCGGCGCCCAGGCCGATATAACAACCCAACTGACTTTCAGTTGTGCCGCAGGGGTGGAGGTTGATCTACCACCCTTCGTGATATTGCAGATCGGTATCACCACCGATCAGGGAGATTTCAACGCAGCTTTACAACTGCCACTGGTACAGCCACTGCTGACGGTCGCTGCTGTGGCGGCAGATCAGTCGGGTGATCATATCATCTATCCGGGTGAAGAGGGAGATTTGAGTGTCGAGCTGTTCAACGACGGTGACGCCCCCTTCCCCTACAGCAGTGCTACCCTGACCTGCGAGGATCCCTGGATGGAGGTCGTTAACGCTGTTTCAGCTTACATAAACATTGCCCCCGGCAGCGGTGAATCAAACCTCAGCGATTTTCTGATTCACCCGCTGGAAGGGTGTTTCAATGGACAGGTGGTGCCGTTCCAGCTGGCCCTCTTCGCCGACAATGGACCGGCTCAACTGCTGACTGTCGAACTGGAGGTGGGCCAGGTAGAGGACGATGATCCGTTGGGCCCCAGTCCTGGAGGTTACTACTGTTTTGACTCCGACGACATCTACTACTCACAGCATCCGGTTTACAGCTGGACTGAGATAAACGAAATCGGAACTCAGTTAACACTGACCGATTACTATGACGAGGATGATGACTCCGAGGTTATCTCACTACCGTTTGATTTTGTCTATTTCGATGTGAGCTATGACTCGATTACGGTCTGCTCTAATGGCTGGTGCGCCCTGGGTAATCATGAAGGTGAAGTCAACTATCGCAATTTCCCGATACCTTCCGGAATCGGGCCCCGCGCCATGATCGCTCCTTTCTGGGACGATCTGCGGGTCACCTCCGGCACCAATCCGGACGGTAAGGTCTTCTGGTACTACGACGAGCTCAGCCATCGCTTTATCATCGAGTGGTTTGACCTGACCCAGGTCGGCCCCGGTTCACCCGATGAGACTTTCCAGGTTGTATTGTACGACCAGGATTATCTCGACAGTGATAATGGCGATATCCTGTTCCAGTACCTGGAGGTGGATAACAACCAGAACAACTCCCCCACCGACAACAATTATGCCACTGTGGGTATTGAATCACCTGATCAAACCGGTGGGATTCAGTACAGCTACTGGGATTCATATCCATCCGGAGCTACTTCCCTGCGCGACGGACTGGCGATCCTGTTCACCCAGGAGCGGGGGGAGTTCTCTGAGACTGATATCTGGTTCCCGGAAATCACCCATATTCCGGTCAGCTGGCAGGAAGGGGAGGGACCCTATCCGATCACGGCAATTATCGTTGACGATTCCGGTATCGCCTACGCTACCCTGCATTGGGGTCTCGATCTGGATAACTATACCGCAGTGCCGATGGTAAACACCAGCGGTAACAACTGGACTGCCGATATTCCGGGGCAGGATGTCGGTACGATCGTGTACTACTACATTGATGCGGTTGACGCCTCTGAGAACGCGAACATGTCCACCACCCCGGTCTACAGTTTCATCGTGGGGGAATGGCAACAGACCTTCGCCGATGACGTTGAGCAGGGGGAAGGGGCCTGGACTCATTCCGCCCCTGCTGAGTGGGCCGACCAATGGCATGTCAGCAGTGAGGATTACACCAGTGGCAGCCACAGCTGGAAATGTGGTGACAGTGAGGATGGTGATTACATTGCTAGACTGGACGCCCGCCTCCTGATGCAGGAAGTTCTGGTGGAGCCGGAGTCCCGTTTGCGGATACAGCATCGTATGGAAGCGGAAATTTCCGGAGCCCATCCCGATTCCGCATACGATGCCGGCGTGGTGGAAATCTCCCTTGACGGCTCTCAGTGGGAGGTTTTACCCAGTACTACCGGAGGCTATAACAAACATGTGCGCTGGAATAACGGATATGGTGATCCTGCCTCGCATCCATTCCAGGGGGGGATACCCTGTTTTTCCGGTGAGTTTGACTGGCGGGAAAGTACTTTCTCGCTGGAATCCTACTCAGGTGAAACGGTCCAGATCCGCTTCCGCTTTGGCACTGACGAGGGAACGGAAATGGAAGGCTGGTATATTGATGATGTGATGATCGAACATTTCTTCCCGGCTGAAGCGGTTGTGGCCCTGCCCGGTTCCGAACTACCGCAGAGCTGCGAACTGGCGCAGAATTACCCCAATCCTTTCAATCCAACCACCACTATCGAATATGCGCTGCGGCAGGATGGTCCGGTGAGGCTGGCGGTCTTCAACCTGCGTGGCCAGCAACTGCTGACGCTGGTGGACGGTTTCAAGGCTGCAGGGCGTCATGCTGTCCTGCTGGACGGTGCCAGGCTGGCTTCCGGTCTCTATTTCTACCGGCTGGAAGCAGAGGGGATGGTTTTGACGAGGAAGATGGCATTGGTCAAGTAGTCGGTGAAATGAGTTTCACGATCTTTCGCCCCTGTTTGAATCTGTACAGCGAGTCATTGCCGGATAAGCTGTTAGAATTTAGATAGGGATCTAACATAGCCCCGGCCCGAGCCGGGGCTGTTTGCAGGATCATGGGGTAATTCCGGGTGTGTCCAGTTCTGCATCATTTCCTGCTAACGTCTTGTTATTACAGCCCCAGCAGGGGCCGCTTGGGTTCAAAAAAAAATGTCAAATATAGTTATCAGAAATTCTCTGGATTACCGGACGAGGGATTCTCTCCCGGGAAGTTCGATGACCCTGAAATGATGTCAGATGAAAACGGGCATCAATTGTCGGCAAGTAATATATTTCAACCTGTCTGTGGTTGGGCCCCGCTGAACGTTTGAGTGCTCATTGTTCAAGGACAACAATAGTTACCCTGGAGTTAATTATGATAAGAGGTATTATTGTTCTATGTCTGCTCGGTCTGGCGACAGCCCTGCCTGCTCTGGCTGCTATTGAACGCGAATTGCTTCACGCTGACCCCAGCCACTGTACCCTGCAACTGACCTTGACCGATATCGGCCTGCAGACAGTTCCAATGGATGGGGGCCAGAGGCATTACCTGCAACAGGAGGGTTGCCACGAGCTCACCGATCCCGGCGCGCCGGCTCTGGTCGCCTACAGCTTTGCACTCGAGATCCCCGCTACCAGCGATATCCATTGTGACTTCACTTATAATACCATCACCTTGAGCAATATCATTCTTTCCCCGGCTGGCATGGAACCAGGCCAGGATGCTGCCAGTGCCGTATCGGTACTGACTCACCCCGCGTACAGCACCAATAGCTTCCTGCCAGCCGAGATAGTCGCCATTTCCCAGCCGGTGATCGTACGCAATCACCGACTGGTCCAAATCACAGTGACCCCATATCAGTACAACCCGGTAACAGCCGAACTGCTCGTTTACACCGACCTGGAGCTTAACTTCCAGTTCAGCGGTGAAAACATGGTCAACCAGGTCACCCGCGTCATGCCCCGTTCAGCTTCCTTTGAACAGCTACTGGCCGGAAACCTGGTCAACTATGCAGCGATGCAGAACCCGCTGAATGAATGGGATGAGAACCTGGGACTGGACCCGATTCTCTACATTTACAATTCTGAGGCGGGTGTAACCCTCAGCCAGCTCCTTAACTGGAAGAGGCAACAGGGTCATGTCGTTTATGAAGCCACCGAGGCGGATCTTTCCCTGACCAGCAGCACTCAGGTGCTGGCCTACATCCAGCAAGCCTATAACGACTGGGACAATCCTCCGGTTTTTGTTGTATTGGTCGGTGACCCCAGCAGCTGCAGTTTCGGCACTGTCGCAGCTTCTAATTCTACCGGAGATCACAACTATTCCCTGCTGGAGGGGGGAGATATTCTCGGAGATATTTTCATCGGCAGGATGTCAGTGGCTAACATAAATCAGCTGATGAATGTCATCAACAAACAGATGAGTTACGAGAGCACCCCCTATCTGGAGGATCAGAGCTGGTTCTCCAGCGCTCACCTGGTGGGTGATGATTCCCTCACCGGGATGTCGGCAGTATTCACCAGCGAGAATATCAGGCACAAAATGCTGACTGATGGTTTCGGAAGTGTGACAACCTGTTATAACTACCTGGGTTGTACCAACGAAGTGAACTCAATCGTCGGCGCTTTTAACGATGGTATTCTTTATTTCAACTATCGAGGTTATCTGGGGATGAGCGGTTGGAGTAACTCCCAGGTTAACTCCCTCAACAATGGCTACATGCTGCCACTGGTCGTCACCATCACCTGCGGTACCGGGGATTTTGTCAGCGGTACCGGGTTGACTGAAGGCTTTTATCAGGGGGGCACACCCACGGTACCCCGTGGCGCAGTCGCCGCTATCGGCACAGCTACCACCGGCACCCATACCCGCTATAACAATGTGGTCGATCTCGGGATCTTCGGTGGCATCTTCGATCACAATCAACAGACCCCCGGCGAAGCACTCTTTCAGGGGAAATTTGAGCTCTGGCTGGCCTACAACAGCGTCGCCCCTGGCGATGTAGGCAATTTTTCGTCATGGAACAACCTGATGGGGGATCCCAGCCTGGCGTTACGCACCGCCGCGCCGCAATTGCTGGAGGTCGACGCCCCGACCTCGTTGCCACCGGGCGCGACCTCACTTGCGGTAACGATCAGCTCCGACCTGTTGCCGGTGGAGCAGGCCATGGTCACACTCTGCCGCTTCGGCGTCGATGGTTTCCAGATCAATGCCCGCACTGATGCAACCGGCCAGGTACAGTTACCTCTATCAGACTATACCACCGGCACAGCGATCTTGACTGTCAGCGGATTCAATCTGAATCCAGTGCAACAGTCTGTCACCCTGTCAGATGTGGAGGTCTATGTAGATATTGCCGCCATGGAACTGGATGATGATAACAGCGGTGGCAGCAACGGTAACGATGATGGTTCACTCAATCCGGGTGAAACCGTTGAATTGCTGTTGACCCTCCGTAACCTCGGCACTATCACCACCGCTACCGGTATCAGCGCTTCGCTGGATTCCGACGATACCCGTCTCGAACTACTGCAGGTAGAAACAACTGTACCAGACCTGGCTCCCGGTGAAGAGGCGAGTAACACCACGCAGCTGCTCTTCAGCTGTGCCGACCGGGTAGAGGTGGAGCTGCCTCCCTATATCCAGCTCACGCTGGACATTACCACTGATCAGGGCACTTTCACTGGAGCGTTGACACTGCCACTGGTGCAACCGCTGTTGTCGCTGACAGGACAGGATGCAGATCCCACCGGCGACGGGGTGATCGACCCGCAGGAGACCGGCGAATTGTTCATCGAACTGACCAATACCGGTGATGCTGTTTTCCCCTTTGGCAACGCTACCTTGACCTGTGCCGATCCCTGGTTGACTGTTGTTGCCGGTGAGTCCGCTTTCAGTGCAATTACCCCGGGTGGGAGCCAGACCAACAGCACCGCATTTCTGCTGCAGCCGCTGGAGGGATGTTTCAACGGGCAGCAGGTGCCGTTACAGTTGACTTTGAGCAGCGCCGGGGTGGAGCAGGTAGTAGAGCTGGTATTGGAGGTTGGTACGGTCACACAGCTGGACCCCTTCGGACCGGTTGACGGTATCTATTACTGTTTCGATTCCGAAGATATCTTCTACACCCGGCATCCGCTGTACAGCTGGATTGAGATAAACGAGATCGGCACCCAACTCTCTCTGACCGATTATGGTGACGAGGATGACGATTCTGAGGCGATCCAGCTCCCGTTCGAGTTTACCTACTTCAACACCAGCTGGGATCGGATCACAGTCTGTTCCAACGGCTGGTGCGCGCTCGGCAGCCAGACTAATCAGGTCAACTACCGTAACTACCCGATTCCCACCGGGATCGGTCCCGACGGGATGATCGCCCCCTTCTGGGACGATCTCCGTGTTTCATCAGGCGGGGGACCTGACGGTAAGGTGTTCTATTACTACGATGAGCCGAACCATCGTTTTATCATTGAGTGGTATAATCTGACCCAGGTAGGACCGGGATCACCGGGTGAGACCTTCCAGGTGGTTTTGTACGACCAGGCATTTGCCGATACGGATAATGGCGATATCCTGTTTCAGTACCTGGAGGTCCTCAACAATACCAACAACTCCTGGACGGATAACAACTACGCCACGGTCGGTATTGAGTCCATTGATCAGACCCGGGGACTCCAGTATTCCTACTGGAACTCTTATCCTGCCGGGGCGACACCGCTGGAGGCAGAGCTGGCCATCCTCTTCACCGAGGAGCGGGGCGAGTTTTCGATGGATGATATCTGGCCACCGGTGATAAACCACACTCCAACCCCCTGGCAGGAGGGGAGCGATCCCTACGAAATAACCGCCCTGATTGCTGACGATTCACCGATAGCCTCAGCTACCCTGTTCTGGGGCTTCGACGATGTGAATTTTGTTCCGGTAGCCATGGAGAACAGTGGTGGTGACTCCTGGATCGGGAGTATTCCGGGACAGGAGGTCGCTACCCGTATCTACTACTACATCTATGCGGTTGATGCCTCTGATAATGCCAATACAGCCACCACGCCCGTATACACCTTTATCGTGGGTGAGTGGCAGCAGATCTATACAGACGATATGGAGCAGGGGGAGGGCAACTGGACACATCACGCTCCCACAGATTGGATGGACCAGTGGCACCTGAGCAGTGAGGATTATGCCAGCGCCAGCCATAGCTGGAAATGCGGCGACAGCGGCACCGATTTCTATACCGACCTGCTGGATGCCCGCCTGGTACTGCAGGAGCTGCTGGTGGAACCGGATACCCGCTTGCTGATTCAGCATCGGATGGAGGCGGAGATTTCAGAAGCCTATCCTGACTCCGCTTACGATGGTGGTGTCGTCGAGGTTTCCCTTGATGGTGAAGAGTGGATTTTGTTGCCAGCTCTGACGGGCGGTTACAACAAGAGTTTCCGGGGTAGCAGTGGGGGTGGAAATCCGGCCACACATCCTTTTCCGGGTGGCACACCCTGTTTTTCCGGGGTACTGGACTGGCAGGAAAGCAGCTTTTCACTGCTTGAATATGCCGGTGAGACAGTACAGTTGCGGTTCCGTTTCGGCAGCGACCAGAGTGTCGGTCTGGAGGGATGGTATATCGATGATGTGGTAGTGGAGAACTTCTTCATCGGGGAAGCCGTTGTTTCTGAAGAGAGCGCTCAGTTACCGCAAACCTCTGAGCTGTCGCAGAACTATCCCAATCCGTTTAATCCAACTACCACGATCATGTATGCCCTGCCGTACCTGCAGGAAATACAGCTGGCGGTTTACAATCTTCTGGGGCAACAGGTAGCGGTGCTGGCAGAGGGACAGCAGACTGCCGGTGTTCATCAGGTCCACTTTGATGGCAGCGGGCTTGCCAGTGGAGTATATGTTTACCGCATGACCGCTGCGGGCCAGATCCTGACTCGAAAAATGATATTGGTGAGATAGCAGCGATCAAGGGCGCACGAACTCTCGAGCTGGTGCAAACTACTGACAAGCGAAGATCGGCTGGTGGCACAGGAGAACACAATTGTCAGGAAGATGATCCTGATCCAATAATCAGGCTGACACAATAGGTTTGTCCGGTTACCGGAAAAAGTATGTCACCAGTGAATTCCTACTCGACCTGCTGCTGACCACTCAAATGACCTGCCAATCGACCACATCACATACCTGGCGGTACCCGATATTCTGGTAGATCGAGTTGGAGGTCGGATTAGCCATGTCAGTATAGAGGAAACAGAACTGCAGCCCCTCTGCCAGATACCTGCGACTCAACTCAGCCACGCAGGTAGTGGCGTAACCCTGACGGCGAAGTTCCGGCGGGGTGAAGACAAAGCTGATGCGGATACCATGGGGAGTTCTCCCTACACCGGCCACGAGTGATTTTGGTTCGCCATCCTCCCAGATAAAAAGATGATTGCCGCTGATCAGTCGTTCCACCAGGCCGGGAGCCCTTTCAGTAGTGCCGACATCCTGGAAGAACTGGTCATTCCAGCGTCTGGCCAGCTCGAGATCACCGGGTAAAGCTGGTCGCAGCAGACCGGCAGCCGGTCGCACCGGTGCAATCAGTTTTTCCAGGGCATAGATACGCTGCTGCATGCTCCGTTCCGTTTTGCCACCCTGTTTCAAACACCAGAGTTCTGCACAACGCCTGGCAACCGCTTCCGGTCCCAAGAAAGCCGGCAGGGTGGGGTAGACAGCGGCAACATCCTCGATCAGCGGCTCCAGGGCGGTTTCCGGCATTCGGGTCAGCAGGAGCTTGTAAGGCGGGGTCCGCATGGCGCAACCGACAACTGTATCGCCATCTTCCACAGTCGCAAGATAGATCGGCTCGCCATAGGGATGGTTACCGGTGCGCAACCGTTCCGACAGACCTAGCAGCAGATTGTGTTCCGCCTCGGCCTGCAACAGCCAGGGAGTGGCGCGCTGGTGGAAGGAGGCAGCGTCAAGGTGACGGTTGATATGTATCAAACTTCGCACCCTTATATCATTATCCGTATCGGCGCTCCCTGCTCAGAACGGATTGATCAACCCGCAACGCAGGTACGGCTCCGGGAAATCAGCTCCGTCAAAAGTATCCTGCCACTGTTCCGGTTCCTGGGCCTGTCCAACCGCCAGGAAGAGAAACGGTGACCCACCGAACTGCAGTGCCAGCTTGGCTTCGTATCCTGCAGTTACCAGCAGCTCAGTATTACGCACCCGCCCGGCATACCAGGCTTCTCCGGCGTCGGTAAACAGCGCCCCGGTTATCTGCCCCGCTTCGATGCCAAACACACTCAGCGGTAGTCCCGGCAGCAACGGAAAGCGGTATTCCAGCGTCCCCAGCGCCATCCGGTCACCCAGGCGAATTTCATCCGAACCACGCAGGTTGTGATTCTCCGGGAACACTGCCTGCAGCGGATTGGCACCGGCGCCATAAACCGGGAAGTCGTCACTGAAACCGATGTAGTCCTGGGCTGGTGCCTGCCCTTCAAGGGCGCTACCCTTCAAACGCAGGAAGAGGGCGCCCCCCGGCAACCGCTGATTGAAAAACGAATCCCACTGGTAGCTCTGGTAGCTGAAGTCACCCCAGATATCACCCAGCGCAAAGTCAGCGACACAGCTGACCCCCCAACCCTGGCGAGGCAGCGCGGCATTGTGAGCGTGTGGTCGGCGATTAATCCAGCGGTAACTGACTCCGAGTAACCCTTCATTCCCCTCTTCCGGGACAGGCAGTGCTCCTGCGGGATGTGTCACATACTCCTCCGCGTCGTCATCCCAGTCCTTCAGATCGAACACGGAGCGCTGGTGCAAAGCCAGGCGCCCGGTCACCAGATGATTGCTGCTGAGTGAATTACCTCTGTTGAAGGGAATCATAGCCTGGAGGCTGACACCGTCGAGTACCTCCAACAGCCCTGTGTCACTGCGATCATAAGGCCGCCAGCTCCAGTTGACATTACGGTAAGCATTGATTCCCCACAATGGACCATGCTGTGCATTGATGTAGCCCAGGAAATAGATGGGATGTTCCAGGTCCCAGGTGGTTCCACCGATTGCCTGATAGATGTGCTTGCCCAGCGCGTCGGACCAGATGGTCCCCGCTGCCAACACCTCCAGCGGTAGTACAAAGGAGGTCATATGCTTCCAGTGGCGGTAGAAATGGTAGGGATGTTGCGCCATAATACGGGCAGGTTTAGCGGGGTCATATTGCGGTAAAGGACGCTCCGTCTGCCGTTGCAGCCAGGCGTTGAAAAGTGCGCGGATCCGGAACTCCTCCGTTGTGATCGTGCGGTCGGGATCGACCAGCACCACGCGAACCGAGTCGGCGGTGTTCATAGTGGTGGCCATGACACTGTTGCCCTGCGGGGTCCACTGGGCACTCCAGAGCGCCTCACCAACATCGGTGTTCTGTGTGATAGAGCCATCGTTCAGCTTGATGGTGTACAGGTTGGGGGTGTTACCGGCATGAGAAGTGAATGTGATACGTTTTCCGTCCGGGTGCCAGACCGGCAGGTACTCTACCGCCAGGTCCTCCGTGATTCGTTCCGCCAGACCGGAACCGGTATTGATCAGGGTCAGGTCCATATTGCCTTCCGGACCGGAAACGCCACAGGCGATGCTTCTGCCATCAGGTGAAAAGCGGGGGGAGGTAACCTGGGTGTTGTTCCTGAATTGTGTCAGTTGTCTCAGGTTACCGCCGTCAGGATCAACCAGGTAGAGGTTGGAGACGCTGTTAGCGTGTGAGACAAAGACGATGGCTTTACCGTCGGGAGACCAGTCGGGCCAGCTGGCACGCTGATTCCAGGTAATCCAGTTTATATGATCAGTGGTCAGGTCCGCCACCCTCAGATCCCATACCATGGAGCCATGATCGCCATAATGGTACTTGGCGTACACCAGTTGATTGCCATCGGGAGAGAATGCTATTGACTCATGAAAGCGACCATAGTCGATCGTGTGTTTATCCCAGGTCGGATTCCTCCACTCGTCATCTTCCTCCTCTTCCTCCACCGCTTCAGGTTCCACCAGGTTGCCAATTATCAATGAGCGATCCCACTGCTCATCGCTGTCACGCCCCACCAGCGCGACACGGCTGCTGTCCGCGGCGAAAGCAAACGCATTGACCCGCGCCAATGGTAGTGCAGCAACGGCGCCCACCTCCTGGTAGGTCTCATGCTGTGACTTGTAAGAGTAATAGTAGGTGTTCATCACCTCGTCCCAGTGCCGCTCGAATTGTGCTACCGTGATACCGGTGGCTTCCTTAAAGGCTTTAGGGAACAGGTTGAGACCCAGCTGGCGTTGGCTGACAAGCTTTATCAGTGTGGAATCGCCATACTCTTCGGTCAGTAACAGAATTTTGGAGTAACCATCATGGTGGGGATCCATCCGATCCAGTTTATGGTTGAATACATGATACTTGTGTGAAAGATCAGAGCGGTAGGGACGCCAGTTTTCTGTCAGATACTCCGCCAGGCCCTC
>JADHUQ010000065.1 GCA_016784425.1 Candidatus Delongbacteria bacterium | reverse complement strand
AAATCATGGGGGACGTAGCTCATAACAAGCTACGTCCCATCTTACTGCATGATTTTTATGGCTTATGCCTCTTAAAACTCATCTTCTTCCTACTGTTAATCAGTAGGTTATAACCACCTCTGGTCATATGATACTATTTCATAAAGCTAACCTTCATCACATCGCGTGAATCACCAGCCTGCATCTCCACGAAATAGATACCGGAGGTCAGGTCACCTGGTATCCACTCAACACTGTGATGGCCTGCCTGGATAAAGTCATTTTGGATCACTTCTACCAATTGGCCCTTGATATTGAAAACGGAAAGGATCGCTCAAGGGGTATTGTAAGGCTGTATTCGATAGTAGTGGTAGGATTGAAGGGCTTTGGGTATTTGTGGTGGAGAGAGAAGATACGGGGTGATGAGTATTCACGTTCCTGAACTTTCTCCATCAGGTTGCATTCCGTCAGTTCGGAGATTGACACTCCTGTTTCCTCACCTTCAGTGAAACGGGATATCTGCCAACCAGGACCAGCCGCGAGAGGTAAATAATCAACAGATATAAGTCTTCAGACCTTTCGGACCATCCCCAATGTGTGACTTAGCTGTAGACAATAATGGCGCGATGGGTCCGAGATGCTTTCACGGCGAATATAACATCACACATCGCTGGTCATAATCATCAACGGCTTGCCGTGGAAGTTCTTGTATAGCGGCCGATAGCGTTCGGTGTTATAGTACTTCTCCACATCCACGATCTTTTTCTGCTCGATTACGGTTTCCAGCCGCACATCACCGTATTTCCCGTTACGCAGTGACACCAGGCGGCCACTCTTCCCAGCCTGGATCAGATCGAAGGCCAGGTTCCCGAAGATGATAGGCACAAAGGAGTCCAGCGCATCCGGGTTGCCGCTGCGCACGATGTAACCGAGCCGCTGCTCGATAGTATTGATCATGCGGCCGTTGTTGTAGTTGGCAGACAGCTCCTGTAATTTTTGCCCGACCATGCTGCCGATACCGCCCAGTTTCTTGTGGCCATAAGCATCGACCTCGTCGCCGGAGAATATCATCTCACCGTCGCTGAACATCGCCCCCTCGGAGATCAGCACTACCGAGTAATGGCTGGGATTGCGATGCCAGTCCCGCACCATCATCTCTGTCAATTTTTCGATATCGAACTGGTACTCCGGAATCAGGCAGCGGTTGGCGGCACCAGCCATCGCCGGCATCAGCGCGGTAAAACCGGCATAGCGACCGAACACCTCCAGCACCAGGAACCGCTCGTGCGAGCCGGCCGATGTGCGTAGCTGGTTGGCCAGGTCAATCGTGCGGGTAACACAGGTGCTGAACCCGATACAATAATCGGTACCCGGTACATCATTGTCCATCGTCTTGGGGATCGCAACCACCTTGAACCCCTGCTGGTGCAGGTGAGCCGCATAACTGAGGGTATCGTCACCCCCGATGGCGATCAGAAAATTCACCCCGAGGAATTCGAGGTTTTTGAGCACCTCCGGGGTCAGATCGTTGACATCCTTTTTGAAAACATCCTGTAGATGCTCCGGCAGATCGTTCTTTTTGACATTGTTGGGGCGGGTGCGGGAACTGTGTAAAAATGTTCCCCCGGAGCGGGCGATCCGATTGACCAGCGATTCGGTGAGCACCTCAAAACAGTTGGTGTTGTCCGCCTCAAAGTCGCGCACGATATCCACCAGACCACGCCAACCCCGCTTGATACCAACCATGCGATAACCTTCCCGTAACGCCCTGATTGTCACGGCACGGATCGCGGGGTTCAGTCCCGGCACATCGCCACCACCGGTCAGAATGCCGATAGTCCCTTTACGAGTCTTTGTCTTCGTCAGCTCTGTCATGTTTCACACCCTTTCATGCACACCTGTCAGTTACAACTCCGGGCACCTCGGGTACACCTGCAGCGTAGCTCGCTGAAAAACGCCCAGCCCCCAACCGGCCTCCTCACAGAGGCGTTTGCGTGACCAAACATTGATCTCAATGGTTAAAGCGGGTCGGTGGTCCGCCGACATCAATCGTCCGTAAATCTATCATTCCTCATTCCGTTTCCCAAGCAGGATATTGTCACCCTCGCTTCAGTCGCAACCCCTCTTCACAACCTGGACTTCTGCAATGGCAGTGGTTGGGCTTTTACAGTAACCGTTTCCGGCTCACCTGCTGCAACAGGAGTGGACTGTTCATCTATTCTTCAATTGCCCTGTTAAGGCAGTTTTCCGGCGCAGCGGGATAGTGATGCATTCCTGCAAAAAACCGTTACTTTATTCAGTCACCGACACCGCTGCTCATTCGAGATTGGCTTAACGGATGAGCAGAAGCTCTTGCCACGAATTTTCCACTGGTCGACATCATCACTGGAAATTGATCAACGACTGAAGATTTGATGTGGAGATGAACTGAATGCTGCTTTTTCCAGCTATATCATTTCCGCGGGGCTATATGATGATGATATGGCAAGCTGCTGACAGGTTTGCTCTTTTGATATGCATATTGTTGATATTGCGGGAGATATAGCTGTTTGATTTTCTGGCACACCCCTTGCTCTAAAACAGGGACCGGGTCTGCAATCAAACTGATGCTCCCCCCAGTGAATCGCTGAAAGGCAACAGTTACACCGCCCGGCACCACCGTCCGGAGAAGGAGTTTATGTGACCGCTTCCACCCCCCGTAACGATAACGCAACGGGCGACATCGCCAAGTTGGAACAGTTGAGGATCTCGCGCGACCGCATTCGCACTGAGATTGGCAAAGTCATCATCGGCCAGGAGGAGTTGATCGATCAGATGCTGATCGCGATTCTCTCGCAGGGACACTGCCTGCTGGTCGGCGTTCCCGGTCTGGCCAAAACCCTGCTGATCTCTACGCTCGCCGCCGCCCTCGATCTCAAATTCAACCGCATTCAGTTCACCCCCGATCTGATGCCGAGCGATATCACCGGCACTGAGGTGATCGAAGATGACATCAGTACCGGTCGCAAATCGTTCCATTTTTATAAAGGCCCGGTGTTCAGCAATATCGTTTTGGCCGACGAAATCAACCGCACCCCACCCAAGACCCAATCGGCGCTGTTGCAGGCGATGCAGGAGTATGAGGTTACCGCCGCCGGGACCACCTACCCGCTGGAGATGCCTTTTTTCGTCCTGGCAACCCAGAATCCGATCGAGCAGGAGGGCACTTACCCGCTGCCGGAAGCACAGCTGGATCGCTTCATGTTCAATCTCTGGGTGGACTACCCCAGCCTGGCCGAAGAGGTGGATATTGTCAAGCGCACCACGACACTGGCACAAGTCAACATTGAGCCGATCTTCAACGCCGCGGATATTATCGAGCTGCAGCAGCTGGTACGGCGCAGCCCGGTAGCCGACAATGTGATACAATACGCGGTCGCCCTGGTAGCTCGCACCCGACCGGGTGGCGACCAGGTACCGGTCGATCTGAAGAACCGTATCAGCTGGGGTGCCGGTCCACGCGCCTCACAGTACCTGATCCTGGGAGCCCGCACCCGGGCACTGCTGGATGGCCGCCCCACCCCGGATATCGACGATGTGCGCGCTGTGGCGGTGCCGGTGTTACGACACCGCATCATCACCAGTTTCAATGCCGAGGCGGAGGGGATGAGCAGCGTCGATATTATCAAGCGGCTGGTGGCTGAGGCATGAACACCCTGTTGCTGCCCGAACACCTGCAGAAACTTCGCAACCTGGAGCTGATTGCACGCCAGGTTGTAGAGGGTTTCATCACCGGGCGGCATCGCAGTCCCTATCATGGTTTCAGTGTCGAGTTCGCCGAACATCGCCAGTACATGCCGGGCGACTCCGTGAGACATATCGACTGGAAAGTCTATGGCAAAACCCAGCGCTACTATATCAAGCAGTTCGAGGAGGACACCAACCTCAAATCCTGGATTCTGCTGGACACCTCCGCCTCCATGTTCTACGGTTCCGGATCCATCACGAAATTCACCTACGCCTCCTACCTGGCGGCGGCGCTGACCTACCTTATGCTCAAACAACGTGACGCCGTCGGGTTGATGTTGTTTGACAACCAGATTCGGGAGCAGCTGGCACCTCGCTCGGTCTGGAGCTGGTTTTATCAGATCCTCGATAAGATTGACCAGGTGACCCCCGGTACCACTACCGATCTCTCCGCCAGCCTGCACAACCTGGCGGAATCGATCAAGCGCCGGGGTTTGATCATCCTGATCTCCGATCTCTTCGACGATGATGAGAAGCTGCTGAGCGCGCTAAGGCATTTCCGTCATCGCAAACATGAGGTGATCGTGTTCCAGGTGCTTGACCCTCAGGAGACCGCCTTTGATTTTCGGCGTGAGACAAAATTCCGCGATCTGGAGACAGGCGAGCTGCTCAACACTCAGCCTTTGCATATCCGCGACGATGTGCTGCAGGCGGTCGGAGACTTCATCCGGAACTTCCAACAGAATTGCCGTGAACATCGTATCGATCATGTACTGATGGACACCAATACCCCCTTCGACCAGGCGCTTTACCAGTACCTGCTCAAGCGGGGTCGTCTTTATTGAAATGTATCACGTTCATATGACTGTTTTATAAGGGAGGATATAATGAGACATCTTGTTGTTCTGTTTGTCATGGGTCTGGCTACTGTTGCCCTGGCCCAGGATGGTTCACCGGGGTGGCCGGTAAGCTCTGCCACCAGTGACAACATCTTCAGTGTTGCCGCCAATCCCGCCGGGATGGGTGTGGAAAGGGATTCCGAATTCCTGTTCAGCTGGCGGGTCAATGACGCCTTCCCGGACGATCGGAATGAATATTCTTTTCTGATTTCCGGTAATGGCCTGGGCTTCGGGTTTTATGAGGTCTATTCACCAGAGCGGGATGATATTGTACGTAAGTACCAGATTGCTTCCGGTGGCCACCTGGGTGGTGGCTTCTACCTGGGTGCGCGTGCCGACTGGTGGGCTCGTTTTCCTGATCAGAAAATGCAGTTTGACGCTGGCCTGCTTTACCGGCCCTTTAACTTCTTTTCGTTGGGCTTCACCGCTTCCAACCTTTTCGAAGCCAATGACGGCTACCGCACATTTGAGCCTGGTGTTGCCATCCGCCCCCTGGCTGGAGACAGCAGACTGACCCTCTATGCGTCCGGTACACTCTTCACAAACGATTCTCTCGATTACGGCGAGGAGTTTCCTTATCGCCTGGGGATTGAAGTTGAACCGCTGCCAGGGTTATCCGTCGCCGGCACCTGGGAGAGTGAAGGGGAAACTATCGGCCTGGCCGCTTCCTTCAGTACCGATTTCGCATCTGTCTTCTCCAGCCAGCAACTGGTTGACGAGGACGAGGCCACCCTGCGTGCCATGGGTGTTCACTTCACAAAGCAGAAACGTCACAGTGTGACCGACATGGTTCATACCGCCCCCAGTGAGTTTGTTGAAATCAAGTTGGCGGGTAGCCTGCCCTACTTCTCCGATAAAAAGGGATTCTTCCAGAAGCCTTCCAGCAGCGTTCGCCAGTTGCTCGATTTCCTGCAGGAGTTGACAGAAAAACAGGACGCCGCCGGTATTTTCCTGCACCTGAACTCACCCGCACTGGGCGCTACCTCATTGCGCGAAGTTGCTGCAGCGTTCCAGGCCTACCGTGACGCCGGTGGCCTGATTTACACCTTTATCGAATCTGGTGGTCTGGGCGCCTACTATCTGGCAGCACACACCGATAAAATCTACCTTCCGGAAACCTCCAGCATTGATCTGCAGGGTATTGCCATTGAAAGTATGTTTTTCTCAGGCCTGCTCGACAAGCTCGGTCTCGAGATGGAGGTGATTGCTGCCGGTAAGTATAAATCCGCCATGGAGCAGTTCAGCCGCGAAGGCTTTTCCGATCCGGCCCGCGAAGCTCTGGACGCCGTGGTGACAGATCTGCTCGATGCTTTCATCAATGGTATTGCCACCGCCCGTGGCCTTTCGCCTGCCGCTGCCACCGGACTGGTTCTCAACGGCCCCTACAATTGCCAGGCGGCCATCGCCAACGGTATGATAGATGGTTCGATGTACTACCACGATCGCGAGGAGATGCTTAAGGGTGGTAGTGGACTGGAGGAGATCACCCTGACAGGATGGCATGATTTCTACGCTGTCGAGGATTACCAGTACGCCTGGGGTGTCGACACCAGGCCGCAGCATATAGCACTTATCCGCGCTGAAGGACCGGTCATGAACCTGCCCGAACCACAGCGCTCGATATTTGAAACCAAAAAGCAGGTCACCTACCAGATTGCCGACCAGTTGAAAATTGCACGTGAAGATGAAAATGTTGCCGCGGTCGTCCTCTGGATCAATTCACCCGGTGGCGCGATCCTGGCTTCAGACGTGATCTGGCACGAGATGAAAAAGTATCACACCGGTGATGTCGACAAACCGATCATCGCCGTCATGGGCGATGTCGCCGGTAGTGGCGGTTACTATATCGCCTGCGAGGCGGACACCATTATCGCCGCCCCCACAACTATCACCGGTTCTATTGGTGTTATTTCCGGCAAACCCAACACCTGGCGCCTGCTGGACAAGATCGGCGTAACCGTTGACACGATGCATTACTCCAACCACCCCTCGATCAACAGTATCTACTACCCCTATAGTGCCGGTGATCACAAGTTGATCGTGGACTTTATCATGAGTTACTACGAGCTGTTCCTCGACCGGGTTGTCTCCGGGCGTGGAATGAGAAGGGCGGATGTACACGCCGTCGCGCAGGGGCGCATCTGGAGTGGTGTTGACGCACAGGCCAACGGCCTGATCGACCTGTTGGGTGATCTTGACACCGGGTATGAAATTGCCTGTTATCTGGCCGGCGGCGACACCGAAACTTTTGATCTGGTAGAATACAATGCCGGCGACAGGGAGTTTGAGATACCAGATCTGATGGGGGTTAAAACCGAACTACCAGGATCCGTGACACAGCTGCTGGCTGAATTCGAGCGCTGGGAAGAGATCTCCACCGGGGAGCCGCTTTTCCTGATGCCATTGCGTATTGAAGTGGAATAGCGCGGCGTCAAATTATGCAAATATAACGATGGGGGAAGTCGGCAGGTCCGGCTTCCTCCGGTTTCGTTTATCACCCAGCTGGTCATTGCAAAGACATTTGCCGCAACCACCGATCGGGTGGGATTTCTGATTACTATTTTAATATCTACCGATACCCCTTACACCATTGAGGAAATTTCATGATACACCGTTTCACACTCGCCAACGGCCTGCGGGTCATCTTCAAAGAGGAGCGCAAAGCGCCGGTGGCTATTTCCAGTATCTGGGTTGCTGCCGGATCTCTCTACGAGACTCCTGCGGTAAGAGGCTGGTCGCACGGTATTGAGCATAATCTCTTCAAGGGGACCAGACGGCGCGGTCCCGGAGATATCGCCCGTGAGATCAAGACCGCTGGTGGTACGGTTAACGCCGGCACCGGTTATGCCATGACCATGTATTACATCACCCTGCCGGCTGCCAATTTTGCCACCGCACTGGACATCCACGCAGATGTCATGCAGAACTCCACTTTTGATGCTGCTGAATTTGAACGGGAGCGGAATGTTCTGATCCAGGAAAACCAGATGTACCGCGATCAGCCGCAGGGCTTTGGTTTCACCTGGGAAAAGTTGATGCGGTTGATGTTCAACCGGCACCCCCTGCGCTATCCCCTGGGCGGCACTGATCGCAATCTGCGCCGGGCCACCCGTGCGGAGGTGCTGAAGTACTTCAGGTCATATTATGTGCCGGCCAATATGGTTTGTGTTGTCGTCGGTGATCTCGATTACGACAGCTGGCGACCCCGGATCGAACGGGCGTTTGCCGGCCTGAAAAGCCGCCCCGCCCCCAAACTGGAACTGCCAACAGAACCGTTGCAACGACAGCTGCGCTATAAATCGCACGCGGGCAAGTTCAACAAAGGATATCTCAAACTGGGCTTCAAAGGGCCGGGCGAGCTCCACCCCGATAACCACGCACTGGATGTCCTTTTACGGATTCTCACCTCCGGACGCGGATCACGGCTCGTCAAGCTACTTCGTGACAAACACAAACTGGTCAGCAGTATCACCGGCTCCTCTGAAGATTGCAGCAATGCCCAGGTGCTGACACTGGATCTGGTACTGGAACCGCGTAATATTGAAAAAGTGCTTCACCATATTTTCCAGGAGATTGAGCTGCTGCGCCGGGTGACGGTAGAGCCGCGTGAACTGGCCAGACTGCGTCGCGCCGCGGAGACAAGCCTGGTTTCCAATCTGGAGACAGTCGAAGGGCAAGCTTCCCTGCTGGGACGCTGCGAGTTGATGGGGGACTATCATTACCTCTATCATGCGCTGGATACCCTGCGGCACCTGACCACAACGGACCTGCTCCGGGTGGCGCGTCAGTATCTGTCGCTCGATGGCATTTCCGTTTTGTATCACCATCCGGAGGCGATGACTGCGCCACCTGTCGCCACCGTGCAGAAGCTGGCAAAGCAGGCAGCTGCAAGTCCCGGCGTCAGGAAGAAAGTAGCGGCGAAAAGTCCCGCTACTGACCGCCGTTTCACCCTTGCCAACGGCATGCAGGTTATCACCCAGCACCAGCCACAGTTACCGCTTATTTCCACCGGTGTTTTCTCCTGTTACGGCCAGCGGCTGGCGACAACTGCCTCCAACCCCCTGCCCCACTTCCTGCAGCGCCTGTGGAATAGTGGTTCCCGACGATTTTCCGAGGATGATATCGTCCGCACTATGGAAGACATCGCCGGAGAGTTGCTCACCTTCAACTCGCAGGACATCACCGGTTGTTACCTGATGACAGATTCCCGCGACCTCAGACAGGGTCTGGATATTCTGGGTGATCTGGTGAGCGAGCCGCTCTTCCCGGAAGAAATCCTGCGCCGCGAGCAGCAGATTGCCCTGCAACAGCTGCGACAACTGCCTGACAACCCCCGCCTGCTGGCACACAGTAACCTGATGGAACTGCTGTTCGGTCGTCAGGGTTATGGTCTGTTCCCGCTGGGCAGCGTGGAGAGCATCAACCGGGTCACACGCCACCGACTGTTGTCGGCTTATCGCCGTCACTTTACCCCGGATAACATGCTGGTCGGTGTGGTCGGTAATTTCAGTACTGCCACAATTCAGGACGAACTGGAAAGCGCCTTCGGTTCCTATGCCCCCGACCGTTCGTTCCAGGGTGAAGCAGTCACCTATACACCCGTTCGCGGTATGCAACGTCAGGAAATCAACGCCCCGGTTAACCAGTCGGTCGTCTTTATCGGTTTTCCCGGTGTAGTGGTCAGCGACCAGCGCCATATGACACTGGGTTTACTCTCCGCTGTTTTAAGTGGGATGGGGAACCGCCTCTTTGTAAACTTACGGGAGCAACGGGCGCTCTGTTACTACACCGGACTCTCCCGTTCCTCCTTCCGGGATGCGGGAATCATAACCGCCTGGGTCGGCACTGAAGTAGGCCGGGAAGAGGAAGCGTTGCAGGCACTCTGTGATGAGCTGCAACTGGTAAAGGAAAAGGGTATCACTGAACAGGAGCTTCTGCGTGCCCGCTCAGAGCTTATCGGACAACTGGCGCTCGATATGCAACGCAACGCCGACCGGCTGATGCTCTTCGCCCGACTGGAAATGCGAGGACAGCACTTCACTACCTGGCCCCGGTTGATCGAGCGGGTCAACGGTATAACGCGGGAGCAGGTGAACAGGGTCGCCAGAAGTATGCTCGATCTTGATAACTGCGCAATCTCAATCGTCCGCCCCTAGGAGAATACAATCTGGAGGAACCGTGAAGCGATTATTCCGGTGGAGTATATTGATACCCACCATTCTACTGATGACGGCGTCCGCGCTGGCCCAACCCCGCCTTGAGGTTGAAGAGCGCCAGTTAGACAACGGTCTCACCCTGCTGATGATCGAAGACCATTCGGCGCCGGTAGTCAATCTACAGGCCTGGTTTGGTGTCGGCGCCCGCATGGAAGTCAGCGGCAGGCTGGGTCTTTCCCATTTTTTCGAGCATATGATGTTCCGCGGTTCGCTCAAATACGGACCGGAGGAACACTCGAGCATTGTCAAAGCCAACGGGGGCCGTCTCAACGCCTACACGAGTGAGGATGTCACGGTGTTTTACGAGACGATCGCCGCCGACCGACTGGAGCTGATAGTCGCCCTTGAAGCAGAGCGGATGCAGAACCTGCAGATCACCGAAGATATACTTATCACCGAACGTGAGGTTGTGCAGAACGAGCGCCGCCAGCGCACAGACAACAGCAATTTTGGAACGCTGCACGAACAGCTCCTGGCCAACGCCTACCAGATTCACCCGTACCACAATCCAATCCTCGGCTGGATGGAGGATATCGAGAATTTCAGCGTTGAACTCTGCCAGGACTTTTTCGATTCCTGGTATGTGCCGGGGAACTGTACCCTGATCATCACCGGTGATTTTGACCCCTCAGAGGCGTTGCGGATTGTGCAGAAGTACTACGGTCCCATGCCGGCCCGGGAGCTTCCAGAGCCGCGCATTCGCCAGGAAAGACCACAGCGGGGAGAACGGCGGATCGTGTGTCACATGCCGGCTCAGATGCCGATGCTGGCAGTTGGCTACCACTCTGCGGCGCTCAGCGATCCCGACATCTACCCCCTGATAGTGTTGGAGACAATCCTCACCGACGGGGAGAGCTCCCGGCTCCACACAAGAATGGTGCTGGATGAGCAACTGGTCATCTGGATCGGCGGGGGGCCGGACCAGAACCACGATCCCGGTCTCTACACTTTCTGGATGACACCGATTTCCGGGGTTGCACCGGAAGATGCCGAGGCGGCGCTTTACGAGGAGCTGGCATTACTGGCCACCACACCGGTCAGCGAACGGGAACTGCAGAAAGCCCGCAACAAACTGGAGCGGAATTTTATTTTCAGCCTGCAGGACTGTGCCGAGAAAGGCTCTCTGGTCGGCCACTATCTCCACCGGGGCGGGGACTGGCGTCAGATCAACGAATTCCTCGCCAACATTAACGCCGTTACCACCGCCGACCTCCAGAGCTGTGCCGCCCGCTATTTCAAAGCGGATAACCGCACTGTAGTCACCATCATGCCGGAGACCGACCTGC
>JADHUQ010000064.1 GCA_016784425.1 Candidatus Delongbacteria bacterium | reverse complement strand
TGATAACACTCAGACGCATTGCTGCCTCACAAAATTACGAAAAGAGGTCTCCTCCTGCTCCCAGGTGAGTTCCCGGGCGGCACGGTCCAGACCAGCGTCGAAATCCCCCTGACCGGCGGCAGTAACAAGATGCCTGAGTGCGATCAGAATGGCTTCGCTGTCAGTGGGGTCCACACCGGTACCGATAGCGTATTCGGTTACAACATCCATCAGCTCAGGAAAATCTGATACCAGCAAAGGTAAGCGCGCTTGTATAAACTCGAAGAGCTTGTTGGGCAGCAGATACCAGTAGGACTTACCCGCGGGTGGAATCAGAATCACCCCGATATCGGCAGATGCGGTTATCTCCGGCAGCTGTTGCGGCACCACCCGGGGGTGAAAGAGAATTCGGTCAGCCGCCTGCTCTTGCGCCACCCACTGTTGCATCCCCTCCAGCAGTGGACCATCGCCGAGGTAGATCAATACCGCTTGCGGTAACTGTAACATGGCTTCATTGAGGGGGGTGAAATCGTAAGCCGACCATAAACCACCCTGGTAGAGCAGGATGGTCTGCTCCGGCGGCAGGTTGAAGTGGCGACGCAGATAATTGGAAGTGAGGGGAGTCTGTGCACGGGCGGTGTTACGAATCACCTGTCCCGGATTAACCCCGTACAGCTGTCGCAACTCCCGCTCGATTCCGGCGCAGACAGTCATCCAGCCGTTGGCACGACGGATACCAAACCGTTCCAGTCGATACCAGAACTGCCTGATGAGGGGGCGTTTCACCACTGTGCCCATTTCGGTAAAGAACTCACGGGAATCATAGATCAGCGGTCGACAACGACGTCGCAACGCCAGGGGAAACAGTGCTGGTGGATCCACCGCCAGGAAGCAGTCAGCTTCCAGTTGACGGGACAGCCGGAAAAGTTGCCACATAAAGGCGAAATAATAGCGTTTGAGACGCCGCCGGGGCTTCAACCGCAACGGAATGAACTCCACCCCCTGGAAGGGATGCTCACCCGACGCACTACCGGCAGAGACGAGGGTAATCTGCCAGCCATCCTGCTGCAGGGTTTCCACCATCCGCAAGAGACGGGTTTCGTGATACAGATCGGACAGGATGGCGATGACCATCTTCATCAACCACCCTCCCCGTTGATCAGGCGGTTGCGCCGGTGCCAGCGACGATAGATATTGCGGAGTGTCTCCACCCAGGCGGAACGTTCCTTCACCTCATTCAGGAAACGGGTATAGGTTTCCCGCCAGCCGGGGAAGTCGGCTTCGCAGAAATAGTGATTGTGAAAAAGTACAGTCAGCAAACCACCCACCTTCTCCGTCCGGTCCAGCAGGCGACTGAGCTGGTCGCTCACCTCTGCCGGAGACAGCTCCTGCTGTAGAAACAGAGCGGTGTCCATGAACACCAGGGGAATTTCGTAAATACCTGTTTCCTGTTTCAACAGCGGATCGTAAAGCGGATAGGGCAAGGAGGTACCGCAACGATAACCGGCAGCGTGATTCCAGCCGAGCGTGCTGTCATAACTCAACCCGGCTCGTGCCTGGGCATCAGGGGTTACCGCCAGGGAGTACTTCAACCAGTGCTGGCGTACACCCTGCAGTTCCCGGCCCAGCACCTGCTCCAACCGCTGTTTCTGTTCCAGAAACCGTGACAGAGCGTGTGGCTGCCGGTAGCCACCATGCAGTGCCACCTCGCCACCATGTTCCCGGACCGCCTGTACCGCTGCCTGCGCCCGTGGACCCTTGATATTATACCGCCAGGTTTGATGGTCACGCGCTTCGGTCAGAAAAAACCAGGTGCTGTTGAAACCATACTGCTTTTCCAGCTCCAGCACCTCATTACAGTTGTCCCAGGGATCAAGCGCGCTCCGCATCTCCACCCAGTCCCGACGCAGCTGTTCCCGGTTACCCCAGGCACGATAAGGCAGCTTGGCCAACCATTTCAAACGAGTATGCCAGCGCCATTTCTGCAGCATGTCGACATCATGGGTCAGTGCGACCGCAAAACGGGAGTCTCCCTGCCAGCGCTTGATCCGTTCCACCTCCGGATGGTAGAGATCCAACAACTCCTCCAGGTGAAGAATATAGCGGTCTACGGTCGGCTCCTGGCGGCAATTATCCGGTTGGGGTGGCTCTGTTTCGCTCTTGCCGGCATTGCTCCGCTCCCGTGACAGGTTGAGCAGATGGAAGGTGGCACCAACCAGATCCCAACCCAACTTGATGTAGGTGGAAGCACCGGTCAGTTGAATCTTCACCGGACAACCGCCATCCCGATAGCTGTAAGGGTAACCGGGCAAGACACCATACTGAACGAAAGGACCGTAAATATCGACCGGTTTCTCCCGGTAACAGGTAGAGACATGATAGAGATCTTCAGATTGAATCAGACAGGGGATAAAGAGGGTGATGTGATTGGAGAGAGTAGCAAAACTGTCGCGTTCCACTTCACCATATATCAGGACGCGTCGATACTGACGCAAAGCCCGTGGATCAGTGACTATGGTGTAACTGACACCGGCAGCATTGAGGAGAAACCGCAGGGAGAACTCGATTTCATGTTGCCAACCACGGGTACTGTCAATATAGACGCCGATTTCTTTCATATCCGGTTACCTGTAAGATTAGTGCCGGCAGTTCCCGTAAAACCGCTCGTCCGGTCTCAATAATTACCCGTAATACCTTTACCTCTTCCCGCAGGGGCGGTAGCTCTTGTATCAGCGTCCGCGGTGCCCGCTGCGGTGTCGCCGGAAATAGTAACTGCGCAACCAACCGTTACGAAACCAGAGTACCTCCGGGTAGCAGGTTAACTCACCACCAAAGGCTGATTTGTGTTCGTCGATACCGGGATCATCCGCCCCCAGAAAATCGAGGGTGTAGCCCTCGTTTGTCTGCAGGATTGCCTCCACCAGATGGGTGCCGGGGGTGGCGGCCCGCTGCCGGGGCAAGGTCAATTGCAGCCAGAGCCCGCGCCAGCTGCCTCGTTCCAGCAACAGCTGTAAAGCTACCACCTGCCCGTCGTGGCGGGCGACCAGACAGTGAGCAAGCCCGGCAGCCACCAGCTCCCTGATCCAGCGGAAGAGCAGATCAGGCGGGAGGTTGGTGAAGTTGTGCTCCGCCAGAGCCGCTGTGATAACCTCGCCGAGAACCGGTGTCGGTTCTTCCACCGTTACCGCCAAATCCGGCAGACGGCGCAGCTTTTTGCGCAGGGCCGCATCCGCTTCCCTGCTACCCTCCAACTGGTAGCTGTAGCGCCAGCGGGAACTCCACCCGGCCCACTGGAAGGAGCGGATATCGGGGGCAGTCGGTGCAAACTTGAACGCCGCCTGGTGATAATGGCGTTGGGTCCAGGCTGCCAGGGTTGCAGTCAGGTGCAGATGGTGCCGACGCAGATCATGCCCGCTTCGTGGTTGCTGCCAGGTAACAGCAGTCCAGGGGGTCAGCAACGGTGTGTGAATCTGGGCGACACCGAGACGACGGCGCTGCTGTAGAAAGAGAACCGCCAGCGGTTCATCCCCTTTGTAGAAAGCGAGATACACCATTGATTCCGGGAACAGCAGCTCCAGTATCTCAGCCCAGGCGGGAGCGGCCAGTAGCTCCGCTTCCTCTGCCTGCAGCTTGTACTGTTTGGCTGCGATCTGATCCAGACGATAGGCAGACATTGGCATCATCCCTTCTCAGGCAGTATCACCCTCAACTTCACTACTTTTCTCGCCGCCCAGCAGGCTGTCCCGCAGTCTTCGCAGATCACCGGTCAGGGCGATTCCCACCAGATACACCAGTGCAAAGGCACTGCCGGAAGCCAGCAAGCGCTCGAGAGGGGTCGGTAGTGCCAGGAATAACACTACAGCGGGAATGCCGGCCAGCAACGATAAAAAGGCCGCCCTGGCGATCCCCCGGACAGGAAATATCGCCAACGGTTTCTGCCCCAGCACCCGGCCCAGATACCAGATGAAGGCACTGACTTCAAGCCAGGTGGTGAGTACCGACGCGATAGCTGGACCCAGCCAGCCGATCTGCTGCACCAGGAAGATCGAGAGCAACAGGTTGGCGATCAGGTCAGCCAGCGCGATTTTGGTTACAGTGGAAGCTTTACCCAGCGCGGCCAGGATACGACCGTAGAACAGTATCCTGATGGGCAGCAACAACAGGTACAGCCGGAACGGTAGTGAGGAATCACCAAAAGCCTCACCGTAAACCAGAGTATAGGCGTCACGTGCCGCCAGCAGGAGAAAGAGGAACAGCGGCAGAACGACGAAAATAATGCGTCCGACCGCCTTACGCAGCAGCAGTACTATCTCCGGGATTTTCCCCTGGTGGTGGAGACGGCTGATATCCGGCAGCAGGACACTGTTGATCGATCCAAAAAAGACCCCGATGAACGGTAGCTCCATGGCGCCATAGGCGTAAACGGTGTAGATCGCATTCGAATCGATAAAAAAGGCAATTATATTTTTGTCCAGGTAGGCCGCCATAAAACCAACCATGTTGGTCAGGGCTATCGGCAGGGCAAAGAGCAGTTGCGGGCGAATCGCCCCCCAGTTCAGCTGGGGTCGACGCAGCTTGAAAGCGGGCAGATAGCGGTTGATCAAAAGATGGGCGGCGATGAGACGCAGCGCTGAAAGCAGGGTGATACAGACGATTGCCAGATAGATATCCCCCAGCAGAAAAATCGGAATGATAGCCGCCGCGTAGAACAGGATAGCTTCAGCTACCTGGAGATAGGCCATCAGGCGATGTCGATCCAGTACGATGAAGAGCGAATCAACAAAACTGGATGAAACCATGAAGGCGCCATAGAAAGCGAACCAGCGAAAATAGGCCGGGAGATTAGGTACATGATAGTAGTTGGCGGTCAGCCGGGAGAAACCGGTCAGGAACAGCAGAAACAGCAATCCCAGACCGATCAACAGGTAGTAGGTCTGGTTAATGATCGCCGGTATATCCTGCTTCTTGGCGCGGGGAACAAAGAAGTAGAGTGATTCCGGGATGCCGAAGAGGAAGAACATGTAGAAGGTATTGAACACCAGCCAGATCTTCTGGTACTGCCCGTTGAGTCCAAGCTGATCCGCCAGCAGGTGGGCGATAGTTATGTTGACCAGCAGCCGGGCCATCGAATTGGCAAAACGGCCGCTGCTGATCACCAGTGACTTCTGCGCCAGGTTCATTCAAGTTCCATCAGATATTGCAGCGCCAGCAGGTAGCCCTTGCCCCCGAGACCAGTTATGGTTCCACGGCAGACAGCACTGATCAGCGACTGCCGGCGGAATGGTTCACGGGCTGCGATATTGCTCAGGTGTACTTCGACAACGGGGGTGTTGATCGCTTCAACCGCATCACGGATAGCCACCGAGGAATAACTCAGCCCGGCCGCATTCAGAATTATACCGGTCTGCCCGGCGGCCTGTTGCAACCAGTCAACCAGTTGGCCCTCGTGGTTGCTCTGCAGAAAGATCAGCTCGCAGTCGGGATAAGCGGTCTGGAGACGCGCAGCCAGCTGGTCCAGGTTCTCGCGGCCATATATTTCCGGTTGACGGCGTCCCAGCAGGTTGAGATTGGGACCGTTAATTATTGTAATCGTGCTGGTCATGGTTTGTCCTTCGGATAGTACTCACCTGCCTGGAGATTGCTGACAGGTGAGGATCACTCCGATTTCCGGAGATATCCCAACTGGCCGACCTGAAAACAGCAGTATCCCGCAGTGCAGCCCGGTGTACTGTACTCTGCATGGAACTTCAACAGGATAACCAGACAGTGGCAGGAATACAACTACAACTGCGCATGTGTCCGGGGGAAGATGATGGTTTACAACCTGTTCGGGATGCAAGAACTTCAACAATGTGTCAGCAGGTCCTGTTTCGCGCGGGAGGAGGGCAGAAAAAATGGTGTTGAGAGCAACCACTGATATGGGTGATGCCTCTCTTAAAACAATGTTACCTGGGGGTGAGTATGAAAACTACATTGATGATAACAGTTGACTATATCATATATTAGGAATCTCTATTAAAGTGTTACTTTAGCATATTGCTACTGATTCTACAGACTTTCCAGCCTTGTGTCAGCTGATTACTTCCGATAATCCTCCGGGCGTCTGGTGACGCAGCATTTGTACCAGGATCTTGTCGGTCAGCGCCGGGACATCACCGTTGTCTACCGGAAGTGTCAACAGCGCCTGCTCAAAAACACTCTGCCGCGACAGCAGAATTGATTGGATCTGCTCCCAGCGCAGCTCCCCCTGGTAACCCGGTAGCGCGTTGGCAGATGTACGCCGCAGTCGTTTCAGCAGTTGAGCTGGAGCAGCTAGCAGATAGATCGAAAAGGTCTCCCGCAGCAGTCGTTCCTGGAGTCGCTCATTGATAAAAGCGCCACCCCCGCTACCCAGTATTACCCGGTTCAGACTGAGGCAGCGATCAAGCAGCCAGCTCTCCATAACACCAACTGCACTATCGTCAAAGTCACTCTCATTCACCTGCAGGATTCCACCCCTGAGGCCATCCAGCATCTCGTCAAGGTTGATGAAGATATAGCCCAGTCTCTGTGCCAGACTGATGCCGATCTCCTCCTTGCGACAACCGGGCATTCCGCTTAGTGAGATCCGTTGCGATATCATCCATCATCCTCCTGCCGTTACCTGCGTCAGGTATAAAACAGCTTCAGGTTCGTTGCACAGCCTCACTGCAGCAGAGCATCGTCGTGCAGAGTTGAGCTGCAACCATTCAATTTCCCTGCAGGTCAGTGATACCAGGGTAATACAACGATCAGTGTGGGGTGGTGATCCAGCGCACATATGCGAAGCGTGTCGGGAATATCAAACGGGCTATTGATGGAGGTGGATCAGCAAAGCTGCCAGCAATTGTCCGGTATCTATCCGCTGGTTAAACAAAAAGCGATAGGCGGCAGTCGCCTGCCCTGCCAGCATCGGCAGGCCGTTGCAATAGCTGTCGGTAGGAGGAGGATCGTCCCGCCGGTAAGAGAGGTCAAACCAGCGCCCACCCGGTGTAAGGTGGAACTGGTCAGGCCAGCCGGACTGCGGTAGCGGTGTGGCGTTGATAATCAATTCAAACGGTCGCTCCTTCCCCGGTCGACAGGGTGTAAAACGATTTCCGCTCCAGGCATCGAAATTGAGCAGCCGGGGTTTAGATCGATTATACTGACACAGATCGATAGCGGGGTAGAGTTGTTCCAGGGCGACTGCAGCCGCTCGTGCAGCCCCACCGGCACCGAGCAGCAGAATTCGCTCCAGGGGTGGCAGTTCCCAGAACTCCTCCAGCTGGAACCGGATCCCGGCGATGTCGGTGTTGGTTCCCTGCAGACCGGCAGCAGTTATCCGCAGGGTGTTGCAGGCACCGGTGTCGCGGACAGTTACATCCTCCAGAGACAACAACGGGGGAACGACTGTTTTAAAAGGGGCGGTGAATTGTAATCCCTGATAACCCTGCTGCACCAACTGCTGTATCACCGGGAGGAGCGGACCCGGTGTCGGGTAAAGCTGGTATTCCCCGCTGAGACCGGATTGTCTGGCCGCCAGTTTAAACAGGGTTGGTGAAAGAGAGTGACTGATATCAGCACCCAACAGAGCTATCCGCAAGAAGTCACCTTCCTGAAAGCCAGAGAGGCTGGCGGTCTGTTGCATTGTTAAGGGTGCGACTGAGAATCGGTCGAGTCAAAAGCAGACTCCTCCTCTTCAGTCAGCGGTGGCTCCGGTTGCAGTGGTATCAACAGGGCCAGAATGATGTAGACACACAATCCCAGCCAGATCGAGATGAGGGTTCCTGCGACAAAGAAGAGTCGGACCAGAGAGGGATCGAAATTGAAATAGGTGGCGATACCCCCGCAGACACCCAGCAGTTTGCGCTGACTCAGTGAGCGGAACAGTCGTCGTTCACCCTCAATCGCAAAATACATCGGGTCGCGCCTGATCCCCCCCATGAAAAAGATCAGCATGCCGGTGACGATGAGGATTACCGCCAGAAAAGCATCCAGCGGTATACTGATCAGGTTGAACCACCGCTCGTCCCAGAAATGGTACTGCGAAACCAGCAGGAGCACACCGACTCCGACAAATAACAGTGCCAGCAGGTGGTTCCGGGATAAAGGGGACACTACCGGTTCGTCACTGCTGCGCAGGGGTACCACCAACGGGGCTAACAGATACAGCAGTATCCCACCCGGTACTATGACTGAGAATGCAACCCAGACCACGCGGATGATATTCGGTTCGACCTGCAGGTATTCACCCAGACCACTGCAGAGACCAAAGAGCAGCCTGCCTTCCGGTTTACGATAGAACTCTCTGCGTTCGCTCATACTACACCCCCTTATCCAGGTCGATCTTCAGAATCTGGTAACGTTTTATCCCGGCCGGAATCCTGATTTCCACCTCATCCCCTGGCACATGACCAGCCAGACCCTCACCGATGGGAGATTGGATTGAGATCCGCCCGCTGGCCATGTCCATCTCATCCAGGGAAACCAGGGTGTAAATCCGCTCCTGACCGGAATCCAGATCCCGCAGAGTTACCCTGGTATAGATCTGGACGTTGTCGGTTGAAACCGCAGCGGGGCTGACAACGCGACAGTCCGCCAGACGCTCCTCCAACTCCAGGATCTTCAGTTGCAGCAGTCCCATTTCCTCCCGGGCGGCATGATACTCGGCGTTTTCTGAGAGGTCGCCGTATTCACGCGCGGTGGCAATTCTGTCCCGTATTTTCGGAATCTCAACTGAACGCCAGCTCTCCAGGCGCTCCAGCATTTTTTCATAACCCTTCTGGGAAACAAGGTGTTCAGGCAAATCAATAGTCCTCTTGTTGGTGCCCTCCAGGGGCGTTCCCTCTTAAAACCAGGTGTCACACACTGACAATGCAATATCACAGCTGCAGCCGGTGGAAACCAGACTCAGGGCCAGGAGTTCAGAGCGTGCGTTTCAAACTGCGTCTGTATTTGACGATACCCTGGCAGATTGCAGCTGCCTCCCGCTGCAGCAGATCTCCCTCCACCAGTTCCACCTCACTGGCAGGTTGAATGATATAGGCGCCTTCCACCAGTACTGCCGGCATCCAGCTGTTGCGCAAGACAGCCAGATTGCGATAATACAGTCCGTCATCCCCCAGTTGCAAACGCTGGAGGAGTGGCTTATGCAGGGCCAGCGCGAGACCGGCTGCCTGTGGATAGTACCAGTACAGCGAGGAACCACCTGCCCGGCGGGGATCGCTGCCCTGGGCGATCGAGTTGAAGTGCAGTGAAACAAACAGCGTGGCATCAGCGGACTGCGCCAGTTGTACCCGTTCCGCCAGCCCGACCTGCTGGTCCTGCTCCCGCGTCAACAGTACTTCGAAACCCTTTCGTTCCAGGCGCCGGCGCAGTAGCCTGGCCAGTTCAAGGTTGGCCGCCTGTTCGGTTAAACCGCCGGGACCGATCGCCCCCTCTTCTTCACCACCGTGACCTGGATCCAGCATCACGGTCCACCCCTTGCCGGGCTTTAGAATATTCCAGAAATTGCCTGCAAAATGAGACTGCAACCGCAGTTCAACCCGGCAACCCTCTTCACCCCAGACCAGTTGATATCCCAGGATACGATCTGTGGTCAATTCGCAGGTCAACACCACTTCACGACTTCCGGTCTGCTGCCACGACAGCTGCAGCAGTCGCGCCAGTTGTGGCGGATACCTGATCACATCTATATCGGAGATCGCATTGGTCAAAGTCAAACGGAGCCGGCGGCGGTCCGCACTCAGCTGCTCCAGTACCAGCTGCAACGCAACCGGGAGTTGCAGTACTAACCCCTCGGTAGTCTCCTGCAGATCCAGCCGATGTATCACATCCGCTGGCGGCAGGGGATGCTCGACCGGGGTGGCGAAAGCTGGTCTGATCCAACCTTCCCGGTTATCACCGAAACGAACGTGATACAGATTATCCTCCGTATCGATCACTTCAAACAGCGTGCCGGGTTGTGGGAAAGCAAAGTAGGTGCCCTTGGGAGCAGTTTTAATACTGCAGCCAGGTCGTTCGATCCGGAGGCGGTCCGCCGGTGGTAATTCGACCGCTTGTACAATATCGGCGACCCCCAGGTGATACAGGACCTTCACCGTATCGGCGGGACCATACAGCGTGAAGTGGAGGCGGTCACCTCTTTCGAGCCAGTGCAACCAGCGGCCCCCAGCAAACAGCTTTACCGGTTCGTCATTGATCCGGAGTGCAGAGACCTCCGGGCTGACGCTGCCCAGAGTAAACATCGAATCTACTGCCGGTACGATCAACTCACCGAGGCGGTTGAGATTTCTCGGGTAGACCAGCTGCAATTCCTGGGCGACAGCCGGCAGTGACAGCTGCAACAGCAGTAGTACCAGGAATAGTTTGGCAGCAGGGCTGCTGGAGTGCAGCCCCAGTCTTGTGTTCAGCATCAGACGCTTCAGTTATTTTCGGTTTTCCAATAGTCGTAGATGATACGGATTCCCTCGAGTACCAGGTAGGGTTCCACATGCTGAATTATCTCCGTATTACGAGTTATTGCTCCCGCCATACCACCCGTGGCGATAATGTGGGGTTGTTCACCGATCTCCTTTGTGATCCGGGCTACCATTCCCTCCAGCATGGCTACCGTTCCCCAGAGAGTACCGGATTGGATAGCGTGGACTGTATTGTCGCCGATCACCTGGGGTGGAAATTCCAGTGATATCTTGGGCAGTTTCGCCGCCCGGGTGTGTAACTCCGCCGCGAGGCTGAGACCGGGAGCGATAACACCACCTATGAACTCTCCCCTGCCGTTGACAATATCAAAGGAGGTAGCGGTTCCGAAATCAATCACAATCAGCGGTTGACCATACTTCACCACTCCGGCGACCGCGTTGCAGAACCGATCGGCACCCAGAGTATCCGGCCGGGGATAGGTCACCGGAAGCTTCGGGTAGTCCTTCCAGCTGATATTCAACGGTTGGGTCTTAAAATAGGCTTCAGCCATTTTCTGGTAGACGAAGGTACCATCCGGCACAACAGATGAAATAGCCACCGCGTCGATCAATCGTGGCTTGATCTTTTGCGCCTGCATCAGCGCAAAGAGCAGTGCATAAGTTTCATCGATTGTACGTGAATTATAGGTGCTGAGGCGAAAATGAGCCTCCAGCTTCTCCCCGTTGAAGAGACCCAGTACCGTGTTAGTATTGCCGATATCAATTGCCAGTAGCATTTCGCTTTTCATCCCTGTTTGAGGAAAAGAGGGTGGTGATCACATTTCCACATCCGGATTCACCTCGTAACCCTCATCGATCGCCTGTTGTTGCCGTCGAGCACGTTCCCAGCAACGACCACAGTAGTAGACATCTTCCAGCTGTGTATCGGGTCGCAACTGTTCAGTACTACCACAGATACT
>JADHUQ010000063.1 GCA_016784425.1 Candidatus Delongbacteria bacterium | reverse complement strand
CCCGTCATTTCGGATATAATAGTTTATTAAGAAAGAGGATTTCCCCGTCAATGCAAGTGATTCTGTGTCAGCCCCGGTTGGAGCTGTCCAAACCTGGTGTCTCAGTCGTCGGGTGGGGGTTTTCAGCCGTTCAAACCGAGGGCGGCAGCCACCCCGCACATCGCCAGACGCACGGTTTCTACATGTTCAGCAAACTCGATTTCCAGCTCCGCAGCCCCCCGCTCCATCTCCTCCCGGTTGACAGCGGCGGCAAAATGGCGATCCTTCATCTTCTTGCGGACCGATTTCAGCTTCACTGTGCCCAGGGAGCGATCGGGGCGAACCAGAGTGACCGCTACCAGAAAGCCGGTCAATTCATCGACCGCGTAGAGGGCACGCGCCATTTTTGTATCACGGGGAACACCGGTAGCATCCGAGTGTCCCTGGATAGCCAGCCGGATCGGTTCCGGAACACCACGCTCCTGCAGTATCGAATCACCGGCGGCCGGGTGGTTGTCAGGCCAGCGTTCGTAGTCGAAGTCGTGGAGCAACCCGCAGATTCCCCACTCCTCCTCATCCTCACCATACTTGCGGGCATAAGCCCGCATAGCGGCTTCAACGGCCAGCGCATGCTTCAGTAAAGATTCCTTGCCGGTAAACTCCTTCAGGAGTGCCAGCGCTTGATCGCGGTTCATATACTTTCCTCCTCGCAGATGTTCGTTTGAACAGCACTATCATTTGAGCGTCGCCGCCGAACAGTTTCCCCGGTTAAGGTGTGATACACAGGATACAGATCAGCTGTGAGACAGGCGTGAACCGGAAAGAGCAGCAGGAGATCTCCCGGTTTAACGCTGTTGACCAGGCTTCCATCCAGGTCGTTGATCAATCCGTGCTCCTGGGAAAGGGTAACCAGTGGAGTCTGGCGGTTAAGATGGAGTGTACCGTTGGCGTCCGTCAGCCCGACATACCCGAAGACAGGTTCCCCGTCGATTCCGCGAAGTGATTCCCGGCCGAAATGGGCAGCGCCGCCATAGATCACCAAGCGCTGTTGCTCAGGATAAACCGCAACTACCGGGCAGGCAACCACCAGAGCTATCTCCTCCACCCGGCAGACACCCAGTCGTTCCTGCATCAGGTCGTAGAAAACGAAATTGCCGGGGCGGATCTCTTCAACGTCCTTTAAATCAGGCGCCAGGGTACAACCCGGTGTGTCACCAACCGAGAGGGGACAGCCTGCGGCTGTGAGTCCCAGCTCTTGTCTGCACGCCTTCAGCTGCCTGACTGTATGATTATACCTTTCCACAACTGAGCTGGAACTGTCGGCGTGATACGTCTGCCCGGAATGTGTCAGCAGGCCGGCGAAACGCAACCGGGGGCTGTTTGTTATCTGGTGAAGCAACCGCTTGACCTGATCCACCCGCTCCACCAGAATCCCACTCCGCTGGTAACCGGTGTCAATTTCGATCCAGACCCTGATATCAGCAGCTGTCAAGGTTGAGAGTTGTGAGACAGTATGACTGCAATCTACCAGCAACCCCAGCTGCAGCTTTCCAGACAGCTGTTCAACCAGGGCAAGTTGCCTCAGGTTCAGCGGAAATGCCACAGTGATATCAAGCCAGCCCTGTTGGGCGAACCAGGCGGCCATCTCCAGCGAGGAAACAGTTAGAGCGGTAATCCCTTGATCCCGAAACCAGTTGCCGATGATCGCCGACTGGTGGGTTTTGAAATGGGGACGAAAGCGCACACCCGCAGCAGCAGCCTTTTCAGCCATGAAGGCAATATTACGGCGGGCCTGGTGTTCATCGAGGAGCAACCGGGGACGATCGAGTCCACGATTTGCCAGGGTAGTAGGAAGAAGACGCATGTTTCACCTGTACACTGCAATAAACGACCGCCGTGTTGCTACGCCGCTCGGAACAGGACTGAATCGGAGTCATTTGCCAGAGGTCTGCTGGCAACGATCCAGGAGGTAATTCTCGATAAAGGTCTCTTGTGAACGTGTTTCCACGCTGCCATAACGGATAGCGCGGACAAATTCTATGGCAGCAGCACCAGGCAGGTGCAACTGGCGACCGATCAGGCAGGCCAGAGTAGTCCCGGCACGACCGATACCGGCTTCACAGTGTACCACCATGGCTTTATCCAGCGGTAGCTGAAGCCAGGCCTCCCAGACCCGATCGATCTGTTCAGGCGCCGGGGTACTGAAATCACTGACATCCTCCCGCAACAGTTGGAAGTGATCAGCGAGACCGTCATCCCGTCCGGAGAGATTGACGACTGTCTGAATACGACACTCCTTCAGAAAAAGGATAATCTCAGGGGTATAGCCACTGGAGGGCATTCCCATGCCGGCCAGGCGATCCGGGATGACAAAGGAGAAGTTGACCCTGCGGGCGATCTGTAAATGGTCAGTGTGGTGCAAGGCGGTCATAGTTCAAGGACTTTCAATAACAGACTAACTGTGAGACGTCAGTATAATTCATATTTCGCCAGCCGTCCATCCAGCGAACCGCTGACCAGTGGCCGTTTCCAGCTTGGTTTCAGGCCGAGGCTCTTGAGCAGTTCTCTCTTACCGAAGTAGATCAGGGCAGTGCTGCCGAGGCAATGCTGTTTGAGAAAATCACCCAGGTCACGGTAAAGTCCGGCGATATCCTCCCCCTGTTGCAGACGCAATCCATAAGGGGGATTACAGACAATTGTACAGTTCTCCAGATCGGGGAGACGGCGAAAGTCACTCTGCCGGAAGTCGATGCGTTCGCCCTGCTCCAGCTGTCTGGCGTTGCGAGACGCTTGTTTGACAGCTGTTGGCGAGATATCGCTGCCACGTATCAGGTCCGCCGGTAGTGGTCGCAACTGCTGCCGTGCTGTCTCACGGACTGAGCGCCAGAGTGTGCGATCAAAATCGGGAAGGTGACGAAAACCAAAGTGGTCACGCAGAACACCTGCAGGCATTTGCCGGTAATGCATCAGCGCTTCACAAAGGAGGGTACCAGAGCCGCACATCGGGTCGTAGAGGGGTGTCTCTCCGCTCCAGCCGCTCAGACGGATTATGGTAGCGGCAACTGTCTCCTGCATGGGCGCCTCGCCAGCTTCCACCCGGTAACCACGCCGGTGCAGGGAGCTCCCTGACACAGCCAGACTGATGACGGCACGATCATGCTGGATGTGCAGGTTAAACCAGAGATCCGGATTAATCGTATCGACACTGGGGCGGGTGCCGGTGTCATCACGGAAATAATCGACGATGGCATCCTTGAGAACCAGGGCGGCATACTTGGAGTGGCGAATGATACTGTGCGATACTGTGGAGAACACGGCGAAGGTCTGATGCTGGGACATGAATTCGTTCCACTCCATTGCCCGGGCGGTCTTGTAGAGATAACGGGTGCTGTGGCAATCGAAGGTCAATAGCGGCGCCAGAATGCGGGTACAGATGCGGGTCTGGTAAACAATACGGTAGAGACTCTCACGGTCGGCGTTGAAATGCACACCGCGATAATCGGTTTTTGTGTCACTGGCGCCCAGTTCCTCCAGTTCAGCCGCACCAACCTCCTCGACACCGTGCGCCACCAGGGCGAAATAGCGGGAGGATTTCTGATACTGATACATGGGGGCTCCGGGCGGGTGAACAAATAGTGACGACCCGGACTGACTGCTGGTCGTCTGAGCTTTGACAGTGAAGCTCGTTTTAGAAAATACCCGAGAGAGGAATCGAACCTCCGACCAATGGTTTAGGAAACCACTGCTCTATCCACTGAGCTACCCGGGCAGGTGTGACAATCGTCAGACGGGTTTGAAAATAGCCACCCCGCTACGGAAGTCAAAGCAAATTAGACCGGTACAGACAGCTCTGCTGATTGTGTGAGACAAAAAGGGTGAAAACAGTTGCTGATCTGCTTTCACCCAGGGTCTAAAATGGCCGACTCGACTCCATCTCTGTTGAGGTCAGTCCATCTGGCGGCGCAGGAAAGTGGGAATTTCGAGATCTTCTTCCGTTCGCTTGACAGTTTCCTTCCTGATACGGTAATCCCGTTCGGGGGTGGTTGCTGCCACCTCCGGATTGGTCAACGGAGCAGCAGTAAACAGCTCCTGCTGCTTCACCGGTCGGCGGGCAGCGCTGGTGTGCTTGAGATCGATGATAGCGGGTGTGTCGGTTTGACGGATACCGGTGGCGATTACCGTCACCCGCACCTCGTCACCCAGGGAGGGGTCCACTACAGTACCAAAGATAATATTGGCACCGCTCCCGGTAGACTCATAGATGACATTAGTGGCATCCTGGACATCGTAAAGAGTTAAATCGTCACCCCCGGTGATATTGATCAGGACTCCGGTGGCTCCCATGATGGAGACATCATCCAGCAGTGGACTGGAGATGGCTTTCTGGGCTGCTTCCAGGGCGCGGTGTTCACCGCCCGCAACCCCGATCCCCATCAAGGCGCCACCCATCTCCGACATCACGGTGCGTACATCGGCAAAGTCGAGATTTATCATCCCGTGAATAGTGATCAGGTCTGCGATTCCTTTTACCGCCTGAAACAGCACGTTGTCGGCCAGGCGAAACGCATCAAACAGCGAGGTGGTTTTTTCAACCACGCTCATCAGGCGCTGATTGGGAATGACCAACAGCGTATCCACCTGCTTCTTCAGCTCAACGATACCCTGCTCGGCACGCGACATCCGCTGCTGTCCTTCAAAGAGAAACGGCTTGGTGACGACACCAACCGTAAGGACCCCCTCTTCAGAAGCAATCCGGGCAATCTCCGGGGCGGCGCCGGTACCGGTACCTCCTCCCATCCCGGCAGTGAGGAACACCATGTCGGCCCCCTGCATCATGGCGCGAATCTCGCTCTCCTCCTCCAGGAGCGCCTGACGTCCAACATCGGGATCAGCACCGGCTCCCAGTCCACGGGTAATGTCACGCCCGATCTGGAGTTTGTTGGAGGCACTGTTCATGTCCAATGCCTGATGATCGGTGTTTACCGTAATAAACTCTACGCCGTTTAAAGCTTCGGTAATCATGCGGTTGATGGCGTTGCCACCACCACCGCCGATTCCGATGACACGTATGCGCGCTTCCTGCTCAAAAGTGTCATCCAGATTAAAGGCCAGCTCCATTGCTTCCTCCGCAACTGTCAGTTAAATATCCTGTCCATTTTCTTGATTGTTCGTTTCTGCAATCCCCTGACCCAACGGGCCAGCCGATGTGGATCCCGCTGGTACAACTGATAACGCCCGGGATCTGTCTGCCACCGCAGCATTCCCAACGCGGTCGCATCCGCGCAACTGTATTTGTCGCTACCACCGCTATAATTGAGTGGCCGTCCGTGCCGGGCGGGCTTGCCAAAGAGCTGACTGACCAGCTCTGGTAAACCCTCCAGACAACTGCCACCACCGGTGAGCACAATTCCACCGCCCAGTCCCCCGATCAACAGGTTTTCCTCCACCAGTTGATGCAGCTGTTGCAGGATCTCTTCCACCCGGGGTTGAACAATTTGTCTCACTTCCGAAGTGCCAATGGTAGACACGGTGTTACGAAAGTCGGTGTATTCGATTCGTTTATCTTCACCAGTTGTTGTCTGCAACCCGCCGAAACTGAGCTTGATCTGTTCGGCCGTAGTCATATCAACCCGTAAGGCGGCAGCGATATCACGGGTGATACGATGAGCCCCCTGAGCCAGGTTACCGGCATACTGTACCTGCCCATGCTGGAAAGCGATGATATCAGTCATTTCAGCACCGATATCCAGCAGCAATACACCCAGATCCAGCTCATCCTCATTCAGTACCGCCAGAGCGGAGGCCAGGCCGGCTGAGACTACCGCGCGTACAATCAGTCCCGATCTTTCCACTACCCGCCGCACATTAGCGAGGGCGGTTGCAGGGTAGAACTGTCCTACCAGGTTTCCAGCCAGTACGATAGAACTCAAACCGACCGGGTTCTTTACCTGGCCACCCTCATCAAGTGAAAAGAGCTGCTCGTGATAGTGAAGTACGTCATAATCAGGTTCAATAAACTGGTCCTGGATGCGCTGGTAAAGCCGCTGGATGTGGTCCTGCCTGACTGTTATCTCTTTCTTGCCCTGTGCCGGATCGCCAACTTTCAGGCGGTATGCCTGTCGCCGGAAGCGCAGTCTCTCCCCGGAGATTGAGACAATCACTTCGTGCACGGAGGCTCCGTACCCCTCTTCCAGCAGCGTGACACATTCCATCACACACCGTTGCACATCCTCGTGGTTGTAAATCCCAGCTGCCCGTATACCGCTTGAGGGTACACTGTGCCCCCCGATGACCTCTACCTGCGGCTCCCCTTCATTGAAGGTCCCGATCAACATCCGCACCCTGGCGGAGCCAATATCCAGTACAACCGCCAGCTCCTGTCCGTTACTCATCAGAGAGCCACCTTTCTCATCATCCGTTGCCAGAAGCCCTGAAGCCGCTTTTCACCCTGGCGAGCGCGATCATTGGGTATATCGGCGGTGAGCAATGGATTGCCGATTTTTCTGACCAGCTCCCCACTCAACCTGCCCAGGCGGGCAGCCGTGTACAGGATCAACCCGATCGCTACGGTATGACGGGGTTGGTTCAAACGGTCGTGTATCCCCGGCAGATTAGCCGGCTCACCAATCCGGACGCTACGCTGGAAAATCTCCTCGGCAACTTCCCTGATGCCTGGGAGCAGGCTGCCGCCACCGGTAAGCACCACACCCGCTTCGAGCATTCTGACAAAGCGACTCTGTTCCAGCACGGCCAGGTTGTGTTCAAAGTACTCGCGCAAGCGACATTCAATGATGCTGGCGATATAGCTGAGGGTGTACTCCTGGGTGGAGCTGCTGTTCAATAGTGGGACGCGGATACGGCGATCCTCGCTGATGACACGGGGAGAAGCGTGTCCATAGATAATCTTCAGCTCCTCTGCATCATCCAGGGAGGTACTGAGCACTTCAGCCAGATCACGCGTGACACGTTCCCCACCCAGGGGGAAAACATGGACATGCTGCAGGTGGCCACCGTGATACAGAGATGTATCACAGGTACCTCCACCAATATCAATCAGCAGACTGCCATAGTTGCGTTCCCCTTCAGTCATCACCGCCATACCTGCAGCCAGCGATTCCAGTACGAGACTGTCGATAGTATGACCGATCTCTTCCATACAGTTGCGGATGTTGTTGGTAATCGAAGCGGTGCTGCTGACCACAAGTACATCTGCGTCCAGTCGATAGCCGGTCATTCCTATCGGTTGCTGTACAACCTGCCCGTCCAGCTGGAATCCGCGGGGTAAAGTGTGCGCCAGGATATGCTCACCACCCGGTAAAACCGGAATGGCCTGCTGGACTACATTCTCGAGGGCCAAAGGTGTGATCTCGGTGATCTCATGGCGGTCCCCGGCCAGGTTTAGGGATCCGCGCCCATTAATCGAACTGATGTTGCGTCCGGTGATCCCCACCACGAGGGGTGTAGCTTTTACCTGCGCCATCATTTCCGCCATACCAATGGATCTGGCTACTGCCGCAGCCGCCTCGTGCATATTGACAATAGTCCCCTGACTCATACCCCGTGCATCCTCAATGCCGATTCCCATGATGTCAGGCACACCATCCTCAGGCAGCCGGGCAATAAGTGTCACATACTTGGTGGTCCCCAGGTCAACGACTGTTATCACTTGCTGGTTTTTCATGTGTCAGTTCTTCTCCTGGCAATCAGCTTATTCTGGAACCTCAGATCCAGACGGGTGATCTGCCCGTTCTTCATTTCCGGGCGGTCCAGAAAGAGCTCCAGTTTGGTCAGTTGATGATCGAGTTCCTGCCAACCCAGCACTGCAGTGACCTCACTCTCACCCACCAGGAACTGGAGTTGCTCATCAATAGTCACCTTACGCAACTGGGCATACAACCTTGGGTAGCAGGATTTAATGTGATGTATCACACTGCACGCCTCTGCCAGTGTGGTATGATCCTCCAGTTCCAGCGCAGGGAGGAGTAACGCACGGTTGAACGAATGCCAGGGCAACAGTTCTCCATTCGGGGAGCAGATTTGCCACTCCCTGCCGTTCTGGAAAAGCGCTACCGGTTCCGCTTCGGTCACTGAGATCTGCAGGTGATGCAGGAGGCGGATGTTAACCTGCGCTTCTATGACCCAGGGCAGCTGCAGCAATTGACCCGCGAGTTGCCCTGTATCCAGGACCAGCAGGTTCTCAGTCTGGTATTCGAGTGTCGACACCAGGTCATGGTCGCTGATATAATGATTTCCTGAAACCGTGATACGCCTTATATCACAGAGCGAGGAGGCTGCTGTAAAGAACAGTGCGGTGAGTACCAGCAACAGTGTGAGCTGACCACCCACCCACAGAGTATGGCTCCAGGCTGCATCCCAGAGATGACGAAACGTGATACGCTTGCTGCGACGCGTGGCCATTCGTGTCATCAGTTAAATCCTACCAGGTGTATTTCCAGAGGCAGTTTTACACCGGAATGTTCCAACACCCTTTGTTGAACCTGCTCGATGAGTTTCACCATGTCAGCCGCCGTGCCGTTGCCCAGGTTGACGAAAAAATTCGCATGCAGGGTCGAGACTTCAACATCCCCCACGCGCATCCCCTTACACCCGGCCTCTTCAATCAGCTGACCGGGAAAATAGCCGGGCACCCGTTTGAAGACGCTACCCAGTGACGGTTGGTTCAACGGCTGTGTCTGTTTGCGCTTTGACAGGATCTCACGGGTAGTGACATATGCCTCATCCCTTGAAACCTTGCGCAAACGCAGCCAGGCTTTGGCTATAAAGCGGTTTTTCAATCCATCAGTGCGGCGATAAGCAAATACCATTTCTGAACGATCCAGTTCGACTATACCATCGGCATCCACCAGCCTGACCCGCTCCACCATGTTCCCGATTTCCTGTCCATAGGCCCCGGCATTCATCGCGATGGCTCCACCCAGGGTACTCGGTACGCCGATCAGGTATTCCAGACCGGAGAGTTCATTATCAGCACAGAAACGTATCACGGTCGCGTTATCAGCGGCGCAGCCCGCTTCCAGCAGATTCGGTTCCAACAGATTCAGTTTACCCAACCGGGAGCCGGGATGGATCACGATCCCGTGAAAACCTTCGTCACTGAATAGAGTGTTGCTACCGCGACCGACGAAAACATGGGGTACATCAGCCTCCCGCACAAAGCGGAGCAGTTGCATCAACTCCTGTTCACTCTGTGGTTGGCAGAAATATTCAGCTGGTCCGCCGATCCGGATCGTACTGTGACGGCTGAGCGGTTCACTCTCACTATACACACCGCTGTAACTGCTGATCAGATCACCAATCACGATCATGCTCTCTCCCTACCGCTTTGCAGGTGGATATTCACTAATACTCCCAGAGCCACGAACAGAATAACCAGATTGGCGCCGCCGTAACTGATAAATGGCAGTGGCAGTCCGGTGTTGGGAGCCAGCCCGACTACGATCAGCATATGCAGCAGTGCGTAGTAGATGATGGCAAAAACGATTCCCGCGGCCAGCAGGCGCCCGAAGGTGTCCGGTGCCCGGCGGATAATGCGAACTCCCAGGTAGAGCAGGAGGCCGAAAGCGGCAATCAGTATGCCTGTACCCAGTAATCCCAGTTCCTCACCGATTACGGCGAAAATGAAATCGTTGTAGGGCAACGGCAGGTAAAGCAGTTTCTGCATGCTGTCGCCGATACCCTGACCGGTCGCGCCACCACGCCCCAGCGCGATCAGAGAATGCAGCAACTGGTAGGCTTGCGGGTCAAGTGTCCACATATCCTGCAGGAACAACTGGATCCGTTCCAGTCGATAACCACTCAGGAGGATCATCAGGGGTGCGGCTACGCCGATTGCAACCAGAAATGCACCAAGAGCCTTCCAGGGCAATCCTCCCAGGAAAAGCTGGGTAACCACGATCAGGGTGATGACAGCGGTAGTCGAGAAATCCGGTTGGCGAAAAATCAGGAAAGCTGTCAGTAGATAAACGGTGGTCCACTGTATCACGGTACTACCGGTACGGCCATGGATTTCCCGTCGTGCGAGCAGGTGGGCTGTAAACAGGAGTAGTGCCAGTTTGGCCACTTCCGCGGTCTGGAAAGAGAAGCCACCCAGGGAGATACTGCGGGCGGCGCCCCGGACCGATTCCCCACTGGATAACGTCAGGACCAGCATCGCCACAGCCAGGGCTACAGCCGGCCAGGCGAGTCTATGCAGGAAATGATAATCCACGCGGGCAGCCAGGTAACCCAGGGTGATACCGAGGCCACCAGCAACAATCTGTCGCAAAAGCAGCTTCCAGGAGGGGTCGCCTCTTTCCAGCAGCATCGGCGAAGTAGCACTGTAGACCATCACCAATCCCGTTATAAACAGCAGGCCGATGACACTCAGCAACAGGTAGGATGTTGTATCACGGCTTATCGTTCTCAATGCATCAGCTCCCGGACCAGCTCGCCCAATCCGTAAATGTTTGATCCTTTAAAAAGCAGCAGATCCTCCGGCATCGTCAAACGGCGCAACTCCCTCAGCAATGCTTCCGGCTGGAGGAAAAATTTCTTGTGTCCCCGGAGGCCCTGGAAGAGTTCCCGGGCGTCATTTCCCAGCACCAGAAAGCGGTTAACCGGTAAGCGGGAGGCGTATTCAGCAACTTCCCGGTGAAGTTGTCCTGACCATTGCCCCAGTTCACCCATTGCAGCCAGTACGGCGATCCGTCGACCGCGGGTCGGTAACTCGCAGAAGGTCTGTAAGGCAGCCCGCATCGATTCGGGACTGGCGTTATAACTGTCATCCACCAGCCGGCCGTGTGGTGTCTCGTGAATTACAAATCTGCCACTGACGGGCCCACCAGCTTCAAGACGTGCGGCAACCGCTTCTGGTGTCATACCACAAGAGCGGGCCATGGTCCAGGCGATGAGGGCCAGCTCGGCGCCATGGCGTCCCGGCAGGGGGCAATCGCACTCACACCCCTCTATGCGGAGACGATAGCGACCCTGTTCGATGGGGTTGAGGATTGCTCCGTTATAATCCGCCATACGGGTGGGATCGAGCGAGCAGGTAACAATCCGTCGTAAAAGCCGGGCAGATTCCACAACCCGCTCATCAGACAGCGGGATGATGGCGCTGCCCTGGGGTCCCAGCCCCTGCCATATTTCACTTTTTGTCCGTTGCACACCCCGCAATCCACCCAGCAGCCCGGCATGAGCGTGACCGATGTTGGTAATAACCGCCAGTTCCGGTTTGACCAGATGACTCAACCTGGCGATCTCACCGGGGTGACTGGCACCGAGTTCAGTTATGAACCAGCGCTGCCCGGCCAGGTGATTACAGATAGCCAGCGGCACCCCCTGGGTACTGTTGAGATTGCCGGGAGAGCAGCCGATGTCGTGCGAATCGCGCAAGAGGTGATAAAGCAGCTCTTTG
>JADHUQ010000062.1 GCA_016784425.1 Candidatus Delongbacteria bacterium | reverse complement strand
GGGGGCTGATCAACGATCTGATTGATGATGATGGCTATCTGCGCCGCTACCAGCTGTTCCAACCGCTCTGGCGTGATACACTCATCATCTCACCAGAGGGGGAGAGTCACCGGGAGCGACTCGCTACTCTGTACCCTTCGCTGGGGATGGTTGTCCTGCGGCATCTTTTTAAACTACCTGACACCACCTCTTTCCGCCTGGAGCAGGATGTCACCCATTTTGGACCGCTGACGATTCCCACATACCAGGGTGAGCAGAATGCCTTCGCGATCAACTATTACGGTCCTACCGCTACTTTTCCGACCTTTTCACTCTCCAGCATCATGGATGACGTCGAGTTCGAATTGAGGGAGGGTTGCGACACCGATTATATGGAGCTTTTCCAGGATCCGGAATTGTTTGAAATGCTGGCTCCCGGCCAGCAGAATCCCTTCGCCGGAAAAGTGGTACTGATCGGTGTCACTATCGAGGATGAGCACGATACAAAGTTGACTCCTTTTTACAGTTTTGGGAGCGGACGGCGTCTGATGCCCGGTGTCGAGACACACGCCCACGCCATCCAGACGATGTTGGACGGCGGTTTTATGTTGGTGCCGCCACACTATCTCAACCTGCTCCTGCAATTGTTGCTGGTGGTGTTGATTCTCTACCTGGCCCAGCGCTTCTCACCCCTGCTGGCCCTGGCACTGGTTTCACCCCTGTTTATCGGTGTCATAGTCATTCCCTTCATCCTCTTCAGCTTGCAGAATATCTCTGTGAATATGACAGCGCCCCTTACCGCCATGACCGGTGGTTACCTGGCCAGCATTATCTACCATTTCGTTCTGGAGCGACGTGACCGGTTGCAGATTCACAATATGTTCTCACATTATGTGCCGTCGAGCCTGGTGTCAAAACTGATTGAACAACCGGAGCTGTTGAAGCTGGGTGGCGAAGAAAAAGAGCTTACCGTACTGTTTACCGATATCGCTGGTTTTACAACCGTATCCGAACAGATGACACCTGCTACACTTGCCCAGCTGCTCAATGAATACCTGACTGCGATGAGCGATATCATCATGAGCAACCGGGGAACCATCGACAAGTACGAGGGTGACCTGATCATGGCTGAATTTGGTGCACCGGTGCATTTTGAGGACCACGCCGCAGCCGGTTGTCGGGCCATGCTGCAGATGCATGCGGGGCTGAAGCGGCTTTGTAAAGAATGGGAAAAGCGTGACCTGCCCGACATCAAAGCCAGGATCGGTCTGAACACCGGCAGCATGGCTGTAGGAAACATGGGGTCCGACCGGATTTTCGATTACACCGTTATCGGTGACGCGGTCAACCTGGCCAGCCGGCTGGAGGGTCTCAACAAAGCTTATGGTACTTATCTCATGATCAGCGAATACACCGCCGCCGCCGTTGGCGATCAGTTCCTGTTGCGTGAGCTCGATCTGGTGAGGGTCAAGGGCAAAAAACTGCCGATTCGTATCTACGAACTGGTGGGGGATAAGAACGATGCGACCCCGCAATTACTGGAACGACTCGCTGAATGGAACAGTGCCCGGGCGATCTATCTGGAGCGGGACTGGTCAGCGGCGCTGCTCGCATTTGAGACCTACCAGGAGCATTGGCCCGATGATCCGGTAGCTCTGGTTTTCCGTGAGCGTTGTCAACAGCTGGTGACAGCTCCACCAGCTGCCGATTGGGATGGCGTGGTCGATTTCCAGGAGAAATAATCTGCTACCACACCCTTGCCGGCGGGTTGCGAACCTTGACTGACGGCGGGAAAACATCTAATTTGATTCCCAGCCAGACAATGAACACATATCCAGAAGTGCGAGGAGCGTCATGAACTGTTCCCGGGAACCAGACAGGGAAGGGTGCCGGTCGATGTATCCGGTCACAATCCCGCTCGTATTTAGTCTGCCTGCGCAACACGGTTCCGCTACTCAACGTCCTTTCCCGGAGCAATCATGGAGGAATTGATTGTAGGGATGATTCCGGCGCGATACGCCTCGTCAAGATTTCCCGGTAAACCACTGGCCATAATCGGCGGTCGACCGATGATCCTCCAGGTAATGGAGGCGGTTGCACGTTCCAGCCTGCTGTCAGAATTGTATGTTCTTACCGATGATGAGCGAATTGCAGAAGTAGTTACTGCAGCGGGTGGCAACGCAGTTATGACCGATCCCCGGCTGCCGAGCGGTACTGATCGTATCGCTGCGGCACTGGCAACAGTGCCAGGTGACATTTTTGTCAATATCCAGGGGGATGAGCCGTTGATTGAGGCGAAGGTGATAGACGCCACCGTACAGGCACTGTTGGCAGACCCAAAGGCTGAGGTAGCTACGCCGGTAAGAACAGCTGCGCGAGTGGAAGATGTACTGAGTCGTAATACAGCTAAAGTAGTGGTCGATCAGAGCGGTGCAGCCCTTTACTTTTCAAGGGCACCGATTCCATGTCGACGTGATACACAAACTGCTGATCCCGATCCGGTCGATTTTTTGCTGCATGTCGGTCTTTATGTTTACCGGCGGTCAGTGCTGGAACGCTTTGGTCGATTAAAGTCACGACTGGAGCAGTTGGAAAAGCTGGAACAACTGCGGTTTATTGAGAATGGTATCAGGGTACAGACAGTATTGGTTGATTACAGTCCCCTGGGTGTAGACACACCGGAAGATCTCCAGGTGGTGGAAGAATTGCTGCGACAGAGGAGCGTGAGGGAAAAGAGCGGATGAAAAAAATCAGAATCAGCACCAAGTTTATTTTTATCACCGGTGGAGTTGTCTCCTCCCTCGGTAAGGGGATACTTGCTTCCTCGCTGGGGATGCTGCTGAAAGCACGTGGCCTGCGGGTGAACGTGATCAAGCTGGACCCCTATATTAATGTCGACCCCGGTACCATGTCGCCCTTTCAGCACGGCGAGGTCTATGTTACTGATGACGGGGCAGAGACCGACCTCGACCTAGGACACTATGAGCGGTTCCTCGACCAGGACATGGGGCGACGTAACAACGCTACCACAGGTCAGATCTATGAAACTGTGATACGTCGCGAACGGGAGGGAGCCTATCTGGGTGCTACCATCCAGGTTATTCCACACATCACTAATGAGATCAAGCAGCGTATACTCGATGTAGCGCGGCGCAGCTCCAGGCCTGACCTGGTGCTGGTCGAAGTGGGGGGCACCGTGGGCGATATTGAGTCGTTACCCTTCCTGGAGGCCATCCGCCAATTCTCGCTGGAGGTAGGACAGGAAAATTCACTGTTCCTGCATTTGACCCTGGTTCCCTTTATCCGGGCGGCACAGGAATTGAAGACTAAACCTACCCAGCATTCGGTCGGACGCTTGCGGGAGATCGGTATCCAGGCGGACATGATCGCCTGTCGCAGCGAAGTGCCTCTGGAAAGAAGCCTCAAGGAGAAAATAGCCCTCTTCACCAATGTCCGGGCGGCCGATGTTATCGATGCCACCGATGTACCATCCATCTACGAGGTGCCTTTAAACCTGGAGCATCAAAAGATGGCGCAGACCGTGATGCGCAAGCTGGGTCTTAGAGTAATCCACCGGCCCCGTCTCGAGAAGTGGAAAGCGATTGTCGAGCGACAACGACAATTGCAACAGGAGGTTGAGATTGCCCTCTGCGGGAAGTATGTCGGTCTGCAGGACGCCTACAAATCCATTCTGGAGGCATTCCAGCACGCGGGTGTTGCCAACTCCACCCGGGTGAAACTGCGCTGGGTGGATACGGAGCTGTTGACGGTTGACAACATCGATAAGGTGATGGCCGGTGTTCATGGTGTGCTGGTCCCCGGCGGTTTCGGGGAGCGGGGTGTGGAGGGTAAAATTGAGGTCGTCCGCTGGGCTCGGGAAAGCGGGACCCCCTTCCTGGGTATCTGTCTCGGTCTCCACGCTGCCGTAATGGAGTATGCGCGTAATGTGCTTAAACTGCGCGGTGCGAACTCCACAGAGTTTATGCCCCGAACCAAGCATCCCGTGATACACCTGATGCCGGAGCAACGCAAGATCAAGCACAAAGGCGCCACCATGAGACTGGGTGCCTATCCCTGTAATCTTCTGCGTGGCACCAACAGCTGGCGGGCGTATCGTCGCGCCAGTATATCAGAGCGTCATCGTCATCGCTATGAGTTTAACAACGATTACCGTCAACGACTGGAGGATGCCGGCATGGTTGTCAGCGGTGTCTCTCCGGATGATCGCCTGGTTGAAATGGTTGAGGTCAGGAATCACCCCTGGTTTGTAGCGGTCCAGTTTCATCCGGAGCTGAAAAGTCGTGTTACCCGACCGCACCCGCTGTTTCGGGATCTGGTCAAACAGGCGGTGAAACGGGCCCGGCACAAGTAACGCCCGACGAAAGGAAACCATGTCAGATCAGACAACACCAGCACCCAAAGTCGTTTCAATCGGTGACAGCGGTACCGGTGTGATACAGGCGGGACAAAAGCTGCCCCTGGTACTGGTAGCAGGTCCCTGTGTGATCGAAAGCGAGCAACTCCTCCTGGAGACAGCCACTGCTATCAAAGCAATCGCTGCGCGGGTGGGTATCCCTTTTATCTTCAAATCCTCCTACCTGAAGGACAACAGGTCGCAGGCCGACTACTATCGCGGTCCCGGGCTGGAGGAAGGACTGCGTTTGCTGAGCAAGGTCCGGAGTGAGGTCGGAGTACCGGTGCTTTCCGATATCCACGACGCAGCCAGTGCCACCGCCTGCGGTGAGGTGCTGGATGTGATACAGATTCCCGCCTACCTTTCCATGCAGACCTCTTTGGCGGAAGCGGTGGCCGCTACCGGCAAAGTTGTTAATGTGAAGAAGGGGCAGTTTCTGGCACCCAGCGACATGGTGAATGTAGTTGGAAAAATCCGTGCAGCGGGTAACGATAAAATCATCCTGACCGAGCGGGGTACTGTACACGGGTACCACAACCTGGTGGTCGATATGCGGGCACTGCCCCAGATGCGAAGCCAGGGGTATCCTGTGATGTTCGATGTGACACACGCGGTGAGGATTTACGGACTTCCCTCGGCTGATCCGCGGGGGGGACAACCGGAGTACATCATACCGCTGGCCCGCGCTGGTGTGGCTGCCGGTGTGGATATGATCTTTATCGAAACCCATCCTGATTGTGCCAACGCCCTCTGTGATGCCGCCAGTATGTTGCCTTTGGACCAGTTGGAAAAGCTGCTGCTGATTCTGAAGCGGATCCATAACACCATTGGAGGAGAGAGTGAGTAATCCCGCAGCCGCCGTCAAACTGCTGCTGCTCGATGTCGATGGCGTCCTGACCAGCGGTGAGATCATACTCGGCGAGCAGGATGAGTTCAAGATCTTCAATGTGCAGGATGGACTGGGAATAACGCTGGCCCGACTTGCCGGACTGAAGGTTGGAATCATCACCGGTCGTACTTCCACCTCTGTATCACGCCGGGCACAGGAACTCAAAATGGACTTTCTGGTTCAAGGTGCTTTCGCCAAGAATCCTGAACTGGATAAAATCCTCAAATCAACCGGTATCAGTCTTACCGATGTCTGTTACATGGGTGACGATCTACTCGATCTGCCCCTGCTGCGTCGTGTCGGTTTTCCGGCTGCTCCTGCCGACGCCCGGCCCGAAGTTCTGAAGGCAGCAGGCTGGATCAGCCGTTTACCTGGTGGCAGGGGAGCAGTGCGGGAACTGGTCGAGCATATTCTCCACGCAAAGGGGATCTGGGAGCAGACCATTGAGGAGTTGATCTGATGTCGATTTTGCAGGATATCAAGCAGACCGTTCAGGAGGAGCTGGAAGAACTGAGAGCGTTGGCAGAGCGTGTTGACGAGCAGTTTGTCCAGGCGGTGGAACTGATCTGCAGCACGCCTGGTAAAGTGATTTTGACCGGGCTTGGTAAATCGGGTGCGATCGCCCGCAAGATTGCAGCCACCTTGACCTCTACCGGGACGCCGGCGGTCTTTATCCACCCGGTGGAAGGAGCCCATGGTGATTTCGGACTGGTGCAGCAGGGGGATGTAGCGATTCTTATCTCCAAGAGTGGCACCGGTGACGAACTGCAGACCATCCTTCCATTCCTGAGCGCTCAGGGAATTCCGATCATCGCTATCACCGGCGACCCCAAATCACTGCTGGCCCGTTCCAGCACCTTCGTCCTGGACGCTGCTGTCTCACAGGAAGCCTGTCCCAACAACCTGGCACCTACTTCCAGTACCACTGTAGCCCTGGTAATCGGTGACGCCCTGGCGGTGGCGGCCTTGAAACAGAAACGCTTCACCAGTGATGATTTTGCCCGCCTCCACCCGGGGGGTGCACTGGGTCGCAAGTTACTGTTTACCGTTCAGGATGTGATACGCAGCGATGCCGAGCTGCCGCTGGTAAGTCCCGGTACACCCCTGGCAGAGATTATCATGGAGATAACCGCCAAGCGCTTCGGCGCAGCTATCGTGCTGGATGAACAAGGCCGGGTGGAGCATTTGATCACCGATGGTGACCTGCGTCGGCTGATGGAGGGTGCAGTGAACCACACTGATTGTACCGCCGATGATTTTCCACATACTTTTCCCAAGACGGTTTCTGGTGATACCCTGGCCGCGGTGGCGTTGCAGATGATGAAGCGTCACAAGATCAACCAGCTGGTCGTGGTGGACGAGGAGAAACGACCGCGGGGTATCGTCCACCTCCATGATATTCTTCAGGCCGGTATCCTCTAACCCGAACGGAGCAGTGCGGCAACCAACCGACAAGGCCCACGATGAAACAGTACCGGCAGAACAGATCCCGACAGCGAAAAAATCCGCTTTGCCGCTGGACTAACCCTGTCTACGGTGGCTCGCTGGCACTACCACTTCTGTTCGTTCTGTTTGCAGCCTGGGGTCAAAACGGGTGCAGTAACCTCGATGCAACTTCAGTTGACTCTACCGCCTGGGAAATGCCGGCTCAACAGCTCTACAATACCCGCATGCGATTTTATGATCTCTATGGTTTGCAGGGCGAGCTTACCGCCCCCCAGGTGGACCAGTACCTCCGGCGCGACCTCTATGTGATGCCGGTCGGTTTCAGTATGGTTACCTGGGATAGCCTTGGCAACGAGAACGCCACCATCGAGGCAGATTCCGGCAGCCTCAACGAGAGACGGCGTAACATCCGCGCAGTCGGCAATGTAGTGGTTACCAGCCAGCAGGGCCTCAAATTGGAAACTGGTATCCTGGAGTGGGATAATTTTCGTCGCCGTATCTTTACCGAGGATTCGGTCTGTTTCACCACAACCAATGATACACTTTTCGGCATCGGTTTTGTTTCCAATCGTGATCTCAGCAACTGGGAGATCGGCACACCCACCGGACGCAGTTACCGGCAGCTCGAGGAGAAGCCCCATGAATAGACTGCTCCCCTGGTTACTGGCGCTGTTGCTGTCGGCAGCTGGTGTCTGCCTGGATGGTGATCCCGACTACTTTCAGCTGCTGCACGCCGACAAGCTGCGTAATGTCACATACGGTGAAAACGTAGTCCGGGAGCTGATCGGAAATGTGCTGGTCGGTTACGGCGATCTGGAGATAAGCTGTGATCGTGCCCGGCACGATATCGCCGTTGGCGAATTGGAATGCCGTGGCCAGGTCGTGGTAACGCATCGGGGACGGGTACTGCGTGCCAACGAGATGACCTACTATGAGAAAGCCCGACGCCTGGAAGCGTATGGAAATGTGCGGATGACCGAGGACAGCCTGAGGGCTGAATGTGTACGGGGAATCTATCACCGGGACAGCGAACAGTTGGAGATGCGACGCGAGGCGATGCTGGAAGATCTGGAGCGGGAAGTCCTCTTTACCGCCGATCGGATCGATTACGATCACCTGAGCGGAATAGCCTGGTCGCGCAGTCAGCCCCTGTTACGGGCACGGCACCCCCAGCAGGGGAATATCAAGGTTGTCGCAAAGTACATGGAGATGCGCCGTTTTCAACACCTGGAAATCGCCGCTGGTGATGTAGTGATCAAATTGAGAAATACCGAAGCCGGTTGTGACACCTTTATCTACTGTGATACATCCGGTTTCGGACAGATGAAGGGGACACCTCTACTGGTACATGACGGGCGCGAGATAAGGGGGGAATACATCAATCTGCTGGTAGCGGGAGAGGTGCTGCGAGCGGCAGAGGTTTACGGCTCAGGCAGTGCCGTAGTACCCGCCGATTCAGTTGACGCACGGCTGCTCAACAGCCTCAGTGGTGATTCACTGCTGTTTCAATTCGAGCAGGGTGAACTGAGGCGGATGGAGGCTCGAGGTGCCGCCAACAGTGTTTATTTTGCCCGGGACGAGCAGGGACAACCCGGTCTCAATCTGGCAGCCGGCGACATGATCGTACTGGAAATGGATTCCACGGCCCTCAAACTGGTCGAGGTAAGAGGCGGTTCACAGGGGCGGTACCTGCCGCTGCAGGAACCGGTGGCAGAAATCCGGAAGGGATACAATGGCGAACCTGAAAGCGACTGACCTGGTCAAGATCTACGGCAAGCGCCGGGTAGTCAACAATGTCTGCCTGGATGTCAATTCGGCGGAGATCGTCGGATTGCTGGGACCAAACGGTGCCGGTAAAACAACCAGTTTTTATATGGTTACCGGTATGATCAGACCTGACGCCGGTACTATACAGATTGACGGTGAGGATATCACCCGGTTGCCGATGTTTCGCCGCGCCCGCATGGGGATCGGCTATCTGAGCCAGGAACCCTCAATTTTCCGGCGGATGACGGTGGAACAGAACATAATGGCTATTCTGGAAACCCTGCCGATCAACCGGCACGCCAGGCGGGAACGGCTCGAAGAGCTGCTGAACGAACTCAATATTGAACATCTACGCAAAAGTCAGGCAATTACACTGTCGGGTGGGGAACGCCGGCGGGTGGAGATAACCCGGGCTCTGGTCACCGAACCCCGCTTCATCCTCCTGGATGAACCCTTTGCCGGTGTAGACCCGATTGCAGTCAACGATATCCAGAATATTGTTAAACAATTAAAAGAACGAAAGATCGGGGTTCTGATTACCGATCATAATGTCAGGGAAACCTTGTCCATAACGGACAGGTCATATTTATTGTACGAGGGTAGAGTGCTGATCAGTGGCACCTCCCTGGAGCTTTCCGAGAGCGAGCAGGCACGCCAGCTCTACCTCGGGGACAAGTTTAAGCTTGAATAGGGTATCGCATGCAACTGCGCCAGAGTATTGTAATCAGGCAGGAACTCACACAGACCCCGCAGCAGATTCTGCGGTCGGAACTGCTCCAGATTCCCATGATGCTTTTGGAAGCCAGGGTAAAGATGGAGCTGGAGGAGAATCCGGTACTGGAGATCGAAGAGGGTGAACTGGATCTCGAAGATATGCTTGAAGACAAGGATGATGATGAGAAGGCAGATGACCAGGTTGACGACGACAACGAAGTAGACTGGGATCAGCTTGGCGACAGTGACAATTATGAAATGCCCCACACCGGCTCGCAGCGCGACAGCACTGCTGAGTATGCTGAAATTCCCCGCCCCGTTATCCAGACTCTGCAGGAGCATCTGATAACGCAGTTGGAGACCGATAACACCTTAAGTTACCGGGAGCAGGTGGCCGGTATCGAGATAATCGGCAATCTCGACGAAAGCGGTTACCTCAAATGTGAATTAGGGCTGCTGGCGGCTCAACTCAATATCTCTGAAACTGAACTGGAAAAGGTACTGAAGCGCATACAGCAGTATGATCCGATCGGGATCGCCTCCCGTAGCCTGCAGGAGTGTCTGCTGGTGCAGGCGCTTAACAATGACGAACTCCACCCGCTGGTGGTACCCGTTCTGCGGGATCATTTCAACGATTTCATCAACAAGCACTTCGAACTGCTGGTCCGTTCCCTCCAGACCGACCTGGATGCGGTGCGAACTGTATTCCACGAGATATCCCAGCTCAATCCCCGACCGGGTGAGGGGGCGATTGCCAATGAAAAACAGAATTATGTGATCCCTGACCTGATCGTAGAGCATGTAGACGGTGAGTTCATAGTAACCCTGAACGAAGGGGATATGCCCAGTCTGCGGATCAGCCACTATTATCTGGATCTGGCGCGTCAACGCAACAAGATGGAACGCCAGGTGCGCGATTTTGTCCAGCGCAAGCTGGAATCGGCAAACTGGTTTCTCAATGCGATCCAGCAACGCCGGGAAACGATGTTACGGGTGATGCGGGCCATTGTACAGCGGCAGATCAACTTCTTCAAGGAGGGAAAAGATGCCCTCAAACCGATGATACTGCGAGATATTGCCGAGGATATTGAAATGGATATCTCTGTGATCTCACGCGTTACCAATGGTAAATATGTACAGACAGAGTGGGGTATCTTCGAATTGAAGTACTTTTTCAGCGAGAAGGTGACCACCAGTTCCGGTGAGGATATCTCGACCAAGGTGATCAAGGCAGAGCTCAAACGACTGATAGAGGTTGAAGACAAACTGAAGCCACTTTCCGATCAGAAACTGGTCGATCTGCTTATGCAGAAGGACTTCAAGGTTGCCCGCCGTACTGTGCAGAAGTACCGGGAGCAGATGCATATTCCGATCAAGAAACTGCGTCGGCAGATTTAACACAGCGCTTTGAAAGCTATCCGGCTCCCCATGCCGGTTGAAACCGTCCGACATCTGTCCGGGGCGGTTTTTTTTGAACCTGAGAGGTAGCAGCCCTCAACTGCTGCTGAAATAGTATGGACCACTTGAGCAGGAGTAAAACGCAATGAAAAGAGACTTTCTGGAAGTTACCGATTTCAGCGCTGCCGAAATTAAGGCAACCCTCACCCTGGCGGCTGAGGTAAAACAGCAGACCCGGGCGGGAGCGTGCCCCAAACCGCTGAGCGGAAAGACCATCGCCCTGATCTTTCACAAAGCTTCGCTGCGTACCCGCATCAGCTTTGAAGTAGGGGTCGACCAGCTGGGCGGTAACACCATCTATGTCACCGACAGTGAGATCCAGCTGGGTAAGCGGGAATCGATCTATGATGTGGCCAAGGTGATGTCCCGTTTTGTGGATGGTATCTTCATCCGCACCTTCGGGCATGATGATGTGCGGCAGTTGGCTGAGCATGCGACGGTACCGGTCATCAACATGCTGACCGACCTGACCCATCCCTGCCAGATATTCAGCGATCTGTTCACCATCTACGAGCACAAACCGGAATACGAGAATCTCAAGATCTCCTACTTCGGGGACGGGAACAACATTACCAATTCACTGCTCAATCTGGCCACACTGGTGCCGATGCGGCTCTTTATCGCCACCCATGCCACCACCCGGCCAGATGAGGAGATTCTGAAAAAGGCGCAGGCCTCCTCCCTGTCTGAAGTAGTTATTACCGACGATCCGGTGGAAGCGGCCCGCGACGCCGATGTGCTCTACGCCGACGTCTGGGCCAGCATGGGGGAGAAGGATCAGCTCGACACTAAGATAAAGCTGCTGCAGAAATTCCAGCTGAACGAGGAACTGGTGGCGCATG
>JADHUQ010000061.1 GCA_016784425.1 Candidatus Delongbacteria bacterium | reverse complement strand
CTGCAGGCGGAGTTTCCCGGTTTGACAACGATTGTCAACAACGTCACCCGCTCCTGGTCCAGCGTGGCCACCGGTGAGGAGGAACACATTCTCTATGGCCCCGGTGTGATACATGAACAGAATGGTGATCGGGTTTACGAGATATCCGCCGACTCATTTTTCCAGACCAATACCCTGCAGGCAGAAAAGTTGTACGAACTTACCAGACTTCAGGCCGGACTGACCGGTAGCGAGGTGCTCTATGACCTCTTCTGCGGTGCCGGAACCATTGCCATCTACCTGGCTGACCAGATCAAGGAGGGCTGGGGTTTCGAGATGGTGCCGGCAGCAGTCCGAAATGCGCGACGTAATACCCGTATGAACAGTGTAGATAATATGAGTTTTATCGAAGGAGATCTCAAAGAGACCCTGACAGCCGGGAACCGCCCCCGTCCGGACGTGGTGGTACTGGATCCTCCCCGCAACGGTGTGCACCGCGATGTGCTGGCCTGGCTGGCCGAGCTGGCACCGCAGAGGATTGTCTATGTCTCCTGTAATCCAGCTACGCTGGCACGCGATTGCCGTCTGCTGGCCGACAGTGGCTATCAACCCCGGCGGGTGCTACCGGTGGACATGTTTCCCTACACCATGCACACCGAGAGCGTGGCACTACTGGAGAGAAGCTCATGAAACTGCAAGACCTGGCCAAATTCAGTGTACTGGTATTTGGCGACCTGATGCTGGATCGCTATCTGCATGGTGATGTGTCACGTATCTCACCGGAAGCACCTGTCCCGGTGCTGGAAGAACGGCGCCGTTTTGACGCCCCCGGTGGCGCTGCCAATGTAGTCAACAATCTGGCAGCGCTGGGCGCACGGGTGCTGCCACTAGGGCTGGTGGGGCCGGATGAAGCAGGAGCCCGCATCCGTGAACTGCTTTCCCATGAAAACGTAGTAACCGATGGTATTCTCGTCACTGAAGATCGTGAGACTACGCTCAAAACCCGTATTATCGCTGGTAGCCACCATGTGGTGAGGGTGGATCGTGAACAGATTCTGCCACCTGCTTCCGAGACTGATAAAAGACTGCGTCACCTGCTCGCCAACCTGGTTCCCACCGTTGACGCTGTTATCATCCAGGATTATAACAAAGGTCTGGTGCAACCCGAACTGGTTGAATGGCTGGTGCAACTTTGTCGCGAACAGCAAGTTCTGACTGCGGTCGATCCCAAACGGGAACACTTTTTTGCCTACCATGGTGTAGACCTGTTCAAACCCAACCTTAAGGAGGCGCGTCAGGCGTTGCAGGCGGAATTGCCCGCTACGGCTACGCTTGAGGAGATTGGCCGTACCTTACGGGAGCGACTGCAGTGCCGTCACCTCGTAATCACCCGCGGCGCGGAAGGTATGATGACTTTTGATCAGGAAGTGATACATCGCATTCCTACAGAGGTTCAGGATGTGATTGATGTCTCTGGGGCAGGTGATACCGTCATCGCCGCCCTGGTGTTGGGACTGCTCAGCGGTTCCACCCTGGTTGAAGCTGCCCGCTTTGCTAACACCTGTGCCGGGCTGGTTTGCCAGGAGCTGGGAGCAGTACCGGTGCGTTTGGAAAAACTACGGGAGTGCTGGCATGAGTGAACTTGACACGCAGGGTTTGACCGGGTGGCGGGAGCTGCTGCCCCTGTTGAAGCAGGTTCGAAAGCAGGGTGTCAGAATCGTTTTCACCAACGGAGTCTTTGATATTCTGCACGCCGGCCATGTCACCTACCTGGAGGCTGCAGCCGCACTGGGCGACCGCCTGGTGGTGGGATTGAACAGCGATGCTTCCGTGAGAAGACTGAAAGGTCCGCGACGCCCGGTTGTCAGCGAACGACACCGCCATCACCTGTTACGAGCCCTGCGTTGTGTGGATTATGTAGTACTGTTTGACGAGGACACCCCCCTGGAGCTGATCTCGGCTTTGCAGCCGGACATCCTGGTCAAAGGCGCTGATTACAGGCTGGAGGATATCGTTGGTGGATCAGAAGTACTTGCCGCCGGTGGAGAAGTGAGAACCATCGCAATGGTTCCCGGTCTGTCTACCTCAGGTCTGGTGGCAAAAATCCTCGAGATATATGGTGATGAATCCTCTTGAGATACAATACTGAGCCGGAACACTGGATTTATAGGGCGGGTGTGATAACTTGTATCACACTTTAACTGATTAACCAACCGGAGATTATACCCATGAGTAATGTGTTACTTGAGCGGGCTGGTGCTGTTGCCCTGGTCACGATCAATCGACCGGACAAACTTAATGCGTTGAACGTGGAAACGGTCAGTGAACTGGGAAAGGTGCTGGAAGAGGTGCGCTCAGATAATTCCTGCCGCGTAGTGATTGTTACCGGTGCGGGTGATCGCGCCTTTGTCGCAGGAGCTGATATCAGCGAGATCAATCCACTGTCGCCAGCGGAAGCGGAGCAGTTCGCGCAGCGGGGGCAGCAGGTGTTTAACCAGCTCGAGAACCTGGGTAAACCTGTGATTGCTGCAGTTAATGGTTTTGCCCTGGGGGGAGGCTGTGAATTAGCCCTGGCAGCTTCCATGCGTGTTGCCGCGCATAATGCCATGTTTGGACTACCGGAGGTTACCCTGGGAGTCATCCCGGGGTACGGCGGAACACAGCGACTACCACGACTGATCGGCAAGGGTCGAGCCATAGAGATGATAGCATCCGGTAAATTGGTAAACGCTTCCGCTGCTCTGGAAATGGGTCTGGTCAATCAGGTTGTCGACGCCCGCCTGGTTGACGAAAAGGGGGAACTGCAGACCGACGCCAAGGGAAGACCGCTCTTTGACCGTGACCTGTTTCTGCAGGAGGTCGACAAGTTCGCGCGTCAGTTCCTGAAGCCCTCCGCAGCTGCGATCAGGATTGCCTTGAACGCGGTGAATAATGGTCTGGAAACAGACCTGGTCAGCGGGATGCAACTGGAAGCAACACTGTTCGGCGAAGTTTGCGCCACGGCTGACATGAAGGAGGGTACTCTGGCTTTCCTGGAAAAACGTACCCCACAGTTCAAAGGTGAATAGCGCTACCTGTCACGTCCAGGACCGATGATTCAGGAAGGATTGACTATTGGCGATTAAACGAATTCTGGTGGCCAACCGCGGCGAGATCGCACTGCGGGTTATCCGTACCTGTAGTGAGTTGGGGATCACCTCGGTGGCGGTTTACTCCACGGTTGACCGTAGCGCACCTTTCGTCCGTGCAGCGGATTACGCCTGTTGTATCGGTGACGCCCCGGCCGCCGCCAGCTACCTGAACATTGAGCGGATTTTGGAAGTAGCGCAGCAACAGCAGGCCGATGCCATACATCCCGGCTACGGTTTCCTGGCTGAGAATGCTGAGTTTGCTCGTCGTTGCGCAGAAGCTGGTTTGATCTTTATCGGGCCCGGTCCGGAGACCATCGCTGCAATGGGCGCCAAGATTGAAGCCCGCCGGCGTATGATTGCCGCTGGTGTACCGGTAGTCCCCGGTACCGAAGAGGAAATCACCGACGCCGATGCAGCTCTGGAAGTGGCACGCGATATCGGATTTCCGATCATGCTGAAGGCTGTTGCGGGGGGCGGTGGCAAGGGGATGCGCATTGTTAAGGCGGCTGAGGAGTTTGGAGCAGCTCTGGAGGCTGCCCGCCGCGAATCCAGTTCCAGCTTTGGCTCGGATGCTGTCTATATTGAGAAGTACCTGGAAGAACCGCATCATATTGAAGTTCAGGTGCTGGCGGATACTCATGGGAATGTGATACACCTGTTCGAGCGTGAATGTTCTATTCAACGACGCCACCAGAAGGTGATTGAAGAGACTCCGTCTCCTTTCATCGATGAAGCATTGCGAGAGAGGATCTGCGCCACCGCCCTCCAGGCAACCCGTGGGGCAGATTATGTCAATGCCGGCACGGTTGAATTCCTGGTCGATAAGCACTATAACTATTACTTCCTCGAAATGAACACCCGCTTGCAGGTGGAGCATCCGGTTACAGAATGGACCACAGGAATTGATCTGGTGGAACAGCAGATTCGCATCGCCGAGGGTGAACGGCTCATACTTCAGCAGAAGGATATCAAGCCGCAGGGACACTCGATCGAGTGTCGCATCTATGCCGAGGATACACTGGCCGGATTCCTTCCCACTACGGGCAGGTTGACGGCGTATCACGCACCTGCAGGTGGCTGGGTCAGACTGGATGCCGCAGTCACTGCCGGTTCAGAAATCTCAATCTATTATGACCCGATGATTGCCAAGTTGTCGGTCTTTGGGGACAACCGTCCTACGGCGGTGCGCCGCATGCAGCGCGCATTGCGTGAATACCAGATAGATGGTGTAGATACCAACATCGATTTCTGTCAATTTGTGCTGGCTCATCAGGCCTTTCAGGAGGGCGAGTACAGTACCCATTTTGTAGAGGAGCATTTCAATTCAGTGGAGCAACTGGAGCTGACGACAGCGGAGCGTGAAGTGGCAGCCGTGGCAGGTATTATACGTAAACTGGCCTCTGAAAAGCTGCAGCAGGATCATCTGCCTGAGCCTGAAGCTCCCAATCACCACAACAGCTGGAAATGGAAGTACCGACTATGAAGAAGCTGCATGTTTCGGTTCAGGGTGAAGAAGCACGGGAGTGGCTGGTGGAACAGGATGACAGCCATCTGCAGTTACAAAACGACGAACATACTCTGCAGGTGGATATCCTGGGTTCCAATGAACGGGGAACAGTATTTCTACTGAATGGGAAAAAGTACCATGTAGCTTATCGCAACAATGCTGGATGCAGAGTAGACCACCATCATCTCGAAGTAATTGTCAAAACCCCGAGCGAGCAGTTACGTGACTCACTGGTGCATCTTTCAGGAGACACCCCGGACGCCCATGATATCAAGGTCTCCATGCCCGGACTGGTAATCAAGCTGCTGGTTGGGACCGGCGATCGCATTGAAACAGGTGACGGCCTGGTTATTGTAGAAGCGATGAAGATGGAGAATGTGATCAAAGCCCCGCAGGCTGGCATCGTCAAAGAGATCTATGTCACGCCGGGACAGGCAATTGAAAAGGGTGCTCCTCTCCTCCATCTCGGAATTACAGATGGGGAAATTGTTTGACAATCAACGGGGTGGCGGTTAATTTTCTATATTAGTTCAGTTAATAACGCAGCTGGGTGTCCCGGACTACTGCACAAGCGGATCGACAAAACAGGATTACAACAACGAGGAGAACATTATGTCGCTCGAAGCACTGGGAATGGTGGAAACCCGCGGTCTGATCGGTTCCATCGAAGCGGCTGATGCCATGGTCAAAGCAGCAAAAGTGCAGTTGCTCGGTAAAGAAACCATCGGTGGCGGCTATGTCACCGTAATGGTCAGGGGCGACGTAGGCGCCGTGAAAGCTGCCACAGATGCCGGCGCTACTGCCGCGGAAAAAGTCGGTGAGCTGGTCAGCGTACATGTGATCCCGCGCCCGCACAGCGATGTGGAGATGATCTTACCCACGCGACCCGCCGGAAAATAAGCACAATTCAAGACCGGGGTGCAACCCGGTCTTACTCTCTCCGAAAACCTGATCAAACCATGACTCCAAAAGCAATCGGCATGGTGGAAACTGAAGGCCTGGTCGCCGCGATCGAGGCCTGTGACGCCATGCTGAAAGCCGCCCAGGTCAAGCTTGTCGAGCAGAGTGTCACCCATCCCGCCCTGGTTACTATCCTGGTGGAGGGAGAGGTAGCAGCGGTCCGCTCCGCAGTTGATGCCGGCGCTGTCGCCGCCGCAAGAATCGGACGGGTGGTAGGTACACATGTCATCGCCCGTCCCCACGAGACCCTCCAACCTGCCATGCAAGAACCACCCCATAACCCGCATATCCAGAAAACAACACCGGGTCAATCATCTGGGTTGCCCCGCGAAAAAGATTCACCACCTGTTGTAGCGGATGTTACCGATGTCGCCAACCTGGACGACAAGTCGGTTGTAGAGTTGCGTTTCCTGGCCCGGAGACTGCCCCACTTCCCACTTACCGGTCGCCAGATTTCCCGGGCGAGACGCCATGAGCTGCTGGAGCGACTGCAGCAGTACTTCGCCACCAATCCGCCCAGCCGGTAAAGCTGCAAGGTCCTGACATGAAAAGAGGTTTCACTTACGCCTTTCTGGTGATGGGCTGTGTTGGCACTTTATCCGCCTCCACGCTTTTCATCAAGCATACCGCCAGCGCGGACTGGTCAAAACTGGTTGAACAGCTGCAACTGCCCGGTCAGGGTGAGCGCGCTTTGCCGACAGCTGTTGAGGACAATCCCCGGGGACTTGATCGCGTGATACGCTGGGAATTGCCGTCAGGTGAATCTGCTGCCAAGTGGCTGGCGCTGTTGACCCGTCAGAGTCAGGTAGAGTATGCTGAACTACCGGTCAGGCGGCAGACCTGCGACTGGCCTGACGATGGCGATGGTCTCTATGCGCTGGAACTGGTTGAGGCCGCTGCTGCCTGGGATCTGAGTCACGGTGATCCGGCGGTTGTGATCGCTGTACTGGATATCGGTACCGACTGGCAGCATGAAGATCTGGCGGATAACCTCTATGAGAATCCGCTGGAGGCAGAGGGGACACCCGGCTTTGACGATGACTCCAACGGTTTGATCGACGACATCCATGGCTGGGATTTCTACGAGGGTGACAACAATCCCCATCCCGGTAACGACTCGTTTTACCACGGCACACATGTCGCCGGTACCGCCTGCGCTGTAACCGACAACGGACTGGGCGTGGCAGCGCTTGCCTGGAACACCAGCTATCTGCCGGTAAGGGTGGGCATCGGCAGTACTATCTATAACGGCTACGAAGGTATTTTTTACGCTGCCCACAACGGAGCTGACATAATTAACCTCAGCTGGGGTGGTGACAACTACAGTGCTTTTGAGCAGGATGTGGTTCAGGACGCCATCGACCAGGGAGTGGTACTGGTGGCCGCCGCAGGCAATAACGGCAATAGTGATCCCCACTATCCCGCCGCCTACTACGGTGTGGTGGCGGTAGCCAATGTAAACATCAACGATGTGAAATCCCCCTCCTCCTGCTGGGGTGGCTGGGTTGACCTCGCAGCGCCGGGTGTCAGCATCCACTCGACCATGCCGAACGATAACTATGCCGACCTTTCCGGCACCTCAATGGCAACCCCGCAGGTCGCTTCACTGCTGGGGCTGCTCAAATCTTATCGCCCCGGCTGGAGCGGAGCGCAGATTACCCAGCAGGTGATCTTCACCGCTGATGACATCGACGCGGTCAATCCTGTCTATGCCGGTATGCTGGGTAGCGGTCGTATCAATGCGGCTGCGGCTCTGGGGCCGATGACAGTCGCAATTCGGCTGAGTGGAGTAGAGCTGGATGATGCCTCCGGTGATGGTATTCTCGATCCGGGTGAAAGTGTGACTTTGCAGGCCACTTTGACCAATTACCTGAGTCCCATCAGTAGCTACAGCTGTCAACTCAGTTGTACCGATCCGTTCATCACCGTCACCGCTGCCGGATTCAACGGCGGGGCTCTCGGCACCGACCAGACAGCGAACGGCGAGCTGCAATTTGATATTTCTGCTGAGGCTACCAATGGCCATCCTTTCCAGCTGGTATTCACCATCACTGCCAACGGCGGTGCTTTTGAGGTGGTGGAGTACCGTTCCTATGTGATACTGCCGATTTTCGGCGATCATGACAATGGCAACTGCCGTCTCACCGTGACCTCCTTTGGTGCGCTGGGTTATTACGACAACATCAACAGCCAGTCGCAGGGCAGCGGTTTTCAATACCCGATCGGATCTTTGGTCAATTCATTGTGGCATGGTTCGCTGCTGGTCGGTACCGACGCGGATCACGTCAGCGACTGCGCCTCCTGGAATCAGTCGGCTCCCTACGACTTCAACACCGCACCCGGTGGTGAACTGACCTTAACCACCAACGGCGATCTGCAGGAATCAACCGCTGTTTACAACGATGCAGAGGGTGAACAGCCGTTGTCACTGGAGATCAGGCAGCACGTTTACAGCCTCTCCACGGACCCGGTTAACAACGGTGTCATCCTGGTTTTCAATATTCTCAACACAGGTGAGCAGACATTGAACGGCCTCTACAGCGCCCTCTGGATGGACTTTGACGCCCTGGAAACCTGGATCAATGATTACGCCGGTTACGATGCCGGTCTGGGTCTCGGTTATCAGCACGATGAAAACGGTATCTGGGTGGGGATGGGACTGTTGTCACACGAACCGGTGTCATTCCGAACAGTAGACAATAGTGATTGGGTTGACAACGGCTTCACCGATCCGGAGAAATACCAGCTGATGGGTGAGGGTTTCCTGGTGACCAACCCTGACAATACTGCAGACTGGTCACTGTTCCAGAGCGCGCCCCCGGTCACCCTGCAACCGGGTGAGCAGCATACAGTTGCCTGGGCCGTTCTCGGGGGTGACGATTTCGGTAATCTGGCTGATAACTACCTCGCCCTGAATGATTACTACCTGCAATCTGTACCTGCAGCTGCACCGGTTGAACCGACCACGATCTTGCTGCAGCAGAACTACCCCAACCCGTTCAATCCAACGACCACGATCGAGTTCACCCTGCCATATCCGCTGGACATTAAGCTGGAGGTTTACAATGTCAGGGGGCAGCGGGTTGCAGTGCTGGCGGAGGGGAACTACGCTGCGGGTGTGCACCGGCTGACCTTTGATGGATCCGACCGGGGGGGTGTCAATTCAGCCCCGACAGCAGCTTCACTACCCAGCGGTGTCTATATCTACCGCCTGACCGCAGGTGAGCGTGTTATATCTCGCAAAATGATGTTGATCAGATAGCTGCGCTGCAAATTTCCGAAGCGACAGGGTCCGGTTATACCTGATCTTACCGGCAAAGGTGGGGCTGCCGCCAACGGGTCGATGAAGCGGACTCATTTTGACAGCGTTGATTGCAAATCAAACGGTAAATACCTAATTTCAGTCGGGAACGGAGAGACTTCTCACCATTTTCAGCAACAGGAATTATCATGCGCAGGATCACGCTGTTCTTCATCACGGCTGTTACAGGCTGTATCACGTCGTTACCACTGGCTGCCGCCACCCTGATCACATCCGACGGGCATATCAGCGGTAACAGCACCTGGACAAGCGCCGGTAGCCCCTACAGAATATCCGGTACTCTGACTGTTGATCCCGGTGTAAAGCTGGTGATCGAACCGGGGGTGGAAGTCCAGCTGGAAGAGAGAGCCGGGATTACAATCCACGGCACGCTGCAGGCACGCGGCAGCAGCAGCCTGTTGATTCACTTTCTCCCGGCAGATGAGGAGACACACTGGGGCCATATCCTGTTCAGCGATACCACCGCAACTCCCTCTTACGACGATCAATTGGTCTTCCGGCAGGGCAGCATTCTGGAATATTGTGTTTTCGAAGGGGGCGGCAATGTACCCGCCGAGGATTACAATGGCGGTACCGTCGCCTGCATCCAGGCTTCCCCCGTGATACAGGACTGTCGGTTCATGGGTAACCGCGCGCCACGCGGCGGTGCAATTCTCTGCCATCGCTTTTCCGCACCTCTGATTCGTCGCAATACCTTCAGCGATAATGCAGCGACTGTTGACGACGGCGGTGGTATCTGCATCTTTCTCTACTCCAACCCGATTATCCAGGATAACCTCTTTTTGCGTAACCGGGCTGCCCGCAGTGGTGGCGCTATCTATCTCTCGGTGGCCAACGCTACGATAAAGCACAACACCTTGATCAACAACAACGCGGACGAATACGGTGGGGGCATCTATATGTCATCCACGCAGGCCATCATTGAGGAAAACGCCTTTCTGAACAATCACGGCTGGGATGGATCCGGTACGCTCTATCTGGTGGCTGACTCCTGTCCTCAGATTCGGAGAAACAGTCTGGCCGGCTCCGGTTACCTGGTCTACCTGGACAATGTCACCTGTCCGGTCGAATTGCGGGAGAACTGGTGGCAGACTGTGAACGAAGTGGAGGTCGAACTCAAGATTCGCAAATCGTTCACCCGTAAACCGACAATACCGATTATCTATCAACCGATCCTGCTGAGTCCTCCGGAGTCGCTACCGACCCAACCGGTGGAGCTGAAGCAGCTGAGGATAATGACCGATCGTACCTGGTCGGAAGAACTGCGCAACGATCTGGCACCTGATGCCAGAATCCAGGTTGAGATACAGGCGGAGGATCGCAACCCCTGGTCCCGGGATCAAACGGCGACCCGCTTGTATATACTGGATAAGCCGCTGCAGTCCTTTGAATTGATCTTGCAGGAGACAGAGCTGGCCAGCGGTATTTTCAGAGGTGAGGCCTGGGTACGGAACGAAACAAATCCCCTGGAACGGGAAATCGGCGCGGTCGTAGGAGATACCATTGTGGTTGAATCCACCATCGATCCCGCCTTTCACCAGCAGTATCACGTCGGCGAGGGAGTTCCCTATGTCAGCAACTTCAGTTTTACCTCGGAAATAGACATTTCCCATGTTATCGATCCTGCTATCGAACTGTCCTGGAACTATTTTGACCTGCGTCGTCACCCCCAGCAACAGATCCAGATCCAGATAGCCACCAACGCCGATTTTGCGCCGCCCGATCTGCTCGATACCGGTTTTTTTGCTTATACCGAAACATCCTGGAAATATGATGGTGCCCGGCTGGTGGACGGCCAGAAGTATCACCTGAGGATTCGTGTCAGTGACGGTGAGCGCTACAGCCCCTGGAACAGTATCACTATCCGCAATGATAATGCCGTATACTCTTTTCGTATGAACAGCCTGCCGGCACTGCCTGGCGTTGTTGCGCCTGTTGCAGGGACGGTTGTCAACCAGAGTCAACCGCTACTGCAGTGTGAGGAGATGGCAGATGCGGAGGGGGATCAACTCAATTATGAATTTGAACTTTTCGAGACTGAATTCAGACGCCAACTGGTGACCAGTGGTAACGGAGACAGGCCGCAATTTAAACCGTCCGTTTCCCTGCCTGATAACGCTACCCGCTGGTGGCGTGTAAGAATCTATGACGGCTTTGAGTACACCCACTGGTCGGAGTTGTATTCGTTCCAGGTAAACTCAGTCGAAGAGCCACCAACCGGTCCCGGCCTGCTGGAACCTTTCGGGAGTACTTACTCCCTGTCACCTCTCTTCCGCTGGCTACCGGCGGAAGATCCCGACCCGCAAGCCGAGCTGCACTATTATCTGCAGCTCTCGACTACCGGGAGCTTTGCGACTGCGGAAAAACTGCCTGCAGGTGATGGGACCTCGATGCAATTACAGGAGAGTATCAGCAACGGTGTCGAGTATTTCTGGAGTGTAACCGCCGTCGATCAGACCGGACGTGAGACAGCCAGCCGGATTGGGAAATTCCAGGCAGATACTCAACCTTCGCTACCGCTGCTCAGTTATCCGCTCAACCGACAGGAGTTGGGTTCAGGACTGACCTTCCAAGTCGTTGCTGCGGTCGATCCTGATCCCGGCGACCAGCTGATTTATGACCTGCAGG
>JADHUQ010000060.1 GCA_016784425.1 Candidatus Delongbacteria bacterium | reverse complement strand
ACCCTCCGGCACTACGAAAACTACTTTGCCTACAACATGTATCACCTGGATCCGGTGCTGGATCCGGATACGACTCTCACACCGGAGCTGCGGGCTAATCGTGCTTACCGGGAAGCCAACTTCTTCGGTTGGGATGAAACCAGTCTGAATGAGACGAGCGGTGGTCTCAATGGAGCCAAGCAACCGCTGGTGCTGGGCGCCTATTTCGCCGACAAGTTCAACTGGAGCGATGTGATTATCGATGTCGGGATGCGCTGGGATTATCTCGATCCCGCCACCAAACGGTTGAAGAGCGAGGAACGTCCACTCGACCCGGATTATGATCCTAACGATCCGACATACGTACCTGACGACGATTTCCAGGAGGATACAGACCTGGAGGAGGCAACCGCCCATTCCATCGTCAGCCCCCGGCTGGGTGTCAGCTTCCCGGTATCAGATGTTACCACTTTCCATTTCAACTATGGTCACTACACTCAGTTTCCGCCTCTTTACACGATGTATGTGAACTATAACTACATGGCTCATATGATCGAGGACGGCGGTTATCATGTCGTGTTTGGTAATCCCAATCTGAAGCCCGAGAAAACCATCGCTTACGAATTCGGTTTCTCCCACGCTTTGAACGAGTATTCGGTGCTGGATGTAACCGCTTTCTATAAGAATGTCAACGACCTGATCAACGCCGTCAGTATCGAATCGTTTCCCACCTCTTTCAGCACTTACCGCAATATGGATCACGCGGTAATCAAGGGTTTCGAATTCGAAGTGGCGATGCGGGAATACCGCAACATTGCGGCCCGGGTCAACTACACGCTCAGTTGGGCTAATGGAACCGGTTCCGGTGCAGATGGCAATGACCGTATTGCTCACACCAACGCCGATCCACCCACCATGACGGCACCACTCGACTTTGATATGCGGCACAGTCTGAAGGGCGCGGTGACCTATACCTTCCGCGACAATGAAGGCCCGCAGATGCTTGGAATGCGCATGCTGGCCAACACTGCCTTCGGTGCCACCTTTACCGCCAACAGCGGCCAGCCTTTCACCAAAAAATATGTTTACAATGAGATTTCCCTGGGGCAGACCTTCCCGACACCGGAGCGTCCTGTCAACTCCACCTGGGGTCCCTGGATCTACAACGTCGACCTGCATGTAGCTCGCAATGTCTACCTCTACGGTGTCAGCTGCCAGTTCTATGTGGATATCCGCAACCTGTTCGATACCGAGAACGAGCTATCGGTCTGGGAGTCTTCGGGTACGGCGGAAACCACCTATTGGCTGGATTCCGACGGAGGACAGAACTGGGTGGAGGATCGTGAAGGGGAGGCTTTCCTTGGTGGATACTCAGCTGAAGAGATCTATCGGCTGAAAGAGGAAAACCCGAACAACTACGGTAATCCCCGCATGATCATGGCCGGTGTGAACATCTCATTGTAATCAGGGAGGAATGAATGAAAACGAGATTACTGCTATACACAGTTACTGCGCTGGTGGCAGTTTCGGCTGTGGGATGGGCACTGGAGCCGGCGGGAAAGAGTTATCCGCAGGCTGACGACCAGTCCATTCTTACCACGATCGACGCCAACCAGCTTGATTGTTTTGTGACCAATGTTGGTGTCTTTGCTTATGACAAGTCGGCCTCGCGTGGGGTCAACGATGGACTCTACTTCCCCAATAACTATCCCATTACCGACACCCATGTCATTTATGATGCCGGTCTCTGGGTCGGTGCCAAGGTCAACGGCAATGTGCGGGTGACCGTGGCGGAGTATTCCCAGGAATATGTCCCCGGTATCATCGCGCCAAATGGCGTCCTGATAGACGGGCCTGAACACCGGGTCTACAAGATCTACAACGGCCAGACCTCAGACGAAGACTACCTTAACTGGCCGACGGATCAGGGAGCCCCGATGAATGCCGCCGGTGACGGGCCCTGGATCGAAGATATCCAGGCAGACCAGATGACCTTCTGTGTCTTCAATGACGGCGACCCGGTTCAGCACGGCAACAATGCCGGTGGTACCAGTCCGTTGGATATTGAAGTACAGTTGACCACCTTTGCCTTTGACCGGGCTGATCCTCTGGGTAATGTCATTTTCCTGAAGTATCGCTTCATCAACAAGGGTGTCAACCTGCTCGATTCCACCTATGTGTCGGTCTGGTCAGACCCCGATCTGGGTGGTGCCGGTGATGACCTGGTCGGGTGCGATCCCGGCCTCGGGTTAGGTTACTGTTACAACGCAACAAACAACGACAGCCAGTATGGCTCCTCACCCCCGGCTACCGGTTTTGACTTCTTCCTGGGGCCGCCCGACAACATGGATGTCGATGGGGACGGTGATGTTACCGAAACCCTGCCGATGACCTCCTTCAACAAGTACATCAACGGGACTGATCCCTCCACTGCTCTTGAATCCTATAACTACATGACGGGTCTCAACGCAGATGGTTCGGTTATCATCGATCCGGTGACCGGTCTTGAGACACGGTACCAGGTGCCGGGTGATCCCGTTGCCGGCAGCGGTTGGCAGGACAGTGATCCGGCCGACCGTCGTTTCATGCTTTCCGCGGGACCCTTCCAGATGGCCCCCGGCGATACCGCTGAGGTCGTATCAGTAGTTATGGTGGCTCAGGGAACCGATCGTCTATCCTCTATCACCTATCTCAAGTATGTGGATGGTTTTGCCCAGACCGCCTTTGAAAACGATTTCATCGTTTCCCAGGCTCCGGCACAGCCGATTGCCCACGCTTCCGCGTTCGATGAGCGGATCGTACTGGTCTGGGGTGATGAGTCAGAACTGACTCCTGGCGATTATCCTTTCCAGGGTTACAACATCTTTCAGGGTGAATCGGTTGCCGGTCCCTGGCACCGCATTGCCACCTACGACCTCAACGACGGTGTGGCAACCATTTTTGACGATATCTTCGATATCGAAACCGGCCAGGTAGTCCGCTACCCGGTTCAGTTCGGTAACGATGGCGGCCTGACCTATTCGCTGAATCTGACACAGGATAACCTGACCTGGAACGGCAACACCGGGCTGGTCAACGGCCATCCCTACTACTATGCCGTGACTGCCTATTCCTACGATCCCGCCCTGGTGCCGAACAACCTGGAAACCTCCAAGAGTTCCATTACTGTTATTCCCAATGCCGGTGTTCCCGGTATTGACTATGATACCGTGATGGCCCCCAACGAGGCGACCTGGATGGGACCGGACACAATCCGTGCTCCGGAGCCGGCGCATGTCTACGTCGATGTCGTCGACGAGGCGGCCGTGGTGGCTGCTGACTACGAAGTGACCTTCGCGGATCTTAACGACAGCACCCAGGTATGGCATCTGGACAACACAACCAGTGGTGTCCGGGTACTCGCCGACCAGCTGAACCAGGTTGACGATGACGATTACCTGATTGCCGAAGGTCTGAAGGTAAGGGTCTTGAACGGTATCGAGGGTCTCTACGGCTGGGATTGGATCAGTGAAGGTGACCGCTGGTTCTCCGGTGTCGACTGGGGAGGAGCTTTCTTCTTCGGCGGCCTCGACCTCGGCGCTTACTTCTTTGGCTCTGAGCTGGATCCGAGTAACTTCGTCTATCCGACAGTTGAAGTGCGGTTCACCAGCAATACGGCAGAATGGAGTAACTGCCAGACCTACCGCCGCGATCTCGGTTATGTGGTTGGCGGTGTCGGCCTATTCCCCGGTTCCGCCTGGGATGTGACCGATGCGGAAAATCCGCGCCGGCTTAACATGTGCTTCAACGAGCATGACCTGCTCGATATCGATGAGGACGGCAACCCGGATTATACCGCAGATCTGCTCTGGGAGCTGCTGGACAACACCGTCGGTGGACGGCAGTACCTGTTTATCATGAACAGTGACTATGTCGACGATCCCAGTACGCTCTATCGTAACGGTGACTGGGATGGTGACGGCACTATCGATCCGAATATGGATACCGATGGCAACGGCTCCAACACCGATCCCTGGGACGGTGAAGATGAGTTGGGTTGGGGACCGGCTGCAGATGTCATTTATGCCTACTGGCCAAAGTTGCGGGGCGACCTCACGCACCTGGAAGCGGATGGCACCTGGCTGCTGCAGACCGGTATTGCACACCGCTCCGGTGTGGATGTCTACCAGTTTTCCACCATCGGCAGCAGTTTTGCCACCAGCGAAGAGATGCTGGAAGATATCCGGGTCGTACCGAATCCCTACTACGGTCATTCCAGCTACGAGACCAAATCTGATGTGAGCGTGGTAAAATTCCGCAACCTGCCGGATGCCTGCACTATCAAGGTCTTTAACCTGGCTGGCGATCGTGTGCGAGAGCTGGAGAAGACAGCCGCTGATCCCTTCAACGAACTCTCCTGGGATCTGTTGACCGACAACGGTCTACCTGTCGCCAGCGGCATCTATGTCTACTATGTGGATGCACCGGGATATGGCACGACCTTCGGTAAGATGGCCGTCATCATGGAAGTTCAACGCTTGAAAGAGCTCTAGGCTGGGAGAATCAATATGAGAATAAAAAGTATACTGGCAATCGTTGTGCTGGCTTCCAGCTTCGCTCTGACGCAGGCGGGCACCAGCAACATCGGTACAGCCGGAGGTACCGACCTGAGAATTCCGATCGGCGCCATGGGCACATCCCTCAGCGGAGCGCTTGTGGGTGATGTGACTGGCGTTGACGCCATTTTCTGGAATCCGGCCGGTGTCGCTTACAGTAAAGAAAACGAAGCTGTCATGGGTAACATGCAGTATTTCGCTGATATGAAGGTAAACCTGTTCGGTTATGCTCACAATCTGGGGCGTCTGGGCAGTATCGGCGTTGCCGTCCGCATGCTGAATATCGGTGACCTCTATGTTACGACGACAAGCATGCCGGAAGGTACCGGTGAAATTATCCAACCCACCTTTACCACGGTCAGCTTCAACTACGCACGCATCATGACCGACCGGGTTGCCATCGGCTTCAATGCGCATCTGAAGCAGGAGAAGATCAAAGATATGACCGCCACCGGTTTTCTCTTTGACTTCGGAGTCAGGGTGCAGACCCCGATGGACGGACTGCGGTTTGGTGTGGTGATGAAGAACTTTGGTCCTCAGATCCAGTATGATGGTGATGGTGGTGAATTCCACTCCAACCTGCCTGGTGACGAGCCCAACGCAGACAACCGGGTTACTACTCTGGAATTCGCCAAAGCGGATCTGCCATCCACTTTCCAGTTCGGTCTGGCGTATGACCTGGTCAGCAATGCCCTCAATCGCCTGACCCTGATGACCACCTACCAGGGGAATGACTTCAGCGCTGACGAGTACCGCTTCGGTATGGAGTATTCCTTCGCCAACATGTTCTTCCTGCGTTCCGGTTATGTGACCGCCGACCAGGATGACTACCTGTATGGCTATTCACTCGGTGGCGGATTGCGTCTGAACCTGGGCGCGAACGACCTTTATGTTGATTACTCCTATAATCCAATGGAGTACTTCGACGCCAATCAGTGGTATACCTTCCGGTTTACCTTCTAGCACACAATCCTGACAGATGGTGCAAGCCTGCACCTCTGTTGGAGCATATCACCGCCATCGAGGCGGCACCGGAACGCCATCGGCTGCAGAGTCGGTGGCGTTTTGTCTTGGGCCGGACAGGCCGCGGTATAAGCACTTTTCTCGGTATGAAAACAGGTACCAGGGAGCTTTCCAGGGCATTTTTGTGCGTGCATCAAGTTTTACAGCTGCAGGATGAGATCAGGCTATCGGTTTGACGAATAACCAATAAGAGTTTCTATACATGGATTATTACTTGCCTTATTGCGAAACAGTTACTAAATTCAATTGTTCAAAGTATGCCCTAATTATTCGCACCTCTTGACAAAAAGCTGCCATTTGTACACCGAAACCTGGGAGGATACCATGAAACAGGGGAAGTATATCTTTATATCACTATTCTATCTGACATTTTGTGGCCAGCTGCTCGCTCAACCGACAGTGCTGGTTGTGCGTGATTGCCTGCCCGATGGCGGTGACGCAGTACAGTCATTTTTAGATCTTGGCGCTACCGTGACCGAAATCGGCACCTCGGAACTGCCTGGTTGGAATCTCACTCCTTACTGTGTTGTCTATGTGACAGGAATTGGCTGTTATCCTGGAGATCCCGTACCTGTGATCTTAAGCGATGCCGCAGATCAGTTAGAAACCTATGTTGCTGCTGGTGGTACACTTTTCTATGAGATCGCCAGTTATGAAACCTTCTATCTGCCCGGCAATGTAACCACAGCGGATTGGCAGGATTGGGAGAACTTCATAATCCCGGGTCACCCGATCGCTGATGGCCTGCCCTGGATGCTGGCGTCGAACTGCTCACCAATGTCGATGAGCAGGTTTGTTGACCTGCCAACCGATTTCCTGGCCATCGCCGAATCGAGCTATGGTGGCTATTTCACAACGATCGCCTATACAATCGGCTCAGGGGAAGTTATCGCAACCGGCACCCCGGGTGAATACGGTATCGTTGGCTCTCAGTGCTGGTACAATCCCGACGCCACCGGTGTTTTGTGGATGGCCATCGCCCAGTACTGTGTAGAAACCTGTGGGGGGAGTGTCACTGAAATCGAAGCGGTTCCCACCGCCTATCACCTGGAGCAGAATTACCCCAATCCCTTTAACCCATCCACCACTTTAAGCTTCAACTTGCCGGAAGCAACCACGGTTAAACTGGCTGTGTACAACCTGGCAGGCATACAGGTCCGGCTGATACACTCAGGGCTGCTTTATGCAGGTGAGCATACTTTTGAGTTCACACCTGGGAATCTGGCCAGCGGCAACTATGTATGCAGCCTGGAAAGCGAATTCGGTGTTCTCACGCAGAAAATGCTCCTGTTGAAATAAGAAGTCTGCAATTAGATCAGAATAGACCACCCAACGGGTTGATCCCCGTTGGGTTTTTCATTTTATGGCGTAGTTTCGAGATTTAAATTCTTCAGCAAATAATCTTAATTGCTCCTCCCCCTAAACTGTCGCAATCTGTTTGTCGAAATACTATTGTGTCGTCCGGGCCGGACTGCCCGTTTGAGCCAGGTACTGGTAATAAGAACCTGACATGATCTGTCACAGGCAGATAGTGAAGGATCTTTATGTGGTGGTGAAGTGGGGCTTCTATGGTATTGCTTCAAATATATGGCAGAATTAAGAAAGCCATCCTACAGCAATGCTGTAAACCGATGCAGCTTATGACTTTTCCAAACAGGTATTCTTTGCGAGCATAGCGATAATTGCGAGTACTGAGGGAGAAAAGATGAAAATACCGCTTAGGGTGCTAATCATTGAGGATGTTGAAGAGGATGCCATTCAGATGATGCTCGAACTCCATCGGGGAGGTTATGATCCGGAATACCTGCGGGTCGAAACTGCGGAGGAGATGAGCAGGGCGCTGCAGGAGCAGGAATGGGACCTCATCCTGGCCGATTTTCAACTGCCTGACTTCAGTGGCCCGGGGGCTCTTAAGTTGTATAAAGAATCCGGGTTGCCAATTCCATTTATAGTTGTCTCCGGCCGGTTGAGTGAGGAAGCCGCTGTCGACTCACTCAAAGGAGGAGCTCATGATTTTATCAACAAACACAACCTGGCCCGTTTTGTTCCTGCGGTAAAACGGGAGCTGGCCGACTCGGATCTCAAGCGTGAACGCGCTCACATGAAGAAGGCGCTCTTTGAAAGTGAAACGATGTTCGAGACGCTCATGGATGCCATGAGCGAAGGTGTCTGCATCGTCAAGGATCATTGTTTCATAAACGCCAATCCCAGTCTGGAAAAAATCCTCGGCGTAGAGAAGGGGACCCTGGTCGGTCGCACAAATCGAGATTTCCTCAAATACAACAAAGGCGAGATCCGCGCGCTCAGGGAGAAGCAGTTACAGGATGGAGGTACCGGAAGCTATGAGCTGGAGATAAGCCGTCCGGATGGTGAGAAGCGGCAGATACTGTTGACGGAAACTCCGATTCCCACTGAAGACGAGCAGGATAAACGGATCTTCATCGTGGCTTATGACATTACTGAACGTAAGCTGATGGAAGAAAGGACCCGGGATTCAGAAGCTCGCTTTCGCGATGTGGCACTGAGTACTTCCGATTGGGTGTGGGAGGTCGATCTGGAGTGTCGTTATACCTACTGTTCAGACAAAGTCGTAGACCTCCTTGGTTACACTGCAGAAGAGATATTGGGTAGAACCCCCTTTGACCTGATGCCCGCGGATGAGGTTGCACCCCTTACCAAAATTTTTAACCAGAGCGCAGCCGGTAAAAGACCGATCAAAGACCTGGAGAACCGGAGTATTACCAAAGATGGTCGTGAGATAGTCCTGCTGACCAATGCGGTTCCCATGCTGGACGAGCAGGGTGAGCTGCTCGGTTACCGCGGCCTGGATAAAGATATCACACAACGCAAGCTGACTGAAGCTGCGCTGGTGCATCGTACCAGTGATCTCAATGCCCGGGTAAAGGAGTTGAATTGTCAATATGGTATTTCCCAATATCTGACGGAAGCCGATGTCTCGCTGGTGGAGATTCTGCAGGGAATAGTCGAGAAGGTTCCCTCAGGGTGGACTTACCCCGAGCGTACTTCAGTACGGTTAATAATCGAGGGGGCGGAATTCACTACGGAAAATTTCAAAGAAACCCCCTGGCGGCAAGTCGCCACTGTGAAGCATCATGATCGCACCTTCGGGACAATCGAAGTCTGTTTCAACGCGGATGGACATACACAAACCGAGGATCCGTTTCTTGAAGAGGAGAAGAATTTACTGGAGGTCATCGCTCTCCGTGTGAGCAGTTTCCTCGAACGCAGACAGATCACCTATGATCTGCTGAGGAGCCAGACCCGTATGCGGGCTATCACCGATACTGCACGTGACGCTATCATCATGATGAGCTCGGAGGGGAACATCACCTTCTGGAGTCCAGGTGCTGAACAGCTTTTCGGATATACAGGAGAGGAAGTCTCGGGCAGGAACCTCCATCAGATAATTGTCCCGCCAAAATATCACGAGGCACATCACAAGGCCTTTCCCCGGTTTATTGCCACCGGCGAAGGAGCCCTTATTAATCAGACACTTGAAATAACCGGGATCCACCAGGATGGCCGGGAGATTCCGGTCGAACTGTCCCTTTCCAGTGTGCTGATTGATGATGAGTGGCAGGCTGTCGGCATCATCCGGGATATTACGGAACGTAAGAAAGCGGAGATCGAGCTGCAGCAGGCCAACAAAATGGAATCCATAGGTACACTTGCTGCCGGTATTGCCCACGAGATCAATACCCCAACGCAGTTTGTCGGCAACAATCTGCGCTTCCTGCAGGACAGTTTCGGTGATATCACCAAAGTGTTTGACAATGTTAACAGCCTGCTGGGTGCCGGGCAGGAGAAAGCTGCCCTGAGTGAAGGAATTGCAGCACTGGAAAGAGCTGTTGAGGAGGCTGATCTGGAGTTTCTGGTTGAAGAAATCCCGACCGCCATCCAGCAATCCCAGCGGGGAATAGAAACCGTAGCCCGCATCGTCAGTTCCATGCGGGCGTTTGCACATCCCGGAAAAGACGAGAAAGTGCCATCGAATCTGAATAAAATCATCCAGGACACCGTAACAGTTTCACGTAATGAGTGGAAATATGTTGCCGACCTTGAAGTTGAGCTGGCGGAAACACTTCCGGAAGTCCAATGCTTCCCCGGAGCGTTTGGTCAGGTTATCTTGAATCTGATCACTAATGCCGCACATGCAATCAGAACAGCTCAGGAAAAACAACAGGCGGAGGGTGAGCCGGAGAGTGGCGATGGTGCGAAAGGTATGATCAGAATTAAAACCGAGCGAAACAATACCAGCGCGATCATCCAGATTTCCGATAGTGGTACCGGAATCCCGCCTGAAATACAAAAACGGGTGTTTGATCCCTTCTTTACCACCAAGGATGTTGGCAAGGGAACCGGCCAGGGTTTGAGTCTGGCGCACTCGGTGGTTGTCGAAAACCACCATGGGGAAATTACGTTTGAGACAGAGATGGGTAGCGGAACGACGTTTGTTATCAGTCTCCCGATCGAGGCGGCTAAGGAGATGGAACCGGCATGAAAAAGCGAATATTATTTGTTGATGACGAGCCAGATATTCTATCCTCTTTGAGGCGGATGCTACGCCCCGCCCGTGGGGAATGGGAGATGGCATTTTGTGACGGTGGTGTGGTGGCCCTTGAGAAAATGGCCGAGGAACCCTTTGATGTAGTGGTCTCTGATATTCGCATGCCGGAAATGGATGGTGTGGAGTTGCTGACCCGGGTCAAAGAGAAATACCCCCAAACGGTGCGGATAGCCCTCTCGGGTCACTCCAAACAGGACGCACTGCTGCGATCGGTTGGTCCCACCCACCAGTTTCTGGCTAAACCTTGTGATGCTGATATACTGATCGGTGTGATCACCCGTTCCTGCGCGTTGCGTGACCTGCTCTCCGATACCTCGCTGGTCCAGTTCGCCACCAATCTGGAATCGTTGCCAAGTCTTCCAACCCTCTATCTCCAGGTTCTGGAAGAGCTGAAGTCACCCACCAGTTCACTGACGAAGGTCGGCGAAATCATTGCAAAAGATATCGGTATGACTGCCAAGATCCTGCAGCTGGTGAATTCCGCCTTTTTCGGCATTCCCCGCCATATCGCCAGTCCCGCACAAGCTGCCAGCCTTCTGGGTGTGGATATCACATGCGCGCTGGTTCTTTCGGTTAAGATATTCAGTGATGTCAACCTCAACACCCCCAGCCAGCTTGACCTGGAGCGACTCTGGCGCCACTCCTACCTGACCAGCCTGCTGGCCAAGGAGATTGCCCAGCGGGCCGAACTCGACAAGAAATCTATCGATGATGTCTTTCTGGCCGGTATGCTGCATGATGTAGGGATCCTGATACTGGCATCCGGTTTTCCGGAAAAATACGCCGATGTGCTGGATCTTGCCGGTGCCGATATGCGTAATCAGATGTCTGCAGAACAGGAAGAACTGGGTCGTACCCATGCGGAGATCGGCGGTTATCTGATGGGCCTCTGGGGTTTGCCTGACTCCATAGTGGAAGCGATCTATTTTCATCACTCCCCTGGTAAAGCACCCAGTAATGGCGCCTTCACACCGCTCACTGCTGTCCATGCGGCGAGCGCTATCCTGATGAGTGAATTGACATCAAACCCAATTCCACCGGAGGAACTGCTCGACATGGACTATATTAATCAGCTGGGTCTGGCCAATGAAATCCCTATCTGGCAGGACCTGCTGGCCACAATACTATCCAAAGGAGAGGACAGTGAATAAGCGGGTATTACTGGTCGACGATGAACCTGATATCCTGTCGTCATTCCGACGTCAGTTACGATACGATTTTGAAATCACCACCGCCACCAGCGGTTCGGAAGGGCTGAGGTTGGTTGACGCAGAAAAACCCTTCGCTGTGGTGGTTTCCGATTTCCAGATGCCGGTGATGGACGGGGTCCAGTTTCTGAAACGGGTCAGATCAAAATCAGCAGCAACCACCCGGGTAATGCTGACTGGCCAGGCGGATCTGCAGGTGGCTATGGACGCTGTCAACGAGGGTAATCTCTTCCGCTTTCTAACCAAGCCCTGTTCGAAAGAAACG
>JADHUQ010000059.1 GCA_016784425.1 Candidatus Delongbacteria bacterium | reverse complement strand
GCCCGGGGTGGCGTTCCTGGAGTCAGCTCCAGTATTTCAATATCATGGAATTCGCCGACTATCCCCTGGCGTTGCCCCCGCCAGCGCCAGTCCGGCTCGCCCTGATTGAGGGGGGGAGCCCGTTCACGAAATCTCCCCCGACAACGCAGCTGATCGCCGCAGGTGAACTGTTGCCGATATCTGCTGAACAGCTGATAGTTACCTGGCAGTCCCTTTTTTCCGGTTTTCGTCAACAGCTCAACATCTTTGAGCGTCAGACGCTGGCCATGTTGTGAACCGCTGACTGCGGTAACTTCTCCTCTGAAAAGAATATCTTCAGGAAGTCGCAGCTCAGGGGCTGGCGCCAGCAACAGCCAGCGTGATACACCCAGCAGCAGAAATGCTGCCAGACAGGCAAGGAGCAACGGCCATTGTCGTCGGGTAAAGAAAATCAACAGCAGGGGTAGTGCCACCAGAGCCAGCCAGAAGGGGGTGTGTGGATTGAGCAGCAGGATGGCGGTAAAAAGTGGAAGCAGAATTTTTAACCAGAATATCTGCAAGAATGTGACTCCCCGGGCGGGAGCGATAGAGCTTAGTCAGACAGCTGATTTAATGGAAGGGATTTCTCGCATCGGGTGCCGGCTAGAAGGGAAATACTCATTGCAGCGTTGCGGAGCAGTGGTCAGCCAGCATAGTGAAATCGATTTACAGTTGCCTGGTAAAATCCAGAAGCCCGGTGGCAGTGTCGAGGCGAACCAGACCACCGATCGGCAGCGAGAGTCGCGGAGCTGCATGACCATAAGGGAGATGCTGGATAACCGGGCAGTGCAGTGAGCCGAAGTACTCCTGGATCAACTCTTCAGCGGTAAAGGTTGATTTTTCCTGGTCCGGTTCAATACAGTTGACAAAATGACCCAGCAGAATACCCGCTGCCCGTTCCAGCCAGCCGGCGTTAGCCAGCATCCGCAGGTAGCGGTCAAGACGGAAGGGATACTCCCCCTGCTCCTCCAGCAGCAGCACAAACTGTTCCGGCATCTTCAGAAAAGGTGTACCGAACAATGAGGTAAATACACTGAGATTCCCACCGACCAGGACACCCTCCCCCCGGCCTGCAACCAGCACCTGTTCTGGCGTAAGCGACCAGCGCTGATCTGAATGTGTACTGAAACCGTACCGCAGAAAAGGGTGCAGTGAATTCCAGGTCACAGTGTCCGGCATGGTGGTCAACTCGGTGGCAGCCATCGGTGCGGAGACACTGGCCACACCACTGCAGCTGAGCAGTGCGTTCTGCAGGGCGGTTAGATCGCTGTAACCCAGTAACAGTTTGGGATTTTCGCCCAGTTCCTGCCAGGGGAGTGTCGCCAGTAACCTGGTAGTGCCAAAGCCACCCCGCGCCGCCAGGATGATCTCCACCTCCGGATCACGCCAGAGTTGCAGGAGCGCATTTCGTCTCTGGTTATCAGTACCGGCCAGATACCCATATTGTCTCTGATGACTATTGTCTGTCACCACACGCAGATCCTGAGACTCCAGAAAGGTAACTGCCTGCTCTACAGTGCCGGGTGGTGGACTGCCCGCCGGAGCGGTTATTGCTATGAGAGAATTTTCGCAGGCAGGATAGCGGATCATTCTGCCTCGCTGGTAAGTGTTGGATTAGTCACCAGAGTGTTCAATTGAAACAGATAACCGACCGGTTCACTTTGCAGGATAAGGCTAAACCGGGTGACATACACCTCCCGCAGCAGCATACGGTCGATGACCAGCGGAAAACTGCGGTCGGTCGGGGAGTGCAGGAACAGCATTACTGCGGTCTCATCAAAAACTACAGCCAGCGGGGAATCCTGCAATTGGGTCAGCATTGTCTCACTCAAGAGCCTGCGATAAGGTCCGGAAAGAGCCAGCAGGTTCCCCGAGAGATCGGTTACCAGTAACAGCGCCGGATGATGTTCCAGCCATTCCTGGAAGACCGTATAACTGATGAAGTCATGGAATTCTTCATCACTCTGGCGCTTTTCCCCCAGCACCTGTTCCGGGAGAGACCATTCTGCAAAGAGGCGGATGATTTCTTCCAGCCACACTTCACCAGGCTCCGGGGCGAGGAGTGGGTGATCACTCAACTCCGGTAGTGGGTCGCTGAAATCGGGTTGTTCTACTGCGGTTGTTGACTGCGTTGCTGCAGCGGGGGAAATTTCGGATCGCTCATTATCCGGGGCTGGTGCTGCACTCTTGTTAGCACCTTCCTGCCGGTTGGTTTCCACCTCCGCCAGTTTCAATTTCAATTGCAAAGAGCGATTCTCCTCGTTCAACTGCTCGATTATCCGGGCATAAACCGCCTGGCCTGGTTGTGTCTCCACAGGTGATGCGCCGGGAACCAGATAGGCTGCAAGCTTTTCCACCTTACTATCCAGGTTGTGATCCAGATAGCTATCCTGGAGTGAACGAAAGCTCTTGCGGGCGGGATACCGTTCCTCACCAGAACGTTTACCACCACCTTTCTTTTCCATACCCACCATTTCCCCGTCTGCTAATGTGGCGCAGTGTGGCCAGTTTAATAGTACAGCACAATGATCTCAAGAAGTCGCGATTGCTGAAGTAACTTCATACCTGGATTTTGAATATGATAAAGTGGGATAATCTCGGGACATCTTCAAGTGCCGGCGGGTCGCTATACAGCTCTGGCAGCATCATTCAACATGATCCAACCTGTTGATTTTTTCTACCCGCTGCAAATGCCTGCCGCCATCAAACGGTTCCCGCAGAAATGACTCCACCATTTCCAGTGCTGTGGACTCGTCCAGTACTCTGCCGCCAATCGCAAGGAGGTTGGCGTCATTATGCCGACGGGCGCTGACAACGGCATCACGAATCTGGCAGGCTGCAGCCCGTACACCAGGAATCCTGTTTGCCACCATGGCACTGGCAATGCCGATAGCATCGATCATTATTCCCCGGGAGACCTCCCCCCGACCTACCTTTTCAGCCACCTGGCGGGCGTAGTCGGGATAATCCACCGTTTCTTCCGACCAGCAGCCGATATCCAGAACCCGAAAACCCTGCTGTTGCAGGTGCGCCTTCAGAGTTTCCTTCAACCGGAAACCACCGTGGTCCGCACCAATGACGATATCCGCCTGGGTGCCAGCAGCCTGTCCCGGTACAGTAACATCATCGCGGACTACCAGGCGGATGCCCCGGGCAACGGCGTATTCTCTTGCCTCGGCGGTGATCAATGTTCGTGCGGGATCGTAGATGTATTCCCTGATGGTGCCACAGTTGCGGAGGGTTTCCCGGCTGATTAATTGCTTCGCCATGGTTTGTCTCTTAAGCTACCCTACAAAAAAAGGGGCTGACGCCCCGGTTTCTATTGGAAGGTAAACCTGACTTCCAGTGGTTGATCCCCCGCAGAAGGATCAACAGCTTCAAAATTCCAGGCTTCAACTTTTTGTTTGATACACTTTTCTACCCGCGATCCCAGCGCGTCGTCATTCCAGGTGCCATCGATACTTACCCGCTCGCACTGACCGTTGGCAAGTAGAGTCCAGAAGAGTTTGATACTCCCTGCAAAGTCCTGTTTGCGGCGCTTGTTACGCTCGTAACAGGTCTGGAGACCCTTTTTGAGTTCCATCACACGCGCCATCAGCGATTCTGAATTCCGCTCCGATCCGCTGCCGCCGCCACCGGAACCATCACCGAAGACATCACCAAAAGTCACACCACCAACAGAAGCCAGCTGGCGTAACTCGGAAGCACTCATACTGGAGAAATCGATATCCAGACCTGATCCTTCCCCTTCGCCAGCCTGGAGACCACCCCGTATCTCACGGATAGCCTCACCCTGTCCACCGGTGTGAATCGTACCAACCTGATCCACATTGACTGCACCGGAAGAGCGCACATCGGTATCGACCAGACCGCTGGCGCCAGATCCATCCGACGTGCCGTAATCACCGCCGACAGCTGCAAAAAGACCGGTCTGTGCCGCTGCCTGTTGTGCGGCTGCCTGGCGTTGTGTACGGGCCTGCTCCTGGCCTGCACGTCGGGTTGCCCGGTCAACCACAGTTTCCTGCTGTCGCTCAATCGGTTCCGCCGGTGCCTCTTCAGCTATTTCTTCACCCTCTTCTTCAGAAGCAGCACCTTCGCCGGAATCCTCGCCAACCATAACCGGTGCTACCGGTGCCACATCCGGTGGAGCCAGTACATTGAAGACACGGCGCTGGAAGGCCAGTGTTTCCGCTTCGGTCATCTCCCTCACCGGTAAGGATTGCAGATAGATCAGGACTACCAGCTCGATCACGAATACCAGGAGAAAGATCCCCCAGTAGAGCTTGTCCAGCGACTCCCAGTAGTTGCGTTTAAATTCATTTATGTTCAGAGCAGGTGCCATCATAGCCTAATCCTCCTTCAGAACTACGAAATCAGTCTGGGAGAAACCGGCATTATAGCAGGTTTTAAGCACCTTCAGGATTGCGTTATACTGGACCTGCGCGTCAGCCATGATGTTGATTTCTCCAGTGAATTTAACGCCATAGTTCTCCCGTTCTCTGCCCTGTCTTGCTTCATTCTCCAGGAAGGTAAACAGCCCTGGCAGCACCATAGCTGCCGGATCATCCGATTCAGCCATCAGCACATCCATGCTCTCAAAGCGCTCAACCCGCTGTCCATCACGATCGAGCCAGACCGCTTCATCATCAATAGCCAGGGTGAGTACTTTTTTAGGGGAGCCTGCGGTAGTCGAAACCGGTATGTTGATTCCCTCCACATCCTGAATCAACATGCCGGTTGCGGAATAGGACTTGATCAGAAAGAGCAGAATAATGGTCATCATATCCATCATCGAACTCAGGCTCAGGGTCTTGGGCGGTTGTGCCCTGCCCTTCAGCTTTGTTGGTGCAAAAGCCATGCTTGACCTCGTTAGCTGAGCTTGCCCATAAAGGGTACCGGGAACAGATAGCTGAGATGTCCATCTTCATCCTTATAGACCCGACAGGCATCCAGCACTGATATCAGCGACTGAAAAGGAAGATGGTTCGGCGCGGAGATGCGCACATTATAGACATCGCTGTAGATGTAGTCATTGATCAGTTGTGGTGTACCATCCGGATTATACACCGGATTACCGAACCGGTCAAGGTTGGGTATCTGCTCTGCCAGCACCCCCTGCTCCACGACATCCAGACGAACATCATGCAACAGTGTGTTCAGGACTGCGTAGTCATATTCACCCGTTGGCAGGAGGGGAATAGTCCGGTAATAAACCGAACCATCAACCTCTGGATTAGCTGCTGTGGCGCCAAACAGAGAAACCGCTATCTGCTCCTCTTCCAGGGAGACAATGAGGCTGAGCGCTTTTTTCTCAACCTGCTCGGTCAGCTCACCACCACCACCACCAGCTGGTGGCATCTTTGATTCAATCAATCCCAGCTTAACCCACTCCGCCGTTGCCAGCAGCAGGGGAATCAACACCACCACCAGATTCATGATCGGTGTGACATTGACATCCTCGTCGGGCGGAATAAATTTCCGCTTGAGGGAGGGTTTAAAAGCCACTATTTACTCCCGGTTATCGCGTTGATGAGCTTTACCGAGTGTTCGTCGATCTCTGAGATCATGTTGTTGGTAGTGTTGTTGAGCCAGGAATACATCAACATGGAAGGAACAGCTACAAAGAGACCACCCAGCGTGGTCAACATCGCCACAGCGATACCCCCGGCCAGCGCCTGGGAGGCGTTGGCGCCCGCATTCTTGACCGCTTCAAAGGACTGAATCAGACCGAAAAGGGTACCCATCAGTCCCCAGAGGGTGGCGACATTGGCGATCGTGGACAGATAAGGAGTGCGTTTGTTCAGCTTGGGGATTATCTCAAGACTGGCCTCGTCGACAGCGTTCTGTACCGAACGGTAGTCGATGATCTCTTTGTCCTTCGCCTCCAGCAGAGCCTGGTAGACGATACGACCGAGTGCTTTGTCCTGCAAGCCCTTGGCCAATGCCAACGCCTTATCAATCTCACCTTTTTGAACCAGTGCATAAATGGTTCCCATGAACTTGTCGCTGTTGATGTTGGATTTGACGATCACTACATACAGTCGCTCCAGGAAGATGGCGATGGCAAACACAAAGAAGATGCCCAGCACCCAGAAAAAGAAAGCGCCGCTCTCAGAGGGGCTGAACATGCTGAAAAATTGACTGAGGGTAGACATTAAAGTTCCTCCACCGGTTTGTTGTATTCTAGAATCATTTCACGCAAAGTGTTGATATGCATCTTGATTTTATTACCGGAACAGTTCGGATTGGTAATAAAACAGATCTTGGCCCTGCAGGTTTCTTCCTCTTCATTGCATCCTACCAGTCGCTGGTAGGCGAGATTACCGATCATTCTCCGGGTGACCTCGTCTCGATCCAGCGTGCGGCCGTTTTCCCTGGCGAGGGTAAACAGGTAATCCCACAGGTAGGCTTGTACTTCAGTCAGCTTGTGGAGCAACACCTGCCCCAGCAGCGCTCCGAACTGCCCCGGGTCATCACATGCCTTAACCAGTTGACGCTCGAGATCGGTGATACTGCTGCTATCGGTTTCCTGATTCATCGCTTGCTTCTCCCAGAGAGTTTATACTGGCGCTCCTTCAGCAACAGGGTTTCGATTTTACCAATTTTATAGGGAGCTCTGATATCACTGTTCAACTCAACGACCTCAGCCAGCGGTTGTCGTATTTCGGTCAGGAAGGATTTCTCAACCTGTAACTTACGGAACTCAGGAGGTATCCGGGATGAGAACATGGCAACATTTGGTTGACGAATCTCCCCCTTGATGGTGACCTCACCCAGCAAGACCCGCTCCTGTGCCACCCCTGCCACCGCTGTGAACAGCAGTAGCAACAGGCAACTAATATATTCTGTGGCGTTCATATAGTCTATCCCTTTCTAGCTCGCGTTGCTGCTGCTGACTCGTTTCAGCATCATCCCGCAACTTCTGCTCAAAGAGCTCATCGGTCAGACGGGGGACGGTCCGCAAAGCAAAGCTGATCAGTAAACCACGACCGGTGCCATCCTCATCCACTGCCTCTACCGCCAGCAGATTGTCACCACTCAGGACATAATCCTTGAGATCGATTCGTTTTACCTCAAACCAATCTTCGGTGCCGCCACGATCCTCGTCAATATACTCACCATTGAGGTAAATACCGTAGTTATCGTCCGCGGTTACCACCAGTTCGGCTGCCACCGGTAAATCCTCCAGGTGGAAACTATGTCTGAACCAGAGACTGTCGCTGATGGCCAGCTGTTCAACAGCGACTTGAAGCGTATCAACCTGCAAAGTGTCAACCCGTGTCAGGGTATCGACGTTCTGAAGAGCTGATTCCCGCTCCATCTGCCACCAGATTGCCACAGCGCCACTACCCTCCAGACCGGACCGGGTGACAATCTCCCGATTGCCGGTAGCAAGCGCGGACTGCCAGCCACTGTCATCGAAAGCGAACTCGGTAAAGCCACGTTGATAGCTGGTATGAACCAGCCAGTCGGTGGAGGTGTTGATCGACAACAGCTGTTCGGTCAAGCCAAAACGATCACCAAACTGCTCCGGATTCAGCTGCGCCAGTTTAAACCAGATCCGTTTGACAATCGACCCGGTAAGTTGATACCCGGTTATCAGTTCGTCGGCGGCAGTGAGTGTCAGCAGGATGTTTTCTGAAAGTGCAAAGGCGGCGTCGTCCCAGGTGGCGTTGGCGTCCTCCCAGATCCAGGAGGAGGTTTCCTCAAAACGACCCCAGGCATGATCGCGCCGTGTCACCGCCTCCAGCTGATCTGTTTCCATCATACGGACTGACTGTAGGATGTGATACAAAATGCTGTCGCCCCTGGCGGTAACTACCTCAGCGGCAATTCCGGTAGTACGGAATGACTCCAACAGCTCAGTTTCAGTATGCAGCGAATTCATCAGATAGGTTTGACGATAATCGAGCAGGTCGAGATAATAGAAACCAAGATCTCCGGCAGCCATTCCATCCGGATTGACTGCATCTTCACCCCTTTCCAGAAGTGCTTCAAAGGAGTCGGCCAGCTCAGATGTGGCTGTCGTAGCCAACTCAAACAGTTCCCGGTAACCGGAGAGCGGATAGCCGGCAAAACGGGCAAAACGTTCCTGTACCCGCCCACGCCAGCTGCTGGCGAGTCCCACCTCGCCGGCATGTTCCAGCACCTGTAGATACGAGGTGATACAATCCCTGGTGGCAGGTAATACGAACCGGCTGAGAACGGCATCACGGTAGTTGAGCCTTATTTCCGGTGGACCTGATATGATCGGGGCCTCATAGAACATGCGTATCCGCTCTTCACTCCGCTCGGCACTCGCCCAGGCTATCGCGGGTACCCGCTGGCGGGATTCACGTATCCAATGCTCACCTTCCACCAGCGAGGTGTCGATCAGCGCCAGGGAGCGTTTCAACTCTACCAAGTGCGTCAACGAATCTTCAGGAGCAACGACACTGTCCGGTAGTGTATCCAGCCAGGTCTGTGTGACACGCTGCCGCCGGTCGACCTGTTGCTGACGGGTGGCGATAACGGTCATTGCGCTGTTCATCTCTTCGATGGCGGTGAGATAATCCCCCATGGCAATCCCACTCAACTCCAGGCCGGCAGCATCGATACGATCCAGGGAGGCGATCTCCTCCTCCTGGTTGGCATAGGCTTGTTGTTCCTGGGCCAGGTAGGTGTTGGCGAAATCCTCATGAACGGCAGCGATGAGATAACGGGCATGAAAGAGATCACGGGTGGTATAGGCGATCAACTCATAAAGCTGGTCCAGCAACCCCGCCCGGGCTGCTTTCTTCTCCTCCAGCAGCTGTTCCAGACGACTCTCCGGCTGGAGCAGTTGGATCGCCAGGTAGAAGTCATATTCCCGCAGTACCAGATAATGCAGAGCCCGGGCGGCGAAATAATCACCGGTCTCATGACCGCCCTGTGCCAACTCCCGGTTACGGGCGGTGGTCTGGCGGAATTCGGTGGCCGCCTGGCTGCTGTCCCCGTGGCTCAGGTAGTACTGACCCCGTTCAAAGAAAGCGCGTACGGTACGGGGATCGTTGGGAAAACGGGCCGCAAAATCGAGGTAGATGCTGTTGGCGGTAGCGACCTGTTCCAATTTCAGGTACAACTCGGCGTTGCCAAACATAACCGAAGCGGCGTTATCGGCGTCAGGCCAGAGCTCCAGATAAAGATTGTTTACCCGCAGTGCGCTTTCCCAGTCTGCTGCCTGGTAAAAGCAGAAGCCGGCATTGGTCAGCGCTTCCTGACGGTATTCGGAAGCTGGATACTCGGTGGCCAGCTGCTCGAACGCGGTGGCAGCAGAGTTCATCTCCTTCAGTTGATCCAGATAGGTGTAGGCCGCCAGTCGCAAGGCGCGATCAGCGAATTCCGAATCAGGATAACGACTGACCAGAAAATGGTAGGTATCAGCGGCATCCTGCCAGGCTTCCCCCTTACGGTACTCAGCCGCGGCGTCAAACAGGGAGGCGTCGGCAAAGTCTGCGTCCGGAACATCCAGCGCCACTCGTTTGAATTCAGCCGCTGCGGCCAGATGGTCATCACCGCCGCTCAACAGCTTGGCACCAGAAAATACAGCCTGTGCCACTGCCTGTTCGGCTCGTGTCCTGATTTCAGGCGCCGGTTCCAGAGCGAGCAACTCCAGCGCTTTCTGCTCCGCGGCAGCAAAGTTCTCTTCCGCAAAAAAGCCTTCGATACAGAACAGGTATGCGTCACTGATCAACACCGAGTGGGGGTAATCCATGATGATGCGGTCAAACTGAACCCGAGCCTGCGACCAGAGCCGGTGGCGATGATACAGGCCACCCGTATTAAAAAGGTATTCCGGTGACTGTTCCGCTTCCGGGAACAGTTCCACAAAGCGCTCCAGCGCTTCGACCAGCATCTCCTCCTCGCCGGTCAACGGCCAGGCAATAGCTGAGTCCGGTTCCAGGGGAGGTGACAGTTCAATCATGAACTGCGCCATGACGATGCCGTTGATGGCAGCCGGCATCACATCCCGGGTGGGATGATAGAGGTTGGTAATCAGCAGGAACTCCGCCCAGGCGGTGTCGTACCGCTTGAGGGGTGTCTCCAGTATCTTCGCCATATTCCAGTGGACCTGGAAAGCGCTGCTGTCACCGGGAAAAAGTTGCAGGTAATGACGGGATTGCTGCAGAAATTCCTCGTAGGCAGCTTCGCTGTTATCCCGATTGGCCAGCTGTAATGCCTGGTTGACATTGCTGAGTTGATGCAGATTCATCACTGTGCGGGCGGCTGCAACCACGGTATCGGCGCTGTTTTCCTCTAACCATGCGTCATTTTCGACGAACAACTCACCAAAACGGTTACGGGACTGATAAGCCTGTTCCGGTCGGTTGAGTGCTTTGTCGGCATAGCATTCGATCAACTTCTGCAATACCAGCGGTCCCTCGGCTGTCAGGGGATACAGCGAGAGCACAGAATCGTACGCGGCAACCGCCAGCCGGTAATCCAGTGCTTCCTGCTTGAGAATATCAGCGAAGGTCAAAGCCAGGGTAAAACCGAAGTCGTTATAAACCGCATCCCGCTCCCTGATGTAGGCAGCCAGATTGGCGACACCACCCTCCTCCCACTCCGGGTCGGCAAAATTGATGGCGATGTAACGGATCGACTCCTCTTCCAGCGCGGCGATTGGTTCCTCGCCAGCGGCCACCTGTTGCCGGGTGTACTCGACCGCCTGGGTAAAATAGCTGACCGACTGGTCGTATTCCAATACCTGGTAATGGGTCCATCCCAGTTTGTAGAGTGTCTTGTCGCGGTTGACATACTCAGGATAGTCCAGTACATGTATATAAGCGTCGATGGCTCGCCGGTAATCCTCCTGGCTCCCCTGGCTGTACCAGTACTCCCCGATCCTCATCCAGGCTTCAGCAGTATAGCGGGAATCGGGAAACCGCTCTGACAAACGGGTGTAAAATTCGACCGCTTCCCACTGCTCTACCGGATCCTCAGAATTCTCCCGGATGTTGGCCAGGTTGTAAAGGGCGTCGGCGACATAATCGCTGTTGGGGAATTCGTTGACGATTTTGAGGTAAAGCTCCACCGCACGACTCAGGTCCAGTTGTGGCGGGGCTTCATTAAAAGGCATTCCCCGGTCACGGGCGCTACGCTGTCGCTCTTCATAATCATCCAGGCGGTCAAAATACTCCTCACGGGCTTTCTGCTGACTGAGCTCCCCCAGTCGAAAACACATATCGGCCACCACATCCTTACGTTTGTATTTCCGCAGCAGCGGCTCATCCGGATAGGTGTTGAGAAAGTTGTCCCCCTCGATCAGGATCTGCTCACGCAGAACTCCGTAGGCGACCTCGAGTGAATCGGATTCCTTCTGGTAGCGTTCCCGCAGGGCGCGGAGTTCTTCCGGGGGCAGTGAGAAAATCCGCGCCTGTTCCACTTTTTTCAAAAGGAGATTGAGACGGACGGCGAGTTCATTGATATTCTTTTCCACCTGGACCCGGCTGAGAGAATCGAGCGTGCTGGTCTGCAGCTGTTGCAGTTCCTGGTAGTTGGCGACAATGAGGTTACCCTCGTCGATCCAGGCGTCGGCCTGGGGATTGATCCTCATGGTGGAGATTTCAGCCCAGCGGTTCAAGACCGTTTCGTCAGGGGTGTTGTCAGCACCCTGGCTTTGTGCTGTCGACTGCAACAGCAACAAACAGGAGAACAGGAGTGACAGCGCGTGTTTATTCTGCAACAGGGGCCTCCGTCTGCTCCAGCAGCTGGTCGATAGCACCCAGGTAGCTGTCGATTTCCTGCAGTCGTACATCCATATCCATCAGCTGATCGAACTGAATGTTGCCCAATGCCAGGCGTG
>JADHUQ010000058.1 GCA_016784425.1 Candidatus Delongbacteria bacterium | reverse complement strand
AAAACTCTTCGTAAAGTACTTCGCCAGGCTCTCCCAGCGTTAATGTGCTGCTTACTACCTCCCGGGTGACAGGATCAAAGGTCACAATGCGGCGCTCCGGTTCTTCACTCAGGTAGACATAGCCGGCCAGGGGATCAACCGCCAGAGCAGCCGGGCCTTCACCGGTAACGACTCTGGCTACCTCCTGTCCGGAGTGGAGATCCATCACCAGCAGGGTTCCCGATCCACGGTTCAAGACAAAGAGCTGTGATTCATCCACAGAGAGTTCCAACCGGGAGGGAGTATCACCATATTGCAGCTGAAAGAAGGTGATCAGGCTGCGGTCCTGACCGTCGATAACTGCTATCTGATCGCTGCCGGCACAGGCGGCATAGAGTCGCTGGGCCGACCGGCTCCAGGCCAATCCCCGCGGTCGGTTACCAACCTCGATAATGTCGGTAACCTTTCCGGTAAATCGATCGACCACCGTGATACAATCTGATCCCTCACAGGAGACAAAAACCAGAGCGCCGAGAGGTGGATCGGTGTACTCCTGGAGTATAATTCCGCCTGACTGAAATCGACCTTCCTCCACCGGTTCCCAGGTCAGGTTGAGGAGCAGACACCCGTTTTTCAATTGCTGACCGTCAATGGCAAAGTCTCTGGAGTAGTTCCGCGTTACCAGCTGGGGGCTGGTGGATGAATCCGGATCTGTTTCCAGCCTGCCTGGCGACGCCTCGAGCTGCTGGTGTGGATCTTCTCGCCAGCAGACCCGCAGAGAACGGTAATCCCTCTCAGCTACCCTGCCCTCAAACAGCTTGATCTGTTTGCGCCTGGCATTCTGCGCCGGATCCAGAGGGCGCATTGGCAACTGGGAATATCCTTCAGAGTTTACAAGTTGAAGTGAATCGATCTGCCAGTCAGTACTGTTGCCAGACCAGTTGAGGTATATGGAGAGGAGAATGGAATCCTGTGCCGGAAGCTGGTGGACTGAAATGAGGAGACCGATCAAGGTGCCGATTATGATCCGCAAAAGATTTCTTCCCTGCTTCTGGTGTGACGATAGACCAGTCTAAACGCCTGCAGGTTAAGTGCCTATAAAAAAACTCCCGGGCTGGTCTGCCCGGGAGTTGTAAACCTGACGATCACCCACTATAAATCGCGGGTGTCGTAAACAGACAGTTAAGGAGTCGCGATGTGATCGTTCGCATCCTTTTTGTGGCACTTGTTGCAAAGTGACCGCTGATCGTCATCACCATAAGGATCAGGCAGGGCATAGGAGCCTGATTCCAGACCGTCTTCCTCAAGCAGTGTCACGCTGAAATCCCAACGACCGGCGTCAGGACCTGAAGAGGCGTGAGCACGGTGACAGGTAAGGCACATGACCTTGCTGCCAGCTGAAGGACCTTCAGTGGACATGATGCTGGTGTTAGCCGCATCTTCGAAGGGAACCTCTTCCAGATAGGCGGTAGCCTGGGCACCACCAGTGATGTCGGCAGTACCGTTGTAGAGGTTGTAAGTCTGGGCGATGGTTCCACCGATGGCGGATCCGGAGGGATGGATCAAACGACCGTTGGCTTCGTCATGGAAATCACCATGACAGTTGCCACACCAGCTGCTCATACCGTCCTGATAGGCTGTGTGAGCGCCGGGAGCACCACCGAAGATGCTTCTTCCGGTAGCTTCCGGAGCGGCGTTGGTGAAGTTGAAGAGGCCATCCTGGATCGGACCGGCGCTGTAAAGCATCCGGAAATCATCGTTACCATGAGGATCATGGCAGGATGAGCAACCGAGGGAGGAGGAGGGGAAAGATCCACCAGGGCTCGACATCAGGGTAGCGTCTGCAGCGACACCACGTGAAGGTGCGACAATGTTGTGACCGGCGGCATCGCCACCGATCGGGTTGGACGCACCAGCATGGCCGTCATTAAGGTTGTCTTCCAGCAGGTAGACGAAGTTTCCGGCACCGATCGGTGACGGCGGAGCGAGGGGATCGTCTCCAAAAACAGCGCCGAGATGATCGCCGTGACAGGAAAGACAGACATCACTGGCTGTCGCGTCGCGCAGGAGCCAGGCGTTTCCGTTGGGACTGTCCGGATCGACGAGGGCACCATCTTCGCTATTGTGCATTGTATGGCAGCCGTTACAGTGAGCAACACCGGCATCGTGGAACGCTAAGGCGGTGCCGGCAGCTACAAAGCAAAAAGCTGCGGTGAGTAGTAAAACCTTACGCATAAATCCTCCAGTTTCTAGGGACACAGATACTTGATTAATAGGTTGAGAGATAATGTATCACAAAAAACGTCTTATTGAGACTGTACTTAATTTAATCTAATCCTGAGTTAATGGCGAGTGAAATCAACAGTATATTGAGAAAATTGCGAAATAGATCATACATCTGTTGATATCACATCTCCTTCAGTCCGAGTTACCACCAATGGGACTGCGACGGTCGGAAATAACCTGTGGCAGATGGCAGACCTGAATCCGATTAGAGAATATCTGCCCTACATAAATCTGCCCACCGGCATCGACGTCCAATAGATTGGGGTGGTAGAACCAGCCGGGGTTGAATCCCCGTCCACCGAATTCACCGATGAACTGGTAGTTCTGATCAAAACAGAGCACATTGTGGCGGTGTTTGTCCAGCACCAGCAGCAAACCGTCCGGAGTGAGTGCAGCCCTGACGGGGAAACTCATCTCACCGACCCGGGACCCTTTGTATCCGACACTCTGGAGAAACTCACCCTCAAAGCTGTAGAGATTAACCATCCCCATTGAAGGGAGCGGAAGGAACAATTTCCCCTGGGCTGCGGTCAGCGTTCCTGCAATCATCTCGTTCAGTGTTCGCTCTGAGAGTTCCTCAAAAAGAGCAATTTCTCTCAACAGCTCACCATCTGGACTGAAGACAGTGATTCCAGGCTGATTGGCATTATAGACAAAGAGCTCGTCCTGTTCGCTCAAGGTCATGCTGCCGATATCAACCCTTTTCCCGTCTGAGGTAAACAGTTCCAGTTCCTGCAGATAGATCCCATCGAAATCAAAGACGAACAAACGTTTTCCTGCCCTGGTGGAACCCACCACATAGATCTGCCCCTCTGAATCCACCCCCAGGTCGCCAGGTGTGGAGAAGACCTCCCCACCGGAGAATTCAAAACGGTAGACACCGTTGTCATCGAAAATTACGATACGGTTGTGTCCGGGATCGGAGACGAGAACTTCGTTGAATTTCCGATCTATGTGGATCGCAGCAGGTCGGAGCAGCTGGTTGTTGCGGCCGGGGAGGGAAAACTCTCTGACAAACTCGGCTTTTACCGCCAGGAGGTTGGAACTGTCCTGTCCCCGGGTTCTGGCAGGCAGCAGGCTGGTGATCATCAGAGCGAGCAGGATCAAGTGGGTGAGCGGCGATAAGCCTCTCAGAAGTAAGGGATATGCTGGAGTGTGTCGTTTCACGGATCCATTCATTCAGTAGATAACAGATTAGTCGAAGATCCCTTCGCCGCATTGGTAAAACCGGAATCATCTTATCCAGTGAGGTCAGCAGACATCGTTGAGGGAATCGCCTGATCCCGGATTCCAGCTTCACATCTGATGGTTCAGTTTAATTTACCTGTAATATGTCTGCTGTTCAAGTGAACTCATGACACTGGAGAATTACAGAGGGTTCAGGGGACGATTATCACAACAGCACCGAGCCGGGCGGAATACCTCGAAACCGGCAGTGGCTGATGCGGACCAGATTGGGAATTATGCGCCGCATTCAATCCGATTGAAAACCAATCTCAAGCAGATCTTGTCTCAGGCAGCCGTTACAACTGAAAGAGATATTGCACCTTCATGAAGAACTGGCGGTCATCCAATTTGTAGTGTCGGAAGGATTGCTCTGTCTCCGCCACGAACCTGTCACCACTCTTATTGAGATTGTCGTAGGCCTGAACAGTGTAAGTCGAACCAACATAGAAAAGTGTGAACGGTGTAAGTTGGTAGGTAATCAGCGGATCGAATACCCAGGTGTCACTAAACTCACTATACTGAGAAAACAGCCTGATAGACAGTTGTCGATTGTACTGCAGGCTTATCCTGGACCCATAGATGAAGCCGTAGAACAACTCTTCATCGGTTTCAGTATTGTAACTCCTGACATGATTGACCCAGTATTCGACGAAAAGCCGGTCGAACAGCTTAAGATCCAGCCAGGTACTCCACTTGGTCTGCCTGCCGAGCTGCTCGTAGCCATAAGCTATCTGGTTACCGTAGCTGGCTGATCCCCCGCAGGCCAGCAGCTCGCTGGGGGAGGTGCTGTAACTGCCGTATAAATTCCAGATATCATCGAAATAGACACCTGCGAATTCCTCCGTACTGATCATATACTGGTAATCCAGACGGGTCTGGTAGAAACGCAGTGGCATGGAAACCGTTGCAAACACCGCCTCGTCCTTTTTGCGACCATCAGTGTTCCAGATCCTCATCGGGTTAACCTCCAGTGTAATCCTCTCCAGCAGCCCCTGGTCAAATCGCCAGTGGTAGGATGAATACAGGCTCACCTCCCTGCGGCTGTTGCGTGGCATCCAGCCATTATCGGCCCTGAAGGTCGGACCAGTCTCAGAGAGAGTTCCACTGATATAGAAATTGCTGCTGTTATAGCTGAGGTTCGATTCGCCGGCATAACCGCCAAATGATTCGCCATCGAAAACTGCGGTGTGTTTGCCGTCGTCGAATCGGAAGTCCTCCAGTCCTGCAGTGAGCAGGCTGTCTTCAGGCTCTGAGGTGTAACTCCCAGCCGCCTGCACTCTCAGGGCGACTCGTCGGGAAAAGCGAAAAGAGGCGTCCGTACTGAAGGTGGATCCACTACCACCACCTTCCCAGTAGCGATTGGTTATCAACATACCCACCTGGGAACCAGATCCGAAAACCTGCCGCATTCTCAAAATGTTGGAGAAGCTCCTGCCGCCGATTATCAGGCCTGAACTGGTCTCTTCGAACGGTATGATAAAGGGGCTGTGCCGATCGTGAGCGCTGAGGATACCGATGGAGGTCCTGCCCAGGCGTGCGGTTGCCTTTACTGCAAAATCCGGCTCGTTGATGGAACGGGTATAGACGAGGTTCAGGCGGGTACGGTAGAGATCGCTCCCCTCCTGAAAAAACGGCCGCTTCTCCGGAAAAGATAGAGCCGTTGCCGAGTTCACATCGATTTGAAAGGCGTCCGACTCGACATTGCTGAAATCTGGATTCACGGTGGCATCTATAATAACATTGGATGACACCGCGTACTTGCCTGAAAGAGAAGCCTCCCCATGTGGATCGTCGTTCCGAAATTCCAGATCGCCGTCGGAGTCCTCTCCCAGGGCGCCGGCCCATGACCCGGTCCAGGCGGGAATGATCTCTATTCCCTTTCCGGGTGAAACGTTCTTAATACCGGTCAGGACCCCCCAGTTGCGCACCCAGTTGGACTCGTCTCGATCAACCGCAGTCCAGGTGATGCTGTAATGGGTTTCACGGTAGTGGTGACGCCAGAACTGTATCCGCCAGCTCTGCTCTTCAACATTGGGAAAGCGCAGGCTGGAAAATGGAATGGCCAGTTCCACCTGATAGCCTGAATCGGTAATCCGCCCTGCCGATTCAAAGATAAGATCGAACATGCTGTCTTCGCCAAAACCATCGCTCCACAGCGCATCTGCCTGAACTCCAAAGGGATTGACGTTGATTGTATAAGCCCAGGTGGCATCACCGTAGGTGTCGATAAAGAAACCGATGTTATCACCGCCCATACGATCACGCGGACACAAGGTCGCACGAAGATCAGCAGGATTATCATAGCAGATGGCGGAAAGGTAGAGATAATCCTTGTCGTAGGTCACAAAGACGTTGGTTTCCACGGGAGGCTTCAGGTTGTCGCCTGGTTCAATCTCGTGAAACTGCTCCGTTGCGGCAGCTCCTTCCCAGCCCGAGTCATCGAGCAGACCGTCAATTTCAATTTCACCCGTGGTCCGTGTAACTTTCAGCTCCGGGTGAAAGACAGGTGTGAATTCGGGCTGAGCGTGGGTGACCGATACTTCCAACGAGAGGATTGCACTTAGAATGAGAATGCAGATCGCAGTACTCATTCGGCCTTCTAACAGACCGATAGCAAAACGTGATACAGTCATGTTCCTCCTCACGGGTAGATGGTGTAAAGACTAACCTGCTGCAACAGATGTCAGCTGTCCTGGTGACTGTGAGATAGGAACTGCGGTAAAAGTTTTTTAGAAAGGTGAGGTGTATCGGTATCTAAAGTATACGGCCGAAACTGCGAATTCTCCAACAACTCTAATCGATTTGCACAGGTTGGAAGTATTTCAACGTTTGCGAGCAGGTCAAGCCGGAAATAAATACGGGTGTGGGTAGATGCAGCCGAATTGTAGCGGCGATATGAGCTTGCCGACGCCTGCAACGCGGGAAAAGAGCTCTGACAGTATTTTGCTCGGGTCAGGTATGAAACTCAGTACCGCTCCCCCAGTTACTGGAATTCCAGCTCGATCTGAGGTGCATCCGTTCGCATTGACCCTGAATTTCATGCACCAGAATGACAGCTGGGGTTTGTGTTACAGTGTAATATTGTCTCAGGAACTTCTGGCTGCCCTGAAATTCAATTGGGATAACAACATTCCGACGAGCATGAATGCACAGCCAACGAATCCACGCAGAGCGAGTGTTTCTCCAAGTATCAGCCAGCCACCCAGAACGGCAAAAACAGCTTCCAGGCTCAGGATGATTGCGGCGTGAGCCGGGTGAGCCTCCCGTTGTGCGACAACCTGCAACGTGAACGCCACCCCGACGGATAAAACTCCAGCATACAGGATCGGAATGGCTGCGTCGATAACTCCTTGAAATGTTGTTACTTCCACAAATAGCGAGATGATAAAACTGAGCATGGCACATAATACGAACTGCATAAATGCCAGCTGGATTGAGTCAATCCGAGTGGTGTAGTAATCGATGACGTGGACGTGCAGTGCCCAGAAAAACATGCCAATCAGTACCAGCAGGTCTCCGAAAGACATGGTAAAACTCTCGGTAAAGCTCAGGAAGTAGAGACCAACCACGGCACAAACTGCTCCGAACCAGGTTCCAGAACCTGGGGATTGCTTCCAGATTAATCCCAGAATTGGAACCACTACGACATACAGACCGGTGATAAAACCTGCTTTACCAGCGGTTGTGTGCACAATTCCCAGTTGTTGAAAAGAGATACCCATGAAAAGAGCCAGTCCGGCCAGTATTCCGCCGGAGATAATCGCTCTTCCTGCAGCTGGTGGAGGAGTTTTTTCGGAAGGAGCTCTGTTGCGGTTGAACAGCAAAAGCGGGATCAGCGAGATACCTCCCAAAGCGAATCGTGCAGCGTTAAACATGAACGGTCCAACGTGCTCCATGCCTGCACGCTGAGCAACGAAAGCGAATCCCCATATCATCGCTGATACAAAGAGCAGCGAATTCGATTTCAACGTTTGTGTTTTCATAACTCTTCAACTGTCAAATTAACAGCGTGTGCCGACCAGAATGAAGACTGTTCAGACAAACTAAGCAAATTAATCAGAAAGTGAATCCATAAACCAATATCGCCACTGCTGCGCGGAAGCCGTGGAAGGCTAAGGTGCAGGTACCCACAACCATGAAACCAACTTTTTCACAAACCAGGATGATATGTCAAGCTATTCTTGGTTGAACAGTTGGTTCTGCTACAGGCAGAGGGCGTGGCGGGACATAAGTTTGTACCTTAAATGGAAAAAGTGACTTGATGCTGCCCTTCCGGGCTGCATCAAGCGATGAGACGTGGCAGTGATTTCAGAAATCCCAGAGTCGAATACCCCCGGTAGGAATCGAACCTACGCGCCCGGCTCCGGAGGCCAGAGCTCTATCCACTGAGCTACGGGGGCAGAAGATGGCGGCTGCGTCAGCCGGCTGTAATATTACACTCCCTCCCTTCCTATAGTCAAGATATACCGTTGGCGCGATCATCTTCCTTTTTACCTGAATCCCAAAACCGCTCCGGGGGTATACGCACCGGGTAAAAGCGTCCCTTTGGGGGGCCAATTCCGGGGTTGATTAACTAAGAGTGATACCAGGTTTAACATGTTTTTAAGCTGGCGACAGCCCGTTGGGAGCAACTATTTCGTATATGGAATGGAAATGAAGTAGCGGATACTTATTCGGGAAATACTAATCTGTTGACATCGTGAGACGTTCTGGCTAAGCTTCTGCTTCGCAGAACCAGCGCTGCAACCGCTGCATCAGGGAGGATAGAGCTCTTCCCTGTTTTATCATCAGTAAAGAAGGTCATCAATGCGTTTAAGCGAGAACTTCACACCCACCCTGAAAGAGGTGCCGGCCGACGCTGTCATCCCCAGCCACCAGTTAATGCTGCGTGCTGGCCTGATCCGCCCGCTGGCTGCCGGTATTTATTCCTATCTGCCACTGGGCTGGCGGGCCGCCCGCAATGTAATCGACATCATTCGGGAGGAACAGGACGCCATCGGTGGTCAGGAATTCCAGCTGCCTGCGATCAATCCGATCGAGTTGTGGGATGAAACCGGCCGCAACAGCGACTTTGGCGGGGAGATGTTCCGGGTCACCGATCGTAAGGGGCGCACCCTGGCTCTGGCACCGACGCACGAGGAGATTATCTGCAGCGTGGCACGTGGAGAGATCCGCTCCTACAAACAGTTACCGCAGATGTGGTACCAGATCCAGACCAAATTTCGTGACGAGCCACGTCCCCGTTCCGGTGAGTTACGCACCCGCCAGTTTATCATGAAAGACGCCTACTCTCTCAACGCTACCGAGCAGAGTCTCGATGAGAGTTACAACCGGCAACATGCATCCTATTGCAGCATCTTTGGACGGGTCGGGATCGAGTATTTCGTGGTGGGCGCTTCCAGCGGTCTGATGGGAGGGTCCGGTTCGCAGGAGTTCATGGCCGAATCGGATGCGGGTGAGGATACCTGTGTGCTTTGCAACGCTTGTGATTACGCCGCCAATCTCGAGATTGCCGTCAGCGGTCAGAGCTATGAAAGCCGTTCAGATCAGCCTGTCGAGCTGAAAGAGGTCGCTACTCCCGGGCATGGCACTATCGAAGAGGTGGCTGCTTTCCTGCAGCAGGAGCCCGACAACTTCATCAAATCGATCCTCTACATTGCTGACGACCAGCCGATCCTGGTCTGTGTCACAGGTTGTGACGAGATCAATGAAAGCAAGCTGGAGGCGCAACTGGGAGCTCTTTTCCGCCAGGCGGAACCGGAAGAGGTTCTGTCTCACACCGGCACACCGGTTGGCTACCTGGGCGCAGTCGGATTACCGGACAATATAAAAGTACTGGCTGATAACCGCCTGCAGGGGCGGTGTGGCATGGTTACCGGCGCCCTGAAGGAGGATTTCCATATCAGTGGTGTCGATGTGGCGCGTGATCTGGACCGGGCGGAATTTCACGATCTGATTACGGTCAAGGCGGATGAGCCCTGTCCAAATTGTGGACAACCGCTCAGCATTATCCGGGCGATAGAGATTGGTCACATTTTCAAATTGGGTACCAAGTATTCCTCCGCCATGGGGGCGACTTTTCTTGACGAGAGCGGGAAAGAGCAACCGATCATCATGGGTTCCTACGGTATTGGTGTCGGTCGCATGCTGGCTACGTATATCGAGCAGAATCATGACGAGAACGGTATTATCTGGAACAGGGCTCTGACTCCTTACCAGGTGCACGTAGTACCACTGAACGCTAAGAATGAATCTGCTGTGCAACTTGCCGGTAAGATCTATGACGATTTGCGAACCGCAGGATTGACTGCAGTTTACGACGATCGTCCGCTGCGGGGCGGCTTCAAGATGAAGGATGCGGACCTGCTCGGTTTTCCGTTACAGGTTATCCTTGGTGATCGCACAATGGCGGAGGGGAAAGTCGAAGTAAAGATCCGTCGTAGTGGGGAGAGGTTGCTTGTCGAACCGGAAGCGGTGGTGGCAAAGCTACAGGAACTGCTGACAAATCTCTAGCGCGTGATACATTGCTGATAAGCACATTCATCAGGCCTGCAGAGATCGTGTGAAACAAAAAGCCCCTGCTTGTATGGCTCAACCTGCCCTGCGGTCAGGTTGCGCTTGAAGAACACCGGCTACGCCGCTGTTCTTGGATATTGCGGAAACAAAAAGCCCCGGTGCAAACCGGGGCTTTTTATAAGCATATGATACATCACATTCTACTTGATCAGGTTTAGCTTCAGCTGTTGCAGCTGATGCTGTCCATCCAGCAGGCGCTGGGCGTCCAGGCTCAGGAAATAAATACCACTGGCCAGGTTGGCGCCACTGAATTCGATGTTGTGGGTGCCGGCTGTCAGCAATGACAGGGACTGTGAGTGAACTTCCGCTCCCCGTACATCGTAGTAGGTCAGCTGTACTGAAGCATCTGCCTCCAGAGTGATCTCCAGATTGGTGACCGGGTTGAACGGGTTCGGGTAGGCGCGAGCCATCACGAATTGCTCCGGTATTGTTACCAAAGCTTGATCGGTAACAGCCTCAGAAGAGTTGAACCACTCGCACACAGCCTCCAGGAATTCATCGCGGGTATTGGTTCCGGCCAGACCGCCGATAGCTTCAACCGGGAAACCCATATAGATGACCCGGGAGCTGCCGTTATCATACAACGTACCGGCATACTCACTCTGATCGGCGTATTCCAGAAAAGCGACTGCGGGTGCGATTGGATTCATGGCGCTGGGGGAGACACTGTTGGCTGCACCATTGCCAGATCCAGCCAGGAGGAATCCCATCCCGTCAGCGATCGGAGTACCGGCGATACCGTCGACCCAGCTGTATTGCATGTTGTCGGTAGTGTGTTCAGCGTGGAGGACATCGCTGAAGAAAGCGGTGCCACCGAGCTCTTCACCCAGGTACTGGCTGGAAAGCAGCAGGTTTCCGCCACCATCCAGGTACTCGATAACCGCGGCTTGTTCGTCTAAATCAAGAGTGCTTTGATTGATACCGGTAGCCCAGAACACGATTTCATAGTTGCTCATGGTTTCGCCGTTAACAGGCACACTACCGTCCCAGACATCAACATACATGTCCATATTTTCAAAACTGCTGACGATCCACTCGACATCATCATCACCGCCGTCATCGTCTACCACCAGCCAGCTGGCGCGCCCCAGACCGAGTGTAAACTCGAACACTCGTGGCGCTGGCAGGTTGTCGGCAAAGACAGTAAGCCAGAAAGTTGACTGATGCGGTTCCAACCCCGCGTCGACATAAAACTCAACTGTTGTCGAATTGACGGTGTCACCACCCGGAATATCGGGAAAGGTGCAATAAGGATTGGTGATATCTATTGCGGGGTCATCGTTGAAAAGTTCACCGGTCACGTTCACTGCTTCAGCACAACCATCGAAATTGCTGACAGTAAAAGTCACGGTGCAGTTCTCACCAGCGTCGGGATGGTTGTCGTCATTGCCGTCGTCGGTCATTTCCCAGGTCATGTCCTGGATCAAAGGATAGTCGTAATCGATAGCATATTGATCGACCAGACTGGCCCAGGTGTTGTAGCTTGCCTGGCTGTAGCCGCTATCGGTAAAGCGTACAATGAAATCAGTATCGAGGAACACATTATAGGGAATATAGCCGTCTCCGAAAGGACCATAAGTGGAACTACCGTAAACCAGGCAGGTAACCGTAGTAACACCATGGCTATTCAACCAACCCAGCACGAAGTTGGGGTCTTCGTCGTTGTCTACATCCACCATTATCACTTTGACATTCCGATCTTCAAACTCGTCCTGGAATTCCTGTAGGTGCGGAGCCTCCGTACCACAGGTTGGTCACCAGCAGGCGAAGAAATTAATCAGAACACATTGGCCCTGGTAGTCGTTCAGGGAATGAGTTTCACCATACACATCCTGTAAAGTGAAATTAGTCGTTACCTGATCGCCTACCTGATACTGTGCCTGGGCAACGCCGCTGAT
>JADHUQ010000057.1 GCA_016784425.1 Candidatus Delongbacteria bacterium | reverse complement strand
AATACTTTCCGAAGACTCGAACCAATCCTCCGCCGCCTGCAGAAACTCGTTGCGGCTGTTGGTACCGGCCCCGCCGCCGATTGCTTCCACCGGAAATCCGAGATAAATAACCCGGTAGGAGCCGTTATCATACAGTGTACCGGCGTATTCCTCCTGATCAGCGTATTCCAGGAAGGCAACTGCCGGTGCGATGGGGATCATGGCACTGGGGGAGATGTTGTTGGCCGCTCCGTTGCCACCTCCAGCCAGCAGGAAATTCATACCATCGGCGACAGGAGTGTCAGGAATGCCATCGACCCAGCTGTATTGCACGTTGTCAGTTGTATGTTCGGCGTGCAGGACATCATTGAAGAAAGCTGTACCGCCGATATCTTCACCGAGGAACTGGCTTGAGAGCAACAAGCGACCCCCAGAGTTCAGGTACCCGGTAACAGCTACCTGTTCATCCAGATCCAGGGTGCTTTCATTGATACCGGTTGCCCAGGTTACTGACTCGTAGATACTGAGCTCTTCAGCGGTGATCGAGGAGTCACCATCCCAGACATCGACATACATGCCAAGTTCATCGTAACTGTTGATGATCCACTCCGCATGGTTTTCGCCACCATCATCATCCACCACCAGCCAATCGGCACGACCAAGAGCTAACGAGAACTCAAACATCTGCGGTTCAGGCAAGCTGTCGGCGTAAACAGTAAAGGTGAAGGTGGTCTGATGCGGTTCAAGATCAGGGTCCAGATAAAACTCCAGTGGGGTGGAGCTGCCGCTGCTTCCCCCCGGTATGTCGGGGAAAGTGCAATAGGGATTGGTGATATCCAGCGATGGATCTGCGTTGAACAGCTCTCCATGGACATTGATTGCGTCGGCATGGTTTAACAGGTTTTCCAGGGTGATGGTCAGCTGGCAGTTTTCTCCCGGATCGGGATGACCATCACCGTTGCCGTCGTCGGCAAGCTCCCAGGTCAGGTTTCGGAAATAGGGGAATTCAGTATGAAAACTGTACTGCTCCAGGAGTGTTTCCATCTCCTCAATGTGACCTCCAGCCTCTGAGAAACGGAGCACCATATGAGGATCTATAAAGACGGAATAATTAAAGTAGCCATTACCGTACTCTGCATATACAGCTTCACCCGATACTAAAGCAGTTACTGTTTCAATTCCACACTCCAACAGATTAAACAGAATTTCGTCTGCGGACTCTTGGTTGTCCGCATCAATCATGAGTATTTTGAAATCTGGATATTCATTTTCATTCTGAAGCTGTTGCAGGTCGAGGCCCTCGACACACCAGGGTGGTCACCACAAGCAGAAAAGATACAGGATGATACACTGCCCCTGGTAATCGAACAGAGAATGCCACTCTCCATACACATCTTCCAGAGTAAAGTCGGTGGTGACAGTGTCGCCAACCGCATATTGCGCCTGCAGGGAGTTGTTACCGAGCAGTAGAAACAGGAGCGTGATAACCAGAAAACGCTTCTTCATTTAATCCTTCCTGAGTCAATGACATCGAGGATTCCCGAGGTGAAGGTAGTAAGTATATTTTAGAAAGGCAATTCATTGTTAGCGCAGGAATCTGGAGGAGCTGATATCGACTTCGGAAAAGGGATGTAGGAGAGGGATGAGAGCCTGAAACACTTCCGGAACTGTTTCAGTCCAGCCACACATTGAGACTGCAGATATTCCGAATTGGTTGTGCTTCAGGTACAAAATGGTGCTGACAGGCTCAGATTGCGCCTGTCAGGCAAACGGTACTGCCCTGTCCGGCTATCCTGACAATAAAAACCCCACCGTTTACGATGCAATGTGCGTCGTTTTTTGGGCGGGGTTAAAAAAACTATACCTGACTGAGCTTATTCACATTCAGATTTTACCCGGTAGAACCAGCGACCGTTCGCCATATCAACCCAGGTGTCAACATCGTTTGGAGAATTGGGCAACACTCCAAGTAGCTCGAAACCGTTGTGTGGTTCACTCGACTTCTCAATGATGTAGTTATCACCATTGCCACCGGAGACATGTAAGGTGGCAAACGCCATCGATCCGATTATAGTGTAACTGATCTCCAGTGTGGGAGCGTCACAGGGTGCGAAAAGCGGAACGGCGAAGCTGAGCAGTTGTGGTTCCAGGAGTTCGTTACCGTCCAGGGAGATCTGGAACGGAGCATTGTGCAGAGGGGCACCTGGCGCGACACTGAAAGTCACCGTGTTGGTGGAGGTGCCAGCCTGGCCAGCTTCGATATCGGGGAAGTCGAGATTCCCTTGGACAATCGTTATGTCGGGATCCACACTGGTGACAATAGCGGTAAGGCCGGTACCGGTTGGGCAATTGGCATGGTTGGAAACCGTAACCGTCATCTCACAGGTTTCACCCGGATTGGGGAAACCGTCTCCGTTGTCTTCTGATACGATATCGTAGGCCAGATCTTCAAAAACAGGATAATCCCAGTAACCGCCATACTGTTCAGCCAGGGCGCACCATTGGTTATAGTACCCCATGCCCCATCCAGCGGCGGTGAAACGGACGATGAATTCCGAATCGAGGAAAACATTATATGGTACAGATCCATTGCCATACTGGTTATAGACACCACCACCGTAAACCAGACCGGTTACCGTGGAAACGCCGTTGCTGGTTAGCCATGCCTGTACCGCACTAGGTGAATTGCTACCAGCGCATATCATCAGAACTTTTACATTGTAATCTTCATAAGTGTCATGGTAGGTCTGTATGTGAGGAGCCTCCTCAGCACAATATGGTCAGGTGAGGGTGAAGAAATTGATGAGCACACACTGACCCTGATAGTCGAAAAGGGAGTGTGATTGGCCGTTGACGTCGTTCAAAGTGAAGTTAGTGGTAACCTGCTGACCAACTTGCCAGACAGCTTGCGCCTGCCCGCCAAACACAAGGATGGCCAACACGGCAATAGATGTCGCATAACGCTGCATGATAACTCCTTCGTAAGGTTGGCTAATAGTTTAGAGCTACAGCAATTTAGCCAGAAACAAAATCAGATGCAATGATCATACAATGGATGAACCATTTTACACTCAAGAACGAGTTCAGCCGCAGAATTGATCCAGTAACCTTTCAATCGCCTCGATATCCACAGCAGTATGCAGCCCGGCATCCGGTTTGAACAGGGCGTTTTCAACACGCCAGTCACCACAGTTAATTATCGGAACCCCGTTCTTCAGTGCCAAACCGATCTCAGAAAGAGTACCGCCGCCACCTGGAAACGCGATTACCACCCGTGCAGAGAGGATATTGATCAGGTTGCGCGCGTCACTTATCCCGGTGATGATTGGTATGTCCACAAAGGGATTGCACTCCTGCGTATCCTTTCCGGGGATTATACCGACCACAGTACCCCCTGCTTCACTGGCGCCACGGGAAGCGTGATACATGATACCGCCGCGTCCTCCCGTCAACAGTACAAAACCTTTGCCTGCAACCAGCTGCCCGGCTTTATAGGCGAATTGTTTCAACTTGGCTGGCAGTTCTGTTGCCCCGGATCCGATGATTCCGATCAGGGTGCGGTGAGATGCAGATAGAGTCATGGAGACCTCCGATTAGCCGGAGAGGCTGGAAAAAAACATGGACGCATCAAGCGCCCATGTTATTCAGAAGATCAACAAGCCGCTGTTCGACCGCGACAAAGGGCGGCCCAGCTTGTTGCCAGAGTTACTTGACCAGAATCATCTTGCGGGTAACCGATTGTCCCCCTGCCCGGAGAGTATAGAAGTAGAGGCCGGAGGGTTGCTCCACTGCGTTCCAGACGACACTGTGTGAACCGGCTCCCAGTGAACCATCCACCAGAGTAGCCACCTGATTGCCGATCAGATCAAATACGGTGATACTGACTGCGGAGGGTTGTGTCAGGCTGAAATCAATCGTTGTGGTCGGGTTAAAGGGGTTCGGGTGATTCTGAACCAGTGTAAAAGTACCGACACTACTCTTGAGTTCGGTTACCGCCTGACTCTGATACTGGACGAAGGCGCGTATATAGTAGTTCCCGGCGAAACCATAATCGGAGAGTGGCGCCCAGCCTGATCCGAGATCCACCAGTGTGGTATTCTCATAGAAATAACCGTTTTCATCCAGACCACAGTAATTGCCGCTAACAGGGTTGTAAACGCCTACTGCGAAAGGCTGGTTGACCTCGATCGGCTGTGGCAGCGGAATAACCGAAGGCATACCGCCGACAACATCTGCTTCAAAGGGGGTAATCAGATCAGTATTCGGTGATCCGGTACCATCCAATGACCAGAGATGAAACTCCAGAGTCTCATCATAATTCATCTCGATCTCGATCATATTGATAGTCAATGGCAGATAAGCCGGATAATAGGTAACCGCGCAATACCAGGCATCGTTGCCCCCTACGCCGTTTTCCGTCTCTCCATCGTCACGATGCAACCAGGAGACCGGATTGACGATCATGCTGAACTCCAAAGTGGAACTCTCATTGGCATTCTCGGACAGATCGACCGCACTGAGATAATAATCCACATTGGCCCCGGTTGACTGAGGCGGAATGGTAGCATCCCATTCATTACCGGTAGTGTTGACCATATTCACATCTTCCCAGGCGCCCCAGTTGACCCGGTAGGTCATGGTGACGCTGAGAACTTCGGAATCATCAGTAACCGTGGCATTGATATCGATCGGATCGGGAGGATTCAAATGATTGTAGATCGGGATTGTATCGATTTCCGGTGGAAACACATCGCCATCAGCTGAGAAGAGGAGCACGTCATCAACACCCCAGCCAAAGCCCCAGTTGCCGTCGTCCCAGAAATGGAAACCGATCTGGACCGCATTTTCTCCAGACCACTCGCCAAGGTTGTAGGTTAGAAGTTCGAAATCGTTGCCGCCGGAGGCTTCCATTTCAGCTATCACGGTCCAGGCTCCACTATTGGAGCGAATGGACACCTCGCCCCAGTTGTCCCACTCAGAACCGGGCTGGTTGCGGAAATAGCTGACAAACTCGAGATAGATAAACTCCGCGTCCGGAAGATCAAACTCCGGAGAAATCATCCAGTCGTCAAAAGTTGTGCCCTCACCTTCGTTGTCGCTATTGCAGTATGCGAAGTGGGTGTGGTCCGGGAAAGTCAGGTATTGCGATTGACCTGCTTCAACCGTGTTGCCAACCTGCCATCCAGGAGAACCGGCATGCGTATCGAGGGTCCAGTCAGCCGGCATACCGCTTTCAAAATCCTCGACCAGGTGGTCTTCCATGATTGTGGGGTTGAAGTTGGATTTACTGGTCAGCTCAGGCTGTGTCGAACCGGAACTTACCATCACTCCTTTGCCCAGCACCAGTACGCTACCGGTAAGCAGCAGAACAGGCACGAGGGCTTTTTTCATCACATGGTAATCCATCATTCCTCCAAGATTTTATGTTTTCTGAGCATTGATTGCCAAAAGGGAACCGTCAAGCTGGTAAAAGACCGTCATGACCTCCCCCAGCGACGACTAATGTACTTATTAATATGAAACACACCGAAACTAATCGCCACAGGAAAGAGAAGTGAGAGTAAAGCTGTCACTGTTGGCGAAAGGTAGGCACCAGCTGTTTCTGTAACGACCGGTACAGTAACAGGGTTGCTGTACCATGTCTTCCAGGCCATATTAAGAGCTGCCCCAAACAATACCAGAGCGAACAGCCGGTTCATCTTTCGCAGCGGTAACCATTGCCTGATTCTTACCCCGAAGATGGCACCCAGTGCACCGGAGGGCATCAGCAACAAGCCCAGGAGCAGGTTGCTGTTTTCAGTAATCAGGGCGTGGCTGACAGCGTTGAAAAGAGCGGTTATCAGAATATAGATTACCGCCAATGCAGACGCCTGCTTGATGTCGAGGCCGAGCAGGAGGATGAGCGCAGGTGTCAGCAGGATGGCTCCACCCACACCCATCATCCCGGCTACAGCACCGATCAGCAATCCCAGCAAAAGGAGCGGAAGGAGCGAGATGCGTCGTCCGGCCAATGGTGTATAAAACTGTAGAAGAGGTAACCGCACCAGAAAGGAAAGCTTGTTGATGTTACCAGTCTGATCAGAAGCAAACAACAGACGCAGCATTGCCAGCAGCAGCAGGATGACAAACATGACCTGGATAATCCGATCCACATCAGCAGTCGTTTCCAGATAATGTACCAGCATAGCTCCGAGGAAGCCACCGATTGCGCCGGAAAGGCCGAGGAGGCCACCCAGACGAAAATCGAGCAGCTCCCGGGGACGTAGTTGTCGCAGGGTGCTCAGTGAATTGGTGATGATCACCATCGGCATGGTACCGGCGATAATACGTGCAGGCAGGCCCAGCGTGATGAGAATGGGGGTTATCAGGATACCACCCCCTACCCCGATCAAACCCGCCAGGAAGCCGCCCAATAATCCGACCAACGGTATCAACCAGAGGCTGCAGAGTATCCCGGAGAGCTCAGTCATGCTGTGGAGCCTTGTCAGGTGTGGTTTCTCCGGCAACGGCCAGCATTTGACTGAACTGACGCGAAAGATATCTGCTCAGTGAACCGACAGGCAGCAGGGCGCCGGTGAAAAGCACCCGGTTGAAATCGGCGCGGGTAATTCCCGACCCGAGCTTGCGACGATAATAGCGATCAAGTCGCTTCAGCTCCCGGAAAACAGGATATCCCCATCCCAGGGCCAGGGGATCCAGCTTGATGGTTGCGACCACTGTCAGAGCTTCTTCACGGTTGAAACAGTTGTCTTGAGTCAAACCTGCCAGTATCAAGTGTTCATCCTCACCAAGAGCATGGTATTCCAGCAGGGCGATGAAGGTAACCACCTCCTGCAACAGGGTCAGGTCGCTGATGATACGCAGACGAATATCGCCCTTACCCCATCCGGCGCGCTGAAGTGTATGCAGCCAGAAGAGTTCAAGCCCTCGCCGGTTTTCACGGGGCAACAGTTCGGATAACAGCGGACTGGGGAAACACGCTACCAGATTCTGATGCAATGTGATACGTACCGCCTCAATCTCCAATCGAGAGAAGCTATGCTGTCTGGGAAATTGGTGACCATTCCGGGGGGCAGCAGGAGAAAGCCGCAATCTAGTCTGACCATCCTCACCCGGCCCCAGGCTGTGGGGGATATCAAAGGCATGTGATACGAATTCCAGATAGCTGCTGTCCCGAGGTGGCGAGGTTGCTGGTGCGAGTTCCAGGTCAATCTGGTACTGAAGGAGCCTGGTTACCTGCCTCATAAGAACTGCAGGAATCTCTTCCGGCCGGGGGGCATCACCAGCAAGCTCTCGCAGTGTAAACGGGATAGCTTCGACTTTCATTTCAGCCTGAAACCGCTGATGAAACAGTCCGCATTCCTGAAGTAAACGCTTGTGAATGCTTTGTCGAAACTCACGGGCTTTTTCAAGCTCGGATTCGAGTTCCAACTCTCTGTCATAATGTTGCAGGTAGAGTTCCGCTATTGGTCCGGCACCGATCTGACAGCTGGTGTCCAGTAACGGAATCCGCCGCGCCAGATGGTCGCAATACTCCACCAGTGTGGCGGCAGCATGTTTAAGCTCGCCTCCAGGTGTTACATCCTGATTTGACAGCAGCCATTCCTGGACGAAGGTAAGTTCAGTGATTGCCAGCTCGTATTCGGGTCGGCAACCGGTCTGATGAGCTGCCATCGCCCGTTTGACAAATAGCTCCAGCTGCGCAGCATAAAGCGAAAGCGCTTCTGTCCGCTGCTCACCATAAAACGTGATACATCCCGCCAGGCCTTCTTGAATATGCCGGACAAAACGGAGGGGGTGGGTACGTTGTATCACAGGAGTACTCAGAGTCTCTGCCGCGTGATGGACCGTCCGGTTAAGTATTTCCCCGCCAGTATTGTCCCCCTGTGTCCGTGACAGAATCTCCAGTTCTGTCAGGGGATCTGTCTCAGCCGGGGCCGGCAGTCCAAAAACCGGATAACCATGATACAAGCCGCGCAGAGGTTGCTCTCTGTAAAAAAGTTGCTCTAACTTTCTCCAGGCGCTTCGTTCAATTGTTTGACTCACATTGCCTCACACATTGAATCGAATGCTGATGATATCACCATCCCGTACGGAATAGTCCCGGCCCTCGAGCTTCATAGTGCCTTGCTTACGTGCTTCCGCCAGGGAACCTGCTCGGATAAAATCCTCGTAATGCACAACTTCTGCCCGGATGAATCCCCGCTCCATATCGGTGTGGATTGTCCCGGCCGCTTTAGATGCGGGGGAACCACCGGTCACGGTCCAGGCTCGACACTCGTCTTCCCCAACAGTAAAAAAGGAAATCAATCCGAGGAGCTCATAAGAGTTTTGTATCACGCGATTACAAGCGGCCTCTTTCAGCCCGTAATCTGCCAGGAAGATAATCCTGTCTTCCGGTGGAAGTTGCGCGATCTCCGCTTCCAGCCTGGCATTAACCACGACAAATTTCAGATGCTCAGGAAACTGCCTGGTGATATTCCGCTCCAGTTCAATGGCCGCGGCGAGATCCTCTTCACCGATGTTTATTACTACCAGCATCGGTTTGCGGGTGAGGAAAGCAAAGCTGCGAATGGTTTTCTCCTCCTCCAGCTTCAGTTCCAGGGAAGAGAGTGGTTGTTCCTCTTCCAGATGCGCCAGGCAACGTTCAAGCAGGTCCAACTCTCTCAGCAAAGCGGGATCCTTCACTTTCATTACCTGTTTACGCAACCTTTCGAGACGGCCGGTGGCCACGGTCAGATCGGAGAAGAGGAACTCATCCAGAACGATGTTGATATCCCGTACAGGATCGACTGTTCCTTCTGGATGGACAACTTCTTCTGATGCAAACTGGCGGGAAACATAGAGCACGGCATCGGTACCCTTGATGTTACTGATAAACTCAGGGGAGAAGCCCTCTTTGCGGGCGGTCCCGCGTGCCAATCCTGAGAGGTCGACATATTCAACTACTGTTGGTATATGGCTGCGGGGTTGAAAGATCTCCGTCAACCGGTCCAACCGGTCGTCCTGAACTCGTGCTTGCGCCAGATTCGGGTCCTTTCTACCACCCCCAAAGCCCAGTTCCACATTTGAACTGGTAAGAGCATTAAACAGAGATGTTTTTCCTGTCTGGGGTAGACCGACTATTCCGATTTTCATAATGACTCCCATAGAGACGCGACTCTGAAACCTGATATTTTTCATAAGTCATTCGTCTGAAGGCTATAAATCTAACTACGCCGTCACACCCTAAGCAAGTCGGGAGCGGAAGCCAGGGGGCTGGTATCAATCCTGCCCGGCTGTCATGTTTCCTTTAATCCTCATCCGGTTCCTTGACAAGCGTCACCGTGGTGTCTATATTTTACAGATTTGTTTCTCATCATGTACTATGGAATCGGAACCCTCTGATTGGGATGTATCACATACAGTTCCCGGCGGAACTGAAACTGGTTGACACGGGAGTTCTTTTTGAAGGAAGATATTTTCAAGCAGGCCCTGAAACTACTGGCCAGCCTGCAGACCGCCGACCCGGCTTCTCTGGAGATTCTTTACTTCATTGCCGCAGAGGGTGGTGTTTTGTTGAAGGAGGAATTGATCGGCGTAATTGAGCGTGAGTTGAAGCAGGATGCCAACGCTCTGCTCAAGATTCTACGCAAGGATCAATTGATAAGTGTCTCACGTTTAACGATCAAGGGCAAATCACAAGCCACTATCGCTCTCGCCGACCATCTGGAACTCCTGATAAAGCTCCCCTCCTTTTATCGTAACCGGTTGCGCCACCTTTTGCGCAAGGAAGAGACAGCCCGTCTGAAGAGTATGGCACGGGATTTCTATGAGATCAATCTCCCTGTCTGGAATCACCACCTGATCCTCCAGTCTTTCGCCCAGGTTTTGTTGAACCCTAAGTTGTTCGAGAAGCTTCTTACCAAGAACTTTGATCTCACCTCCCGCAAGATACTCAAAATCCTGGCCATGTTCAAAGGTGGCATGCCGTTGTGGCAACTGAACAAGCAGCTCAAGTACTTCGATGAGAACCTCAGCACAGATGACCTGCTGGACTGTCTTCAGGATATCTATCTCCGTTCGGGACTGGTTTTCAGTGCCGATGATAATCAATCGATTCTGAAAACAGGATATGCGGCCAGTGATGTCAGGATAGAACTTGTGCAGGACGCTGTCTACCCGATCAAATACAACTTCAAGCTCGAAACGGCACCCTGGCAGACCTGTCCCACTGTCAAGCGTCCAATTGAACCGGAAACATGGAAGATCCAATCTGCCGGCATGGCGTTGTTCCAGAATTTCATGATGCTTTTGAACCACTTCATCCACAATGCCATCCCGACTATCCAGAAAGGCGGCGTACATAAGGCGGAGATCAAGAAGATCTGTTCATCGTTCCCGTCGATGTCCGAGGAGGATTATGCTTATTACGATTTCCTTTTTTCCTTCGCGGAAAGTGCGGAGGTAATCACGATTGTCAACGACCTCTGGAATGTTGATTATAAGCGTGCGACCCGTCTTTTAAAGTACCCCGGCCAGATGTTCAGACTGTTGTTCAACCACTATTTCAAGTTGAAAGGTGTACGTAAGCTGTCCACTCTGCAGGATCTTGAGAACCGCGGGGACAGTCATCTTGATCCCCTCTGGCTGGTCTGGATTATGAGCTTCCTCAAGGAGGGGTGTTGGGTGGGTGTCGATTATCTGGCTTTTCTGCTGGCACGTTTGGATTTCCGCCAAAGTCTGGAGGAACAGGAACAGGTACTGACAAATCTGATCGGTTACCTCGTGGAGAAACCTCTCTTCTGGCTGGGTGTTGTCGACCTCACACGCAATCCGGAAGATGGTGCGTTACAATGCCGTCTGACCCAGGCGGGAGCCCGTCTACTGCATGAAAATGCGAACACCTTTCCTGAATTCCAGTGGGATCAACAGGTTGAACTGATTGTCCAATCAAACTATGAGATCTTTATCCCGGCAGCGTTCTCACTTGCCCATGTCCTCCAGCTATCACGCTTTACCGAATACAACAACGGGACCTACAAGCTGACACACAATGCTATTTCCCGAGGACTGGATGACGGTTTAGTTCAATCAGATATCATCGATTTCATCACCGAACATTCCCGGCAGGAGATCCCCCAGAATGTGCTCTTTCTGATCGAAGAGACCGCCCGCAATCATGGCCATATTCTGGTCGACGGAGATCTCTTCTGTATGCGTACTACGAACGGGTTACTGATGCGGGAATTGGAGGTTCAGGGACGGGTATCGCATAATTTCCTGTTACCGGTAAATGATCAGTTGATGTTACTCAAGCCGGATTCGCGCCTGGAAAAAATGGTGGCGGAGATGAGGCGGCTGGGGTATCTGCCCCGTCTTTATAGTGCTGAAGCGGGTCTCGAGACTTCCGGAAGTGTTGGGAGCCTCTTATCCACCCAGGAAATTCACCAGATTTTGGCTCTTTACAAGGCCTATGAGTTATCAGATGGCATCAATCAGGGTTTAACCAAACATTTGTCGATTCTGGATAGTAATCTGCCACTCGCATTGCGTCAAAGGATGGCTGAAATCGATGATATACTCGTTAACAACGCGGCTGATAACCTTGCCGCTTTCAATCAACAGTATTCCAAAAAAGAAAAGGCCTCTTCTTAGATGACTCCTGAGCAGAACAGTAATCCAACGGTTACAGATACCGAAGCGACACCTACACTGAAGTACATCGAAAGTCTCCCTAAAGTGGAGTTACATTGTCATCTTGATGGTTCTATTCGCCTGAAAACGATGATAGAGCTTGCACGTCAAAACAATGTTGACCTGCCCAGTTATGATCCAGATGAACTCAAGCGAATTCTCAGACTGGGGCAAAACTACAAGAATCTTGAGGACTACTTGAAGGTTTTCGATTACACTCTGAGTGTAATGCAGGGAAAGGATGAACTTTATCGGACAGCCTGGGAGCTTGCTGAAGATGCCGCAGCTGAAAACTGCCGACACCTGGAAGTGCGTTACTCTCCTATCCTGCACATTAAAAAGCGCCTGGGTTTAACGGAAGTAATGGAAGCAGTCCTGGAGGGTTTAGCCGACGCGGGCCGGAGATTCAATATCCATACCGGGGTTATCGTTTGCGGAATAAGGAATATCAATCCTGAGACCTCCATGAGGTTGGCAGAGCTGTCGGTAGCTTATAAAAATCGTGGTGTTGTGGGTTTTGATCTGGCAGGTGTGGAGCATAATTTCCCGGCCAAGGACCATGTTGAGGCTTTCTACCTTATTCACAACAATAATATTAACTGTACTGTCCACGCGGGTGAGGCTTACGGGCCGGAATCAATCCACCAGGCCCTGCATTATCTGAATGCTCATCGGATCGGACATGGGACCCGTCTCAAAGAGGATGGTGATCTACTGAATTTCGTTAACGATCGCCGTATCCCGATTGAAATGTGCCCTACAAGTAATGTGCAGACTAAGGCAGTTGCCTCGCTCTCAAAGCATCCCCTCAAGTTTTATCA
>JADHUQ010000056.1 GCA_016784425.1 Candidatus Delongbacteria bacterium | reverse complement strand
GGTCAAGCCGGGTGACACGATTGAGCTTTCCATAGAGCTGATCTACCCGATTGCGATGGAGATGGACCTGCGCTTTGCTATCCGCGAGGGTGGTCGTACTGTCGGCGCCGGAGTGGTAACCGAAATCATCGAATAAGGTTTAAGGAGAAAAGGGTGGCCATACAAAACATCCGGATCAGATTGAAATCGTACGATCACAACCTGATTGATATGTCGACCGCAAAAATAGTCAAGACGACCCGCGAAACGGGCGCCATGGTTTCCGGTCCCATCCCGCTGCCTACGAGGAGATCAGTTTATACGGTGAACCGCTCGCCGCATGTTGACAAAAAGTCACGCGAGCAATTCGAGACCCGCATCCATCACCGGTTGATTGATATTCTCAATTCCACAAACAAGACAATCGATGCCTTGATGAAATTGGAACTCCCGGCCGGAGTTGACATCGAAATAAAATCGTAAGTGTTGGAGTCACTGATGATTGGAATACTGGGTAAAAAAGTCGGCATGACTACGATTCATCGGGAGAATGGTATCGCAATACCGGTCACCCTGATTGAAGCGGGCCCATGCTATGTGACTCAAATAAAGACCAGCGAGACGGATGGATACGATGCCGTCCAGATCGGGTTCGGGGAAATCCGCGCCAAGTTGGTAAAACGCCCCCGCAAGGGTCATTTCAAAAAAGCCGGCACCTCGAACCTGCGCTATTTGTGTGAGTTCAGAGATTTATCGCTGGAAGAGCTGACCCTGGGCAAAGAGATCAATGCCGGTCATTTCGCACCCGGCGACTGGGTCCAGGTAAGCGGTGTCTCCAAAGGTCGCGGCTTTGCCGGGGTGATGAAACGGCACGGTTTTCACGGATTCATGTCTTCGCACGGTGTGCATGAGTCGTTCCGTGGTGCTGGTTCGATCGGCGCCTCCTCTGATCCCTCCCGGGTATGGCCCGGTAAAAGGATGCCCGGTCATATGGGACACCAGCGCGTTACGATGCCGAGTGTCGAAATCATCCATGTCGATGCGGAAAAAAACCACATTTTCGTCAAGGGTTCAATTCCCGGTCCGAACAAAGGGCTGGTAGAAATTCGCAAATAGGTGAATAGATGGAACTGAAAGTTTACAAGCGCGACGGAACTGAATCTGGTGAAATAGTCACTTTGCCGGATGAACTGTTCCCCACCGAACCTGCGCAACACGTCATCCACGAGAGTGTGGTCGCGGAGGAAACCGCCCGTCGCCAGGGCAACAGCAGCAGCAAGACCCGCAGCATGACCCGCGGTGGTGGACGCAAACCCTGGCGCCAGAAGGGGCGTGGGGTTGCCCGGGCCGGTACGATCCGTTCCCCGTTGTGGCGGGGTGGAGGTACCATCTTCGGTCCGGAACCAAGGGTTCACGAAAAAGTAATCAATCGCAAAGTCAAACGGCTGGCACGGCGTACTGCTTACAGCATCAGACTGCAGGAAGGAAACCTGCGGGTTGTGGAGGATTTCACCCTGGAAGCGCCACGCACCAAAGAGATGGTGGCTTTTGCCGAGAACTTTGAAGCCACCGGCAAGCGGGTTCTGTTTCTCACCCCGACCAACGACAGCAACCTCTATCTCTCAGCGCGGAATATTTACAAATTCCAGCTGATGCAGGTAATGATGCCGTCGGTGCGTGACCTGGCCAACAGCGAAGTGATCTTCATCCAGAAATCAGCGGTGGAGACCTTAATTGAGGGATTGAAGAAATGACCAGCAAAAAGAGCATCCTCATCAAGCCGCTGTTGACGGAGAAAATGGTCGGTTACAAAGAGACCGAGAACAAGTACGCCTTCGTGGTTGAGCGGAGCGCCAACAAGATCGAGATCAAGCGAGCAGTCGAAGAGCGTTTCAAAGTGCGGGTTTCCGCCGTCAACACTATGAATTACAGCGGCAAGCTGAAGAGACAGGGACGTTTCGAAGGCCGTCGCGCCGCCTGGAAGAAGGCGATAGTATCCCTGCAGAAGGGTGACGAAATCGAAATCGTAGAAGGTCTGTAAGGAGTTTTCCATGCCTTTGAAGACATATCGACCCAGAACCCCGACACAACGGTTCAAAATCGGCCTCGATTTCGCCGGACTTTCCAAGGTAGATCCGGAGAAGTCTTTGCTGGCGCCGTTACCGAAAACGGGTGGTCGCAACAACAATGGTCGCATCACAAAACGTCACTCCGGCGGTGGTCACAAACGTCGTTATCGTATCATTGATTTTAAACGGCAAAAAGACAATATCCCCGCCATTGTGCACAGTCTCGAATACGACCCCAACCGTACGGCCAACATTGCACTGCTGCATTATATCGACGGCGAAAAACGCTACATCCTGGCCCCGGTTGGCCTGGAGGTCGGTGACACCGTGCAGTCTGGTGAAACTGTCGAGTTGAAATACGGCAACACCATGCCACTCAAGAATATACCTCTGGGTGAAGTTGTACATAACATCGAGATGAAGATCGGTAAAGGTGGGCAGATTGCCCGTTCTGCCGGTAGCGCTGCTCAGGTAATGGCCAAGGAAGGCAAGTATGTTACCCTGAGAATGCCCTCCGGTGAGATGCGGCGTATCCTGGCTGAATGCCGGGCCACATTGGGTCAGATCGGCAATCTCGATCATCAGAATATCGTGTTGGGTAAGGCGGGTGCTTCCCGCTGGCGGGGCCGTCGTCCGAAAGTTCGCGGTGTCGCCATGAATCCGGTCGATCACCCTATGGGTGGTGGTGAAGGCCGCTCCTCCGGTGGACGTCATCCCTGTTCCCCCTGGGGGCAGTTGTCCAAGGGTTACAAAACACGTAAAAAGAACAAACCGTCAGATCGATTTATCGTCAAACGACGCAAGAAGTAACGAGGAAATCATGCCGAGATCTGTGAAAAAAGGGCCGTTCATTGACGACCACCTGTTGAAAAAAGTCCTGAAAATGCAGGAGAGCGGAGAGCGTCGCGTCATCCAGACCTGGTCGCGCCGTTCCGTAATTACACCTGATTTTGTCGGTCTGACCCTGGCGGTTCATAACGGACGTAAGTTCTTCCCGGTATTTGTCACCGAAAACATGGTGGGTCATAAACTGGGTGAGTTCTCACCGACACGGACTTTCTATGGTCACAGGAAAAGAGGCGATAAGTCCGCTTAAGATTGGAGCTGTTCATGTCTTTGGATGCCACTGCAAAACTTCGTTTCCTGCACATGTCGCCCCGCAAGGTGCGACTGGTCGCTGATATGGTGCGTGGTCAGCAGGTTAACACTGCGCTGGTAACATTGCGCTTTACACCCCGGTTTGCTGCCAAACCGTTGGAGAAGCTGTTGAAATCTGCTGTTGCCAACTTTACAAACCTCGAGGGCAACGAGGGTGCCAATGTCGATGATCTGGTTGTCAAGCACCTCTGTGTGGATGAAGGACCGACCATGAAGCGTTTCCGCCCCAGGGCACAGGGACGTGCTTCGAGGATTCTGAAACGCTCCAGCCATGTGACTTTAGTGATTGGCGAACAGGGAGAGGCCACTGCGGTCGAAGTACCGGTCCAGACAGAGAAAAAGGAGGACTAATTGGGTCAGAAAACCAATCCTATCGGTTTACGTCTGGGCATCAATCGCACCTGGATATCCAGCTGGTTTGATGAGAGAAATTTTGCTGAGAAGCTGAAAGAGGATGAGGATATCCGCAATTATATCATGGCCCGACCCAAGACGGCCAACGCTGCGATCGCCACCATTGAGATCGAGCGTCATCCTAAAGCTATCGTTCTGACTATCCACACCGCCCGTCCCGGTCAGGTGATCGGCCCTAAAGGGAAGGAAGTGGACACCCTAAAAGCTGAGCTGAAGTACCGTTATAAAAAAGATGTGAACGTCAACGTCTTTGAGATCAAGAAACCGGACCTGGAAGCACAACTGGTGGCCAATAACATCGCACGGCAGCTGGAAGGGAAGATTTCTTTCCGGCGGGCGATGAAAAAGGCGATCGCCAACACTATGCGGGCCGGGGCAGAAGGTGTTAAAGTCAGATGCAGTGGTCGGCTCGGTGGTGCAGACATGTCGCGGGTTGAATCATACAAAGAGGGTCGCGTTCCGTTACATACCCTGCGGGCCGACATCGATTACGCGATTGGCCTGGCACGGACAACCTATGGTGTTATCGGGGTCAAGGTCTGGGTTTACAGGGGTGAGAAGTTTGGTATCGATTACAAGAAGACCCGGAAGAAATAAGGAAGCTCCATCATGTTAATGCCAAAGCGGGTAAAACGCCGCAAACAGCAACGCGGTCGCATGAAGGGCAAAGCCCAACGCGGAAACAGCGTGGATTTCGGTGAATTCGGCCTGAAGGCAATGCAGCCGGCCTGGATCACCTCGCGTCAGATTGAAGCGGCCCGTATCGCTATCACCCGTCATATGAAGCGTGGCGGCAAGGTCTGGATTCGAATATTCCCCGACAAGCCGGTCAGCAAGAAACCGCTGGAAGTACGGATGGGTAAGGGAAAAGGGGCCCCTGAATACTGGATTGCCGTGGTCAAGCCTGGCAGAGTGATGTTTGAGGTAGAGGGTGTCGACGCCAACGTTGCACGCCGCGCCATGGAGCTGGCCTCCCACAAGCTGCCGATCAAAACCAAGTTCGTTCAGCGCGACTATTACGAGGTATAACCGATGAAAGCCAGTGATCTGAAAGAACTCAGCCTCGAAGAAATGCAGTCCAGGCTGATGGAACTGGAGAAAGAGGTCCAGGAGCTGCGCTACCGGCATGGAACTCACTCCCTTGATAATACTTCCAAATTGAGGTCAGCCCGTCGCGACCTGGCCCGGATTACTACCATCCTGCGGGAGTACGAGTTGAATATCAGAAAGGCGAAATAATGGCTGAAGCTACCATCAGCAAGCATAACCGCAAAGTGCGTGTCGGACAGGTTGTCAGTAACGGCATGGAAAAGACAGTTGTCGTTGTGGTTGTACGCAAGGTTAAACACCCGGTTTACCAGAAGTACTACAAGTCCACCAAGAAGTATATGGCACACGATCCGGGAAATTTCGACATCCTGCAGGTGGGTGATACAGTAAAGATAATGGAGACACGTCCGTTGAGCCGCCACAAAAGGTGGGTTGTCATGGACGTACTCACAAGAGCGAAATAGGTGGCATCATGATCCAGGAAAACACGAGACTAATTGTTGCAGACAATACCGGTGCGAAAGTAATCAACTGCTTCCGTATTCTCGGTGGCACCCGGCGGCGGTACGCCAGTGTAGGTGATATCATTGTTGCCAGCGTCAAGCGCGCCATACCCAGCGGTCAGATTAAGAAAGGGACCGTGGTACGGGCGGTTGTCGTCCGCACCCGCAAGGAGTTGCGGCGACGTGATGGTTCCTATATCCGATTCGGTGAAAATGCCGCTGTGATTATCGACGAGAAAGGTGAACCTCAGGGTACACGTATTTTCGGCCCTGTTGCTCGCGAACTCCGTGAGCGGAAATTTATGAAGATTGTTTCCCTGGCTCCGGAAGTATTGTAGTCGCAGCAGGATTAGTGAGGAAAGAAAATGCGCATTCGTAAAGATGATAAAGTGCAGGTACTGGCTGGCAAGTTCAAGGGAACAACCGGAAAAGTACTACGGGTGATAACCGAGAAAAAACGGGTGCTGGTCGAGGGTGTTGCCCTGGCCAAGCGTCATACCAAACCGAATCCCAAAATGCAAAGCGGTGGGATTCTGGATAAAGAGATGCCAATCGACATCTCCAATGTCAAGCTGGTTTGCCCCAAATGCAGCAAACCGTCACGTACCGGTGTCAGGATTTTGAATGATGGCAAGCGGGTCCGCTTTTGCAAGACTTGCAACGAAGTGATATAAGAGGTTGATGATGGGTGTGAAGGTCCAGTTGAAGGATTTCTATTTTGAGCATGTTGTTCCCAGTCTGACCAAGGAGTTGGAATACAAGAACATCATGCAGGTACCGAAACTCGACAAAATCGTCATCAATATTGGTGATGGCGAGTTGCACGAGAATCAGAAGCTGCTCGACTCCTATGTCAATGAGTTGATGATGATCTCGGGTCGCAAACCGGTCATTAACAAAGCGCGCAGAGCGATCTCGAACTTCAAGCTGCGTGCCGGTATGGCGGTTGGTCTTTCGGTCACATTGCGAGGCGACACTATGTGGGAGTTCATGAACCGACTGGTCTCGGTTTATATTCCCCGTATCCGTGATTTCCGCGGCTTGCCGGACAAATCTTTTGACGGTCGAGGGAATTACTCTTTCGGCGTCAAAGAGCAGGTGATTTTCACCGAGATCGATTATGACAAGGTGGAAAAAATGCACGGCCTGGACATCTCGATTGTTACCACGGCCAAAAGCGACCGAGAGTCCTACGCGCTGCTCAAGCTGCTGGGAATGCCGTTCATCAAGCGGAAAGAACAGGAGAATTAAATGGCCAAGAAATCCTGGATTGCCAAGTGCAATAAAAAACAAAAATTCGGGGTACGTGAATACAACCGCTGTCACCGTTGCGGTCGTGCCCGTGGTTATTATCGTAAATTTGGACTCTGCCGGATCTGTCTGCGTCAGATGGCACTGGCAGGGGAAATCCCTGGCGTTAGAAAAGCGAGCTGGTAGGAGGAATAGATGCCTGTAACAGATCCGATTGCCGATCTCTTAACCCGGATTCGCAATGCGCAGATGGCCGGTCATAAAGTAACCACCATTCCGCGTTCCCGCATGAAAGAAGATATCGTGAAGATTATGGCCGCCGAAGGCTATATCAAGGATTTCGGTGTTACCGAGGAGGGGCCGCAGGGCACCATCAAGGTACTCCTGAAGTACGATAAAAATGGTAAAGCCGCCATCAACGGTATGAAACGGGTCAGTACTCCAGGTTTGCGGCGTTATGTCAACATCAGATCGTTGCCCCGGGTCTTTAACAACCTCGGTATCGCCATTATTTCTACCCCGAGAGGTGTGATCACCAACAAGATTGCCCGCCGGGAAAAGGTAGGCGGAGAAGTTCTCTGCTACATCTGGTAAGGAAAAGGAGTCAGCATTGTCACGGATAGGTAAGATGCCCATCGCCATCCCGGAAGGGGTTAAGGTTTCAATCGGTGGCGACCAGCTGCTGGTCACCGGTAAACTGGGTGAGTTGCGTCAAGCACTGATCCCGCATACAACCGTCAAGATCGACGACGCGGCCGGCCAGATAACGGTAGAGCGCGCCAGTGACCTGCACAAACACCGTGCTGCTCACGGATTGCAACGCTCGCTGATTGCCAACATGGTTACCGGTGTAACCGAAGGCTACAAAATCGAACTGGAGATCAAGGGTGTCGGTTATACTGTGGAGGCGAAAGGGGATAATATCCTGCTGAAACTCGGCTTTACCCACGGGATTCTGTTCAAACCACCAGCCGGGATTAAACTGGAGCTGGTCAAGAACATCGGCATTATCATCACTGGCATCGACAAGCAACTGGTCGGTCAGATCGCTGCCGATATCCGCAGTCTAAAAAAGCCAGAACCTTATAAGGGCAAGGGTATCCGCTACAAGGGTGAGCATGTGACAATCAAGCCTGGTAAGGCGGCCAAGACGGCTGAAGCATAGAGAGGTCCGGTTTTCCAACCGGGGCACCGGGCACCGGTCAATGGTGTATACAAAAGAACGGATAGATGTATGAGTGGTTCAAAAAAGGTCACAAAGGCCACAGTGGAGAAACTGCGACGGCGTAATCGGCGCCGACTGGCAATCAGAATTAAGGTCAGTGGTACCGGGGAGCGTCCCCGCATCGCTGTATTTCGCAGCAATTCCCAGATTTATGCTCAGGTTATTGATGACAGCAGCGGTAAAACTCTGGTCAGCGCTTCCACTTTGGAAAAAGAGATTGCCGCCAGGCTCAAAGACACCAAAAACCGTCTGGAGCAGAGTCATGCAGTTGGTGTGGCCCTGGCGGAGCGTGCTCTGGCCAAGGATATCAAGCGGGTCGTTTTTGATCGCGGTGGGTACATCTATGCCGGACGTGTCAAGTCCCTGGCGGAAGGTGCCCGAAAAGGCGGACTGGAATTCTAAAGGAGACCATCTTGGATAAAGACAAGAGAAGTAACGTAACTGACAGCGAACTGATCGAGAAAATCGTCGAGATCAATCGCGTCTCCAAAGTGGTTAAGGGTGGCCGGCATTTTGGCTTCAACGCACTGGTAGTTGTCGGTGACGGCAATGGCAAGGTCGGTTACGGCCTGGGCAAGGCGCGCGAAGTCACTGACGCCATTACCAAGGGAGCCGACCTGGCCCGCAAGGCGATGCGTGAATTCCCGATGACCGGGCGTACACTCCCGCACAAGATTATCGGCAAGTTCGGCGCTGGCCGGGTGATGTTGAAACCAGCCGCCCCTGGTGCCGGTGTGATCGCCGGTGGTCCGGTGCGCGCCGTCATGGAGTGTCTCGGTGTTCACGATGTCCTGACAAAATCACTCGGTTCAGCCAACTCCCATAACATGGTCAAAGCCGCCTTTTGTGGCCTTGAACGTATGTTGAGCCCTGAAAGCGTGATGCGCCAGCGGGGTAAATCAATCATGGAAATCTACGAGTAACGGGATAAGTATGGCAAAGAAACTGAACATCAAGTGGGTGCGTAGCACAATCGGTCGTAAGAAGAACCAGAAACTGACCATCGAGGCGCTGGGACTGCATCGCCTGCATCAGGTCGTGCAGCATGTGGACACACCGCAGATTCGTGGTATGATCAACAGGGTTTCCCACCTGGTTACCGTGGAAGAAAGCGAAGTATAGAGGAAAAAGATGAATCTAGGGTCATTAAAACCACAAGCGGGTGCCAGACGCCCACGCAAAAGAATCGGACGGGGGGACTCCTCCGGTCACGGTGGCACTGCCGGCCGGGGTCATAAGGGGCAGCTTTCCCGCAGTGGCGCCAAGCGGCGTGCCTGGTTCGAGGGTGGCCAGATGCCACTGCAACGCCGGGTTCCAAAGCGAGGTTTCACCAACATCAACCGTGAAGAGAACCAGGTCGTAAACCTGGGCTCACTGATGATCCTACCGGATAGTATTCAGGAAATCACCCCGGACATCCTGTTGCAGTACCGGCTGATTCGCAACATCAGCATTCCGGTCAAAATTCTGGCCGACGGTGATCTGACCCGCGCTTTCGATTTCGTCGGTGTCAATGTGTCCCGGACCGCACTGGAAAAGATTGAAGCTGCGAAAGGAAGTGTCAAGACACTATGATTGAACGCATCGTCAACATCTTCAAGATTCAGGAACTGCGGGAGCGTATCATCTTCACCCTGGGAATATTCCTGGTTGTGCGGTTGGGCGTTCACGTACCGACACCCGGCATTAACGCCGTTGCGTTGGGTGAATTCTTCCAGCAGAGCCAGAATACGCTTTTCGGTCTTTACGACATGTTTACCGGTGGCGCGTTCCAGAAGGTGGCGATCTTCGGTCTTGGCATTATGCCTTACATTTCCGCCTCGATTATAATTCAGCTGCTGGGTACTGTCACACCCTATTTCCAGAGACTGCAGAAAGAGGGGGAACAGGGTCGCAAGAAAATCACCCAGCTGACCCGCTACGGTACCGTCCTGATTTCAGCTTTGCAGGCGAGCGGTGTGGCCGCTTTTCTGCTCAGCGTCAATTCCCCTTCCGGTGCGCCGATCGTATTGCATCCCGGTATCGGTTTTTACCTGTTGACCATGTTGATGCTGACCACCGGTACGATGGTACTGATGTGGCTGGGTGAGCAGATTGACGCCCGTGGTATCGGCAACGGTATTTCGCTGATTATCACAATCGGTATTATTGAGGGTCTGCCCCGTGCTTTCCTGGATGAGTTTCAGCAGTTGAGCGCCGGTACCCGTCCGATCCTGGCTGAGCTTTTCCTGCTCGCCCTGATGGTTCTGACCATCATGGCGGTAGTACTGCTGACCACCGGTGTCCGCCGTATCCCGATCCAGTATGCCAAGCGGGTAGTCGGTCGCAAGGAATTCCGCGGTCAGAGTACCGTGCTGCCGTTACGGATCAACACTGCCGGTGTGATGCCGATTATTTTCGCTCAGTCGATCATGTTTCTCCCCTCTACGCTGGTTACATTCCTGCCGGATGGTGGTTTTCGTGAGGCACTGACCCGGGCTTTTGACTTCAACTCGTTGATATACATGTTCTTTTACTGGTTGATGATTGTCTTCTTCACCTATTACTACACCGCCATTGCCTTTAACCCGACCGATGTGGCGGATAATCTGAAGAAACATGGCGGCTTCGTCCCCGGGGTACGACCGGGAAAACGTACTGCCGACTTCATTGACAATATTCTGACCCGGATAACTTTACCGGCATCTATTTTCCTGGGATTCATAGCGATATTCCCTAACATACTCGTCCGTTTTTCGGGGGATCTCTTCGGTAGCAAGCTTTCCTATTCCACCGCGTCATTTTTCGGTGGTACCGGTCTGCTGATTATCGTGGGTGTAGCGCTTGATACCCTGCAGCAGGTCGAATCACATCTTACCATGCGTAATTATGATGGTCTCATGGCAGGTGGTGGCCGTATGAAAGGTAGACGCTGATCATGAAGAACCTGATTCTGCTGGGTGGGCCTGGTGTGGGTAAAGGTACCCAGGCTAAGATGCTGGCTGAAAAATACAGCATCCCGCAGATTTCTACCGGTGACATCCTGCGCGCCGAGATTAAAAGTGACTCGGAACTGGGAAAACAGGCTGCCGGGTATATGAAGCGTGGTGATCTGGTGCCTGATGATCTGATCCTGGCGATGATTGAAAAGCGCCTGCAGGAGGATGACACCGCCAACGGGTTTATACTGGACGGCTTTCCCCGTACCATTCCGCAGGCGGAGGGACTTGACAGTATACTGGCCCGACTGGAACGTCGGCTGGATGGTGTAGTTGATATTGAAGTACCGTACGAGAAGCTCGTACAGCGTATCACCTCTCGTTGGGGCTGTTCTGAATGCGGTGCTGACTTTAACAGTCTTTCCTCACCACCGCAGGTTGTGGAAACTTGTGATCATTGCGGGGGACGGCTGCAGCAGCGCCCCGATGATAAGGAAGAAACAGTACGCCAGCGGCTCCTGGTCTATCGCGAAAAGACCGCGCCGCTGATCGATTACTATAAAAGAAAATCGCTCTTAAAAATCGTAGATGGCGATAAGCCAGTGGAATCCGTCTTTGCTGCGGTCTGTAACACTTTGATATGATACAGATATACAGCGAGCGTGAGTTCGAACTGATTCGGCAGGCAGCGCAGATTATTCCGCGTGCCTTCGAGATGATTGAACCAGCAGTGGTTCCGGGGATTACCACCGGAGAAATCAATCGCCTTATTGACCAGTTCATACGGGACCATGGTGCCGAGCCCTCTTTCATCGGGGTGCCTGGCAATCAGGGTGTAGCCCCTTTTCCGGCGGCCTGTTGTATTTCGGTCAATGAGGAGGTAGTGCATGGACTGCCCGGCAAACGGGTCCTGCGGGAAGGTGATGTCGTTGGTATTGATGTCGGTACCCGTCGTGACGGCTATTACGGTGATTCTGCCCGGACTTTTGCTGTTGGCGTCTGTGCCCCGGAAGCATTGAAGCTGATGGAGGTCACCCGTCAGGCATTGCAGGCAGGTATTTCCGCCGCAGTCCCCGGTCACAGGATCGGTGACATCGGCCACGCGGTCCAGCAGGTGGTGGATGCACATGGCTACGGTATCGTCAGGGAAATGGTCGGGCACGGGGTCGGTGCTGCATTGCACGAACCACCGGAGGTCCCGAACTACGGACGCCCCGGTGTCGGCCTGTTGTTGAAGCCGGGGATGTGCCTGGCGCTGGAACCGATGATCAACATCGGTAAAGGTGCCATTAAGGTTCAACCGGATGGATGGACAGTAGTAACAGCGGATGGATCATTGTCGGTTCATTTTGAGCATCAGATACAGATCACTGAAAATGAACCGCAAATACTGACGGAAATCTGATGGCCAAAGAAGGCGTAATCAAGAGCGAGGGAGTGATTCTGGAAACGCTCCCGAATGCCACTTTTAAGGTGGAGATTGAAAACGGACATGTTATTCTGGCACATATTTCCGGCAAGATGCGCATGCATTTCATCAAGATATTGCCTGGTGATCGGGTCACGGTGGAGATATCACCGTACGACCTTTCCAGGGGAAGAATTGTATTCCGGCACAAGTAGGAAGTTATCATGAAAGTAAGAGCTTCTGTCAAAAAGATATGCGAGCACTGTAAGATCATCCGGCGAAAAGGGGTGGTTAGAGTGATCTGCAAGAACCCGAAGCATAAGCAACGGCAAGGCTAAAGGAAAAAGGAGGCAGACTTGGCGCGCATTGCTGGCATCGATTTACCACGCGACAAGAGAGTCGAGATAGGTCTGACCTACATATATGGTATTGGTCGATCCCGTTCCGGTGAGATACTGGGTAAGGCCGGCATCAATCCCGATACTAAAGTACGGGACCTGACCGACGACGAGACCGCCAAGATCCGTAGTATCATCACCAGTGATTACACCATCGAGGGTACACTGCGGACAGAAATCACCATGAATATCAAGCGGCTGATGGAT
>JADHUQ010000055.1 GCA_016784425.1 Candidatus Delongbacteria bacterium | reverse complement strand
ATCGTAGATGACGAGGAAACAATCGTTGCTGTCGGAGCCCAGATGCTCGAGCGCCTCGGCTTCAGTACCATGACGGCGTCAGGCGGGGAGTTGGCTCTCGAACTGTTTCGTGAACACCATGAAGAGATCGTTTGTGTACTGCTCGATCTGATGATGCCGAACATGGACGGCGAAGAGACCTTCCGTGAAATGCGTCAGCTTCGTCCCGACCTCAAGGTGGTACTTTGCAGTGGCTATAACGAGCAGGAGGCAACCAGGCGGTTTGACAGCAGTCAGCTGGCGGGATTTATCCAGAAACCGTATACTATGACAGTTTTGAAGGACAAACTGATTGAGGTCCTGACAGACCTGCCGGGGAACGAGAGCAGCTGACACTGATATAGAGGAGGATCAATGCCTTTTATCAACCTGAAAAGCTTGCCGATCAAGGGGCCGGTGCCCGGTTTCGAGGGTGTGTTTGTCCACACTACCACGATGACTCTCGCCTACTGGAAAGTCCAGGAACGTTCGCACTGCAGCAGGCCTGTTCGCTGCGGCTGAGGATCGACCTATGGCACTGACTTTCAGAACCGACTACTGGGAAGATCCATCGGCGAGAAGAGCCTTCCAACAATTCATGGTTGATAGCTTCAATCTGGATTTCACCCTCTGGGAGGAGAATGGTTTCTGGGACGAGGCCTTTATCCCGTTTTCATATTTCGAACGGGAGCGGATTGTCGCCTCTGTCTGTATCTACTCGTTGCCAGCGGTAATAGCGGGGCAACCGGCCCGGGTAGCACAACTGTCCTCGGTCGCCACACATCCGGAGTGGCAACGTCGGGGATTGAACAGAAAGTTAACCGCTTCAGCTCTTGATCAGGTTCAGGATCATGACGCCGTTCTACTCTTCTCAACGGATGAGGCGATCCCTTTTTACAGGGCAGTCGGATTCAGATCTATAGTGGAGCAGCTCGAGTACTCTGATGTGGACCCTGTCACCCCCAGAGCTGGTCGTCGCCGACTCGATCCGGCCAATCCGGGTGATCTGCAGAGGATTTATCAGTATGCCCGGCAACGCACCACTGTTTCCAACCGCTTCAGCTTCGGGAATGCCAGATTGCTGATGTTCCATTGTCTCTACACCCTGCGTGATCATCTCTATGAAATTACCGATCTGAATTGCCTGGTACTCTACCGGCGCACCGGCAGTTGTCTGCAGGTTTTCGATATCGTTGCGGAACGGCTGCCAGACTGGTCGCAACTCTATCCATATCTGGCTGAACCTGGCGATACCAGGATCGAATTTCACTTTCACACCGACAAGCTCAGGCTGGGGCAGACCGAACTTCTCCCCCTGACAGGCAACAATCCCCTGGTCAGGGATCCGTTTCCGTTGGAGCGACCTGTCTTTCCCTACACCTGCCGGGCTTGATACCATTAGTTCAAGGAGTGATCTATCTTGGTATCCACGCCGATTACCACTCATTTTGTCTGCCACCGACTTTTGACGAAAAACTGTAAATAAGTGATCTGATGAACCATATTGACCGGGTAGAAGCGCAGGATTTTCACCGCCTCGAAATAGCTGAAAACAACGGGAGGTATTCAATGGTACGAGTATTGCTATTGACCGGGTTGTTGTCCGGTTTGTTCACAGGTTGCGGCAGTTCCGATTCCGCTGAAAAGGCCAGACAACTTCAACAGCTTCAGGCTGCTCAACCAACTGTCATGATCGAGGGGCAACATCTGACACTTGACGCCTATCTCTGGTGCAATTTCATGCCGATGACACAACCGGCCGGTCATCCGGTGGCTGGTTCACTGACCCTACGTAATGAAGGTCTGGAGCCTTTTCCGCCAGGCGTTACAGCAGAGCAGGCCTGGATCATCAACGGGGAGGAACTGTGGACAACTGCCGAGTTGGAAGTCCGGCAGACAGGGGCACAATCCCCACATCTGCTGATAGAATTCCGTGACGGTCCGGAGTGGGAGACCGGTATTAAGGTGGATGTGGTTGTACAACTCAGGGACACCAAGCAGCAACCCTTCCTGATCAAGGTTGATGCCAGAGAGATCAAGAAAATCCACTGATAACACACTCTCGGGTGTGAATGTTAAACCAGAGAAAGGAGTTCAGTTGATGGCTGATAGTACAGTAGAAGGTGGGTGTACCAGCGAAAACCTGCCGGTCGATGACCACGATGTCATCTACGCCCTCAGAACTGCCCAACAACACCAGGCCCAACTGAGCCTGGTGGCTGACCAGAAAGCGAATATCGTCATCGGCTTCTCCCTGATCTTTCTCTCCGTTATTCAGTCGCAGATGTTCAGTGCGGAATTCAGTACAAAAATCTATTTCGTGCCGATGATCACCATGGCATTTCTGGTATTTATCTCCTTTTTCATGGCGATCCTGGTGGTATTGCCCCGCACCAGAACCCACCATTTCAAACGACCGGAGGAGATGCCGAATCCCCTGTTCTTTGGCTTCTTCGCCAGCGTTCCTGAAAAAAACTATGTTGATTACATGATGGAGACCTTGAGTGACAATCGCAGCGCCAGGAGACTGTTACTGAAAGACATCTACCAGATCGGGGCTGTTCTCAAGAAAAAATACCGACTGTTGCGTTACAGTTATATCCTGCTGGCACTGGGCGCACTGCTGTCAGTGATAATTTTCGGGATCAAGCTGTTAATATAAGGGGGCAGTGTAAAAGAGGCCATCTACAGATAGAAATAGCACCACAGCAGTGGCAAACAGCTGGCTCTGCCTTGACCTTTTGCCAGTGGATCGTTAACTTGGCCTATCCAGCCATGGGAGAAACAACACCGTTTTTACTAACATGAGGGCAGACCAATGAACATTACTGTCGAAAAGGTGGATGTCTGGGCAGCGGGGGTCAATGATCAGACCGGTAACCTGTCGAATGTGCTGAAGACTTTACGGGAAGTGGGCGCCGACCTCGAGTTGATTATCGCGCGACGTGCAGCGGAAAAGCCAGGTACAGGTGTTGTTTTTGTCGCTCCCCTGCGGGGTGATGAGGAGATTAAAACAGCTGCCATGCTTGGTTTTAACATTACCTCAAGTGTCAACGCCATCCGGGTTCAGGGGCATGATATACCAGGTATAACCTCCCGGGTGACTGAGAAACTGGCCGCCACCGGGATCAGCCTGCGTGGACTTACGACAGCAGTAATCGGACCCAGGTTCATCATGTACATCGGCCTGGATACCTCTGAGGACACCGCGGCGGCGATCCGCTGTCTCAAAGAGTAATGACCCTCTGGCTGTTCCAATATCAGAGAAGCTTGCCCCTTTCACCCGCCTGCCCCAGGCAACGATCTCAGGCAGGTGAACTTGAGGGAAACGTTATCCCGGGTCTTTAAAGAAAAACAGTGTTGTACCGCACTGTCTGCATTTGTGACTCGTTGCGACGGGTAGTGCAGCAGTGCTCCCTCCTTTAAGAGCACACCTCCACAACCTCAGTGGGCAATGATTTTGTCTTGCTTATCTGGCTGCTAATGTTTCTATGTATAGAAACAGAGGTTAGTCATGAGTAAATCTGAAGATGCCATTATCGAACTGTTCACCAGTATCAACGACCGCGATCTGATGCGGCGGTTTTTTGATGAGATTTTTACAGCGGCGGAAAGGCGGGACCTCAGCCTGCGTTGGGAGTTGATGCAGCAGTTGAAGGAGGGTCGACCGCAACGGGAAATCGCGACCAGGTTGGGTATCAGTCTCTGTAAAATTACACGCGGTGCAAAAATAGTCAAAAACAGCAACTCGGCCACCAGTAGCCTGTTGAACTCAAACACCAGAAGAAAAGGAGGAGAAGATGACGCAAGAAATTAAGATCCTGCTGCGCGAAGATGAGATGCCCCGGCAATGGTACAACATCCAGGCTGATCTGGCCAAACCGCTGCCCCCACCGGTTGATCCTGCCGGCAACCCGATCGGACCGGAAGCACTGGCACCGGTGTTTCCAATGAACCTGATTGAGCAGGAGGTCAGTCAGGAGCGCTGGATTGATATTCCCGACGAAATACTGCAGGTGCTGGCGCAATGGCGCCCCAGTCCTTTACATAGAGCCCGGCGCCTGGAAAAGGCACTGGGTACCCCTGCGAAGATCTATTACAAGAACGAGGGTGTCTCCCCGGCCGGTAGCCACAAGCCGAACACCGCCATCGCCCAGGCCTACTACAACCGTGAGTTCGGGATCAAGCGTCTGACCACTGAAACCGGAGCCGGTCAATGGGGCAGTGCTCTGGCCATGAGTTGCCAGTTGATGGGTATCGAGTGCAAGGTCTTTATGGTTCGGATCAGCTTCGAGCAGAAACCATTCCGCCAGATGATGATGCGAACCTGGGGTGCCGACTGTGTCGCCAGCCCCAGTAGCGAGACCGAGACCGGACGCAGGATACTAGCTGAAACACCCGATACCCCCGGCAGCCTCGGTATTGCCATCAGCGAGGCTATCGAGCAGGCGGTCACTGCCGATGACACCCGTTACTCACTGGGCAGCGTTTTGAACCATGTCCTGATGCACCAGACAGTCATTGGATTGGAGACGAAGAAGCAGTTTGAGCAGATTGGTGAGTACCCCGATGTGCTCATCGGCTGTGCCGGTGGGGGTTCCAACTTTGCCGGACTCACATTCCCCTTTCTCGCCGACAAGTTCAATGGTAAAGAGCTGCGGGTGGTAGCGGTGGAGCCTGCCTCCTGCCCGACCCTGACCCGCGCCCCCTATGTCTACGATTCCGGTGATGTGGCCATGATGACCCCTTTGTTGCCGATGCACAGTCTCGGTCATGGTTTCATCCCCCCACCGATCCACGCCGGTGGGCTGCGTTACCACGGTATCGCCCCGCTGGTCAGTCACCTGTTGCAGGAGGAGCTGATCGAAGCCACCGCCATCCACCAGCTGGAATGTTATCAGGCGGCAGTTCTCTTTGCCCATACCGAAGGCTTTATTCCTGCACCTGAAACCTCCCATGCCATCGCCCAGACAATTCGTGAAGCCAAACAGGCTCAGGAAGAGGGTAAGGAACGGATCATCTGTCTCAACTGGTCCGGGCATGGTCTGATGGACCTCAGTGGTTATGAAGCCTACTTCAACGGTCAGCTTGCCGATTACTCACTTCCGGAAGAGCAGTTACTGCGCTCTCTGGTTTCACTGGAAGGCCTGCCACGACCACAGTAAATCACTGTGAACTGATATTGGATAAAGCGGGATGCTGTCATTGTGAAGCATCCCGTTTTATTTTCAGCTGCATGGTTCAGCGAGCCGGTTGATGTTCTAAGGCAGCTTGTCTTTTCCCCCTTTGAAGCGCCAGGTTTCGCACTGGGGGCAAAACTTTTGGAATCCTGGCTTTTGGTGTTGATGATCCTGGTGGACAACGGTGTCGTAGCCGGGTTGTCACACCGACCGTACCGAAACGACCTGCGGCTTTTCCTCGATCGTTATTCAGCAGAGGAGCAATGATGCGTATCCTGATCATCGGTGGTACCAGATTCATCGGGCTTGAAGTCATGCGACAACTGCATGGTCTGGGGCACGAACTGGCGCTGTTCAACCGGGGCAACGCCGGGGCCCCGCTCCCGGAGGGTGTCAGCCCTATCCGGGGTGATCGTCAGGAACTGCCGAAGTACAGGAAGCGCTTCCTGGAATTTGCCCCCCAACTGATACTGGATATGATTCCCTTTACACAACGACAGGCGGAAGAGGTCGTCGGCTGTTTTCGGGGAGTGGCTGAACGATTGGTGGCAATCAGCAGCCAGGATGTCTACCGTGCCTGGGGACGACTGCTGGGAACTGAACCGGGTGATCCGGATCCGCTCCCATTGACAGAAGATGCTCCGCTGCGTGATACATTCTTCCCCTATCGTAAACAGGCAGCGGACAGTGAGGCTCTGATGTATCACTACGATAAGATACTGGTGGAGAGAGCAGCGCAAAGTGAAGCGGAACTCCCCGGGACCATCCTGCGTCTGCCCATGGTATATGGACCCAACGATGCCCAGCATCGGCTGTTTGAACAGTTAAGAAGAATGGATGATGGACGTCCGGCCATTTTACTCGAACAGGGGATAGCTGACTGGCGTTGGACACGCGGTTATGTCGAAAATGTCGCTGCGGCCATCGTCGCTGCGGTAACCAATCCGGTTGCGAGCGGCCGTACTTACAATGTTGGTGAGTCGGAAACCCTTTCAATGCAGCAGTGGATCAGAGCAATCGCTCAGGCGGCCGGCTGGTCCGGAGAGATCATGAAGTTACCGGGGGAGCAGCTGCCGTCGCATCTGCATAGCAGTATCAACACCGCTCAATCATTGGTGACCGACAATAACCGTTTGTCCCGGGAACTGAATTTTGTCGAGATTGTGTCACGTGAAGAGGCGTTGCGGCGTACCGTTGCCTGGGAACGGGAACATCCGCCCGCGGATTACGATCTGAAATTGTTCGACTACCCGGCGGAAGATGCCCTGCTGGCACAGCGGCGGGGGGGGCGTTGCTGAACTGCTGAAGGGCAAACTGCTGAAGGGCATAAGGAGGAAAAATGGCGAAACATATTGGTATCGTAGCTTGCAGCGCTGAGGGTGCGGCACTTTGCTACCGGACAATCTGTCAGCTGGCCGCCGCCCGCCTGGGTGAACATCAGCACCCGGAAATCACGATGCATACCTATCCCCTGGCACGGTACATGAAGGCGATCCACGCCGGTGACTGGGAGCAGGTCGCGGGTCTTATGATCTCGTCAACACGCAAACTCCACTCCTGCGGTGCAGAGATCGCCATCTGTCCCGACAACACGGTCCACCAGGCGTTTGAACTTGTAGCGGCCACCTCTCCGCTGCCCTGGCTGCATATCGCCGAGGAGGTTGCCCGGCAGGCAGAGGAAATGGGATGCACCAGACTCGCCGTGACCGGTACCAACTACCTGATGGAGGGACCGGTTTACCCTGCAGCAGCGGCGAAGTTCCAGCTCGATTGCGAGCTGCCACTACCAGCTGATCGGCGGAGGATTGACAGGATCATATTTAAGGAACTGGTCAACGGCATCTGCAGTGAACAGTCCAGGCTTTATCTCAACCAGGTAATTCAGCAGCTCAGGCAACGGGGGTGTGAAGCAGTAGTCCTCGGTTGTACCGAATTGCCACTTCTGGTTGATCCGGCCGATTGCCCCCTGCCGGTACTCGATTCGACCCGCATCCTGGCAAAGGCGGCGCTGACAGCGGCGCTCAGCTGAGTGTGAGAGCCGGTTCCAACTGTTACTGTCACCGTTGCGACTGAATCTGACAGGTGGTAACTTTGACCGCGGATTTCCCCGGAGAGAAAATGCAGATGTCCACAACAGCTGCCGTTGCCAGATATTACTCCGCCCGGGCGGTGGAATACCATGAATCCGTGGAGAGTTAAATATGACGACTGCTTCCAACCAGGCGGAAGTAACTGAACGGGAGGAATAATGGAAGAGCAATCCCGCTACGAACGGGCACGTAAACGGGCAGAAGAGCTGGGCGAATTTTATCAGCATGTCTCTACCTATGTGATTGTAAATGCCTTTCTGCTGATAATCAACCTTTGGACCTCACCCTCCTACCTATGGGTATTCTGGTCGCTGGCCGGTTGGGGACTCGGTCTGGCCCTGCATGGGGTTTCCGTATTCGGTGGTACTAAATTCTGGGGTAGCGAATGGCGGGAGCAGAAAGCCAGGGAGTTGATGGAGGAGGAGGGAAGAGGTGGCAGCGACCTCCCGATGTAATCAGCTCTTCCACTGTGTATCCGGCAGGAGCCATTTATCTTCGTGACCAGAATTGAGTGCGCTGCTGTATCTCACGACATGAAATCATATACGGGGACAGACATATGGACAGCTTCAGTAAAATTGTCGTCCTGGATAATGAGGTTCAGGCACAGATTCTCGCCTCCCTGCTGGAGGAAGCTGGGATCCCGCATCGTATGCGCAGTTATCATGACTCCGCCCTGAACGGTCTCTTCCAGGGTACAAAAGGGTGGGGACATGTGGACGCTCCTATTCAGTTCAGGGAGCAGATCCTGGAGCTGCTCGAACGGGTAAATCAGGCAGGTGAACTGAATGATAAACAGGATGAACCTGAGTAAGAAAAGACTGAAACATGAAATCCTCCAGAGCATGATGATATTGTCTGAGGCAAGCTTCACGGGATGGAGGTAAAGATGAAAAGGATGACACCACAACCTGACATCGCAAAGGTCGGCGGTGAGAAACGGAGACTAACCCGGAGGCAACTGCCGTGGATGCTGATTACGCTGCTGACACTGGTTGCAATCGCAACCCTGGACCAGCTGCAGGCACAACAGGAGCATGATATGAAGTATCGGGAACTGACACCGGAGGAGGAGCGGGTAATCCTGCATAAGGGCACTGAAGCGCCTTTCAGCGGTGTCTATAATGACTATCAGGAGGAGGGGACTTATATCTGCAAACGGTGTAGTACCCCTTTGTATGTCTCCGGCGATAAATTCGATTCACATTGCGGGTGGCCCAGTTTTGACGACGCGATCCCGGGAGCGGTTTTAAACCAGCCGGATGCCGACGGCCAGCGCACTGAGATCCTCTGCAACAAATGTGGCGCCCATCTGGGTCATGTATTTAACGGTGAACAGTTGACTGATAAAAACACCCGTTACTGCGTAAACTCAATCTCGATGGACTTCCTGCCTGCCAAGGCTCCGCAACCGCAGACTGCTGTTTTTGCCGGTGGTTGTTTCTGGGGTGTGGAGTACTACTTCGAACAGGTTGAGGGGGTTCTGACCACCCGGGTAGGCTATATCGGTGGCGATCTGGAGCACCCGGAGTATGGACAGGTCAGTTCCGGAACCACCGGTCACGCTGAAGCACTGGAAGTTACTTTCGATCCAACCCTCACCAGTTTTGAACAACTTGCCCGTCTCTTCTTTGAGATACACGACCCGACCCAGGTCGACCGCCAGGGGCCGGATATCGGCACACAGTATCGCTCTGCGATTTTCTACCAGGATGAAGAACAGAGAAAGACCGCGAATAAGCTGATCAGTCTGCTCCGCGGCAAGGGATATGAGATTGCCACCCAACTTCACCCCGCCACAGATTTCTGGGAGGCGGAATCCTACCATCAGGACTATTACCAGGTTACCGGAAAGCAGCCCTACTGTCATGTCTATACCAAACGCTTCTGAGCTGCATCCAGTTCAAGATTGATAATTTACCATGGCCTGCAACATAGAGCTGAAAGCACATCTTCACGATTTCGGACGACAGTATCGCCTGGTAGAGCAGCTGTGTGACCTGCAACCGCAGCAGATTTCCCAGGTGGATACTTATTTTCGGGTAAACCGGGGGCGTCTGAAATTACGGGAGTTCACGGACGGAAGCTGTGAACTGATTCAATACGCCAGGGAGGACACCAGCACACCTGTGCCATCCCATTATCACCGGATTCCATTGACTGACCCTGCAGCTGTCAAGGCTGCACTGATTGCCGCCCTCGGGGTGCGGGGTGTAATCAGCAAGACCCGTACCCTCTTCCTGCAGGGACAAACCCGTATCCACCTCGACCGGGTAGAGGGGCTGGGTGATTTCATCGAACTGGAGGTAGTGCTGCATTCCGACCAGAGTGAGGAAACGGGTGCAGCAACCGCCACAGCACTGATGACGAAACTTGAGATTGCACCGGAGCAGTTGGTCAAATACTCCTATATCGATCTGTTGGATGTTGCGAAACAACTACCTGCGTTGCCGCAGGATCAGCTCCAGGGTCCCCGGGGTAAACAAGGAGAAGTGTTATGAGTCTGGAACCCAGTCCCTGTAAAGTCGAGTGGCTGGAAATCCCGGCGCCAGACCTGGAGCGGGCGGGCGCATTCTACTCCACAGTGTTCGGCTGGCAAATCAGCCGGTTCAGTTCCGACTACTGGGTATTTCAGGCGGGCAACCTCCATGGCGGTCTGATGAAAAATCGTCCGGTGTCTGATGATGGTATCCGTTTTTCAATCACCGTAGAGGAGATCACGGCAGTCCTGCGAGAGATATAGGCTGCCGGGGGTGAGATTATCCGGGAGAAGTATAATCTTGGCGAAGAACTTGGTTTCTGTGCCCTTTTTAAAGATCCCAATGGCAACAGAATAGAATTGTGGTCTTCTCATTAGACTGCCCTGATGAAAGCAGTGGTTTGTTTCTGCCGCAAGATGGTGACCAATGACTACAGAACTTACCGTGAAGACCCTGCCACAGGCAGCCCGCTGGCTGGCGGAGCGGGATCCGCTGCTGGCAGCACTTCTGCGGGATCATGGTGTACCACCTTTGTGGGGGCGGCGACCGGGGCTGGCTACCCTGGTGCGTATCATTCTGGAGCAGCAGGTATCGCTGGCCTCGGCCCGGACAGCATATCGACGCCTGGTCGATGACCTGGGCAGGCTGACACCTGAACGACTGCTGGCAGCCGGTGTGCCACACCTGCGTCAGCTGGGTCTCACTCGACAGAAAGCTGCCTATTGTGTCAACCTGGCATCTGCGATTCTTGAGGGCAAACTTGACATAGCGGGATTGAAAAGGGAGGAGGATACCACAGTTATGGTCAAGCTGACCTCTATCATCGGGATTGGCCCCTGGACCGCCCAGATCTACCTGCTGATGGCGTTGAAACGACCGGATGTCTGGCCACGGGGGGACCTGGCTCTGGTAACAGCTATGCGGGAGCTGAAACTACTCGGTGAAAACTCCAGTCCTGAGCAGTGTGAAGAGGTGACACAAGCCTGGCGACCATATCGAGCAGTTGCCGCCAGGTTGTTGTGGCAATACTACTTGAACAGGAATACCGCTGACCGCTAGTCTTGAGGAGCTGATGCCGACTGCTTTTACTACCATGGTAATGGATCTGATCAGCCGTATCCCCTCCGGCAGGGTAGCCACCTACGGTTCAATCGCTCTGGCGGCCGGTAATCCCCGGGCGGCACGTCAGGTAGCACGGATACTGCACTCCTGTTCCGACAAGGGGCAGCTTCCCTGGCACCGGGTTGTCAACCGTGATGGTCAGATATCCCTCCCCCGCTTTGGTGGTTATGAACTGCAGAAACAGCTGCTCGAGCAGGAGGGGGTTGTGTTCGATCAGGCTGATCGGATCAACCTGGAACAGTTCCACTGGAAGTGCACCGGGCGGTAGCCTGCTGCAGCGGGTTTTGGGAAAAAGGATATAGATGACCCGCGATGGGCCAGGAGACAGAAGATGAGTGACGGAAATAGTGGCAGGCTGAAAGTGGGACTGGCCCTGGGCAGCGGCTCTTCGCGTGGCTGGTCCCACATCGGTGTGATCGAAACGCTGGCGCTCCAGGGGAGAGTAACGGATATCGTCTGTGGCTGCTCGGTCGGTTCGCTGGTTGCCGCCTCCTATGCAAACGGCGTGATGACACAACTTGAGAAGTGGGCACTCTCACTTACCAAGAGAGAAACCGCCAAGTACATCAAGCTGAACTCTTCCCTCAACGGATTTGTCAACACCGAACGGCTGCATACCTTTCTCAACGATTATGTCGCGTCAGATCAGGAGATGATTGAAACCCTGCCGAGACCTTTCGGAGCTGTCTCCACTGACCTGGAGACCGGACGGGAGATCTGGTTCACCAGCGGTCCGTTGATCGAAGCGGTCTGGGCTTCGATCTCCATGCCGGGTCTATTCCCCGCCATCCGCAATGAGAACCGCTGGCTGGTGGATGGGGGGCTGGTCAACCCGGTGCCGGTAACCCTCTGTCGCGCCCTGGGTGCTGATATCGTAATTGCCGTCAACCTGAACGGGGACATCGTCGGGAAGCACTTTGCCAAGGAGTTAAAACCGGTGGCACCGAACGAGGGGGTGGTCAACCGCATTCGGGAAGCCGTGCGGGAATATTCCGGTAACCTGTTCGCAAATAACAGTGATAAGGACACACCGCCCGGTCTGCTGGACGCCATCGCCAGTTCGGTCCATATCCTCCAGGACCGTATCACCCGCAACCGGATCGCCGGCGATCCACCTGATATTCTACTGGCGCCCCGCTTGATGCAGATTGGCTTCCTTGAGTTTTTCCGGGCGGAGGAGGCGATTGAGGAGGGGCGGCAATGTGTGATGCGGCACCTGGATGAAATCCGCTGTGTGATCGGGTGCGAATGAGGCTGCTCACTTTCCGGAAAAACCGTCTCGGAATCAACCGGAAACATCCCCAAATTTTGTCTTTAGTATTGCTTGCTTCGTTGCTGCAGGCAACGCTTCAGTCATTAATGACCGCTAAAGGGATTGGTTTGCGAAGCAATACTATGGGCCCGATGCTTTGCTGACCGCGCTTTAAAGGCGATTAATTCTAAGCATCGGTATTACAGGCCTGCTGCTGCAGCCTGCACAACCAACGACTCTGGAGTCATTCATGATCAAGATACAACCCCGTCGTTACAACGGTACCCGTGACCTGACGCCGGAGATGATGATACAACGTGAGGACATTATCGCTCTGCTGCGGGATGTCTTCAATCGGTTCGGTTTCGCTCCACTGGAAACTCCCGCCCTGGAGTACCTGGAGATACTGCTGGGTAAGTACGGCGATGAGGAGAAGCTGATCTACAAACTGGATTATCGCAACGACCAACCGGCCAAACGACTGGCTTTACGCTATGATCTGACCGT
>JADHUQ010000054.1 GCA_016784425.1 Candidatus Delongbacteria bacterium | reverse complement strand
TACCCACCCCACTTCCGCATCATAGGGATAGACGTGGAACTCCAGGTAATCGGTGATGATAAGGTTGCCCAGTAGCTTGAGTTGATGGTCAGGCTCCGCTACCCTACCCCCCCCTACAGGCTGACCGCCGTTTCACTCACCCGCTCATTACCGATCCGCTCGGCGCCGATCGTAGTCGATTCCTCATGCCCCGGATAGACGATGGTCTGGTCCGGCAGTTCCCGGTAGAGCCGCCTGACCGAGGCGATCTGCTCCTCCCGCGAACCGTTCTGGGTGTCCACCCGCCCGACTGTCCCTTTAAACAGGACATCCCCTGAAAAGAGGAGATCAGCTACCGCATAGCAGGTACCACCGGCGGAGTGCCCGGGACAACTCAGCACCCGAATCTGATAGCTGCCCAGATCGAGGAGTTGCCCCTCCACCAGGAACAGGTCCGGTATACCGAAGCTCATCAAATCAAACTCGATCACTTTTTTCAGTTCCGGGTCCTGCAACCACTCCACAATGAACTCTTCCCCAAAGTGGCTGATCGCCCAATCTTTCTGTGTCTTCATATCCCTGAATTCGAGCGGATCCAGACAGACAAGTGCGTCGGGGAAACTGTCGCGTACAGCGGGCAGACCGATCACATGGTCAAAGTGTCCATGGGTGAAAAGAAAGTAGCGGACCTGCAGCTGCTCCCGTTGCACCGTTGCCAGCAGGGAATCGATCGGACCGCCGGGGTCGATCAGGGCTGCCTCACGGCTGATGGGATCGTACAGCAGGTAGCAGTTGGTTCCCGGCCCGGTCACCTGTTTTTGAACCACGAGCCCGGGTGTTGAACAGGAGACCATCGACACCGCCAGCAGAATTGCGACCACTATTGAAGACATTGCAGACCGACCCCCTCCAAATTGACTGCGCCTGAAAACCTATCCTACGGTCCGCTTACCGAAACTACCACATAAAAGGCGTCAGCCAGACCTCCATGACCCGGATCGTTGAACCAGGTGTTGGTAGTGGTGGTCAGGTAGTTTTCCGGCGCGAAGACCGCGTAGGGATCAGCGCCGCGATAGATCTTGTATCCGGTAACCCGGATCGGCTGGTCCTGGATGGTTTTGGTCACCTCCACCCACTCCAGCTGGTCCGGACCGACGGCATCCGGTGTGGTTGCCTTGGGATCGGGTGGATCGTCCAGTAGTTGTCCCGGTGCCGGATCGACCACCACCACGTTGCCGACCAGGTCGGCAGCTTCATCCCGGTAGCATCCGGTCAGAACCCCCTCACCGTTGTAGCAGTTGACATCATGCAGGGTGTTGCCGAGAAAATCGCAATCCCAGACCTCGACCAGAGCGGCGTCATCGTAGGTGGCAATCGCCTGGCTGCACTCGATAAACTGGCAGTCCAGGACTGAGACCTGGGCGTCATTCCTCACCTGGATCGCAACATTGTTGGTGACAAAACGGCTGCTGTCAATCTGCAGATCCCCATCCCACAACTGGATGGAGCTCTGTTGGGAACGGCCGAAATAGCAATGGGTGATCAGGATCGGATCGGGGGTTTCCTCGCAGAAGACACCCACCTGTTCCGCCGCGATGGTGCAATACAGCATCTGCAGCGAACCACCCTGGATGATGGCAACCGTGTCCAGTCCCCAGTCGGTCAGATCCCAGAGCCCCAGGATTATGGTAAGACCGGCGTTGATCCGTAACGGAAACTCCTGTGTGGAATCGCTGCTGGGACGGCTGAAACCATGGTCAACCTGCAGGATGCCGCTGTGCAGTTCGATCTTGGCCAGATCGGCCGGTTGATCGCGAAAAATCAGTTCACCACCGTTGAGGAGATACTCCCCCTGCATCTGCCCTTCGACGATGACCTGCTCCCCCACCTCGACCACGGTGCGTCCCCAGATCAGGCTGCTGCAGCAGAACAAGCCGATCAGCAGCAGGTAGAAGTTACGCATGTTACACCTCGTTTCTTTATCCTCGATTCTCATTTTCAGTTTGTGATGACGGTGAATCCGGTTGCTGCAGCTTGCGGTACAACGAGCGGGTGGAAATACCGAGACGCCGGGCGGCGGAATCGTAGTCACCCCCCTCGTCCCGCACCGATTTCTGGATCAGATGCTGCTCGTAGCGTCGCAGCTGCTCCCGTAGACTGAGTTCGGTAAACAGCTCGCTGCGGTGACTCTCCTCACGCTGCAGCAGTGGCAGCAGTTCCGCCCGGTCAGCCTGGTTGCCGTTGGCGGTCAGGCAGATCTGGGTGAGGATGTTCTTGAGTTCCCTCACATTGCCCGGATAATGGTACTCACGCAACAGCTGACGGGCGGCCGTGGTGATCTCCCAGCTCCGGTCATATTTCAGACGCAGCTGATCCAGTGAGTGTTCGATCAGGAAATCGATATCATCCAGCCGGTCGCGCAACGGGGGAATCCGGATCAGCAGGGTGTTGAGCCGGTAGTAGAGATCGCTGCGGAAAGACCCCTCTTTAACCCGGGCGGCCAGATCCTGGTGGGTAGCGAAGAGGATGCGCAGGCTGGCCCGTCGCGACTGACTGCCACCTACCTCCCGGTACTGGTGTGTTTCCAGAAAACGAAGCAGTTTTGGTTGAATGGTGAGCGGTAATTCCCCGATCTCATCGAGAAAGAGGGTACCGCCGTCAGCCTGCTGGATCAGCCCGGAGCGGTCCTGGCTGGCACCGGTGTAGGCACCCCGGCGGGATCCAAACAGCTCCGCTTCGAACAGCGTTTCCGGGATACCGGCTATGTTCACCGGAACGAAAGGATGGCTGGCACGGTGGCTGAAATAGTGAAGCGCCCGGGCGACCAGCTCTTTACCGGTCCCGCTTTCACCGGTAATCAGCACATTCTCGTCGATATAGCGCAGTTTTTCAATCTGCTCCACCAGCAGCATCATTGCCGCTGAAGCTCCAATCATATTGAAGTGACTCGGAAGATAGTTCACAGACAACGGTTTTTCTGGACGCAGCAAGAGCTGGAGATAACGGAAATAGGTGGTGACCTCCTGGTATTCCAGCCTGGCATAGACGTTCAGTTCCGCTTCCGTAACTGTGTCCGGCTCGGTCAGCACCCGATAGTGCAGCTGGTGCAGCTCCAGGATCGCCTGCTGCACCTCATCGACCGGTTTGATCGAGCTGATCAGCTCACGATAACCGGGGAAATCGCCGACAGCGAGATAATGCCTGGCCACGCTCAACTGGAACTGCTGGTCGAGCTCCTGATCCAGCCCGAACTCGAAAAGCCTGATCAGCTCCACCGGCGGCAGCACCTCTACCGTATAGCTGTTGCTGCAGTAAAGCATCATTCGCAACAGGCGGTTCCGTTGCAACGGATCCTCAACCTGGTGGAAGTAGTCCACCCCCTGCTGGAACAGCTCTTCGTAACGGTTCTTACCCAGCCTTTTGTTGAGGTCAAACAGTTGAAACAGGACATAGGCGTTGCCGTAGGGATCAGTGGTGCCATACTCAGTCGCACGCTGCAGTGCCTGGTGGGAACTTTCCCACATGTGGAGGTAATAGTAGGCGATACTCAGGTTGTAGTAGACTTTGAAGTAGGGGCAATGGTCCTGCAGATCGGCGGCATGCAGCAGGGAATAGTAACTGGCGATCGCCTCACGGTAGCGGCGGGTTTTTACCAGCGACCAGGATTTACGGAAGAGCAGCTCGGCGCGATGGGCGGGATCACGGGCCTGTAGCAGATCCTGATCAGCCAGCTTGCAGCAGCCAACGTAGTCCTGATTGAGATACGCCCGCAATGAAGCATACTGATCAGAACCAGAAACCTGCATACACTTACCCCATACTGTGCTAAGTACAAAATATCATTTCTTGTGACAATAGCAAGGGGGATTTAGGCAACTTTGGTACTGAATACGCTAACTTAGTTCACGATTTAACGATACATATTTATCTGATATAACACAGGATAACTATATCAACAATATATTTATCGTGAGTGGAAAAGATAAGATTTGTGTGTGTGTTGTCAAATTATGCTGACTACTCCCGCTAACGCTGTTGGGTGAAACTCCCGCCACCCATCCGGGCGCAATAATCCAACTCCAGCTTTTTCACCTTACCGGCCAGGAAGATGATGGCGATCAGGTTGGGAATTGCCATCAGTCCGAGCGCGACATCGCCAAAACCCCAGACCAGCTCCAGCGAGAAGATACCACCCAGGAAGTGCATGCCGACATAGAACGCCTTGTAGGGCATGATGGCGCGATCCCCCCAGAGAAACTGCGCGCTGCGGTCGCCGTAATAACTCCAGCTGATAGCGGTGGAGAGGGCGAAGAGGAACACGGTCACCGTCACGATGTAGCTGCCGTACCCTCCCAGAAAAGGCAAACCATGACGGAAGGCCCAGGTTGTCATCACCGAGCCGTTCAACAGCTCACCGGCAGCATCGGTCACCTGCCAGGCTCCTGTTACCAGGATTGCCAGACCGGTCATCGAGCAGATCACCAGGGTGTCGATGAATGGTCCCAGCATGGCGACAACCCCTTCACGAACCGGTTCCTCGGTCTTGGCGGCGGCATGGGCAATTGGTGCGGAACCCTGTCCCGCCTCGTTGGAGAAAAGTCCCCGCTTCACCCCCCAGAGCATGGTGTTGAGAAACAGCAGGAAACCGCCACCCGCGATACCGCTGATTTCGGCACGGGGGAGAAAAGCGTCGTGGAAAATCCGGACCAGCACACCGGGTAGTTCCGGCAGGTTGACCAGCAGTATCAGGGCAGCACCGATGAAGTAAAAAATGGCCATGAAAGGGGTGAGGCGGCTGGCTACCCGACCGATCCGCTTGATACCACCGATGATAACCAGACCAACCAGCAGCGACATCCCCAGCCCGGTCAACCAGCGGGGCAATCCGAACTCACTCTGGAACTGATCGGTGACGGTGAAGGACTGGATCATGTTGCCCTGGCCGAAGCTGGAGATGACCGCAAAAAAGGCAAACGCAATCGCCAGCGGTTTCCAGCTCTTACCCAGGCCATAGAGAATGTAATACATCGGGCCACCGCTGGCGGAACCGTCCGGGTTGATCTTGCGATAACGAACCGCCAGTGTCCCTTCGGAAAATTTGAGAGCCATGCCGAAACAGGCGGTCAGCCACATCCAGAACAGGGCACCGGGACCGCCGTAATGGATGGCGGTGGCCACACCGGCGATGTTACCGATGCCGATGGTGGCGGAAAGGGCGGAGGAGAGTGCCTGGAAGTGATTGATGTCACCGGTATCTTCGGGACGGTCAAACCGGCCCCGTATCACATCGATGGCATGGCGGAACAGCCGGACCTGGATGAGGCGGTAGCGGATCGTCACATAGATACCGGTGCCCAGCAGCAGAACCACCAGTAGCGGAATGGTCTGCGGATACCAGTTGGCGGGCCAGGACCAGACATATTCCGACAAGATATCTTTCGTCTTATCCAACCAGGCGAACATAGTACTCATGGCATACTCCCTTGCTGTGGCTTCCGGCGTCGGCGCAATATGCCGATCCGGTGCTATCATTGCCAGAAATTCAAACAGGGTGCGTCCAGGAAGGAAATACTGCTGCTGAAACAGCCTGGTTACCGGAAGGGTCGGAATCAGCGCGGGGCTGTTATAATCCTTTCGACCGTTTGCTCAAGTGAGGCGACCTGCACCGGGGAAGCTGTAAATATTTGCGCCTGAAGGTCACAGCAGCTATTTTCCGATAATCAATTTTTCAGGACGATATACCAATCATGCGGCTGAAACTGGCGCCAGCGCTACTGACCTGCCTGATGACACTGCTGGCAGCGGTGCCTGATGTCTCACGTGCCAGCGGTCTGGTTTATCATGGTGAGTTCAGCTTCTTCGCTGCGCTGGAAACCGAACGTGACACTGATACTGCAGGCAGGTTTCAGCTGCGTTACCTGCCGCTGCTGGAAGGGGTCTGGTCCGGTGATAACGGTCCCGGGTTACGCGCCGAACTGGCTGGCATGATACGGGGTGGTCTGGCTTCCTCCGGAGATACGGCGGCGGAGGTTAAACTCGATCTCTACCGTTGCTGGCTCCGGCTGGATCGCCCCCGCTGGGAGCTGCGTGTCGGTCTGCAGAAACTCAATTTCGGCCCGGCGCGCCTGTTGCGGGTGTTGCGCTGGTTCGACACGATCGATCCCAACGATCCCACCGGCTTCAGTAAGGGAGTTACCGGACTGAGCCTGCGGGGTACCCCCACCCCCCTTTCAACCCTGCAGGGGTGGCTGCTGCTGGATGACAGTGGCACCCAGCCAAGGGCGAGTCGAGACGGCTCCTTTTCCGGTGGAGGGAGGCTGCAGCTGCCGCTGGGGCGGGGCGAGGTGGCGGTAACCACCCACACCCGACTGGTGCAGGCTGGTGGCAGGGAAAACCGGCTGGCGCTCGACGGCAACTGGGATCTGGGAATCGGTATCTGGTTCGAGGCGATGTTACAACACCAGGATGATCCGGCTGAACTCAGCTGGGTTCAGCTCATCACCCTGGGTATGGATTATACTTTCAACTGGGGCAACGGCCTGCTCCTGTTAGGGGAAAGCTCTGCCGTCAGCAGTGGTGAGAGTTTCCCGGCAGGCGGCGCTGTATCACATGTAAACGCGGTGATGGCCAGTTATCCCCTGACCCTGTTTGACAACCTCACGCTGCTATGGCTCCGGGGTGATGCTAACATCGCCCTGATCACCCTGGATTGGGGACACCTCACCGACTACTGGAACCTGCACCTGCAGGGCTTCTGGTCCGACAGTGAGCCGGCAGCGGCTGCAAGCTCCTGGAGCGGTGCTTATCCTCAAAAGGGAATTCGACTGACAGCTATCTATAATCACTAGAATGGAGGAGAAAGATGAAAACCAACTGGGGCGATGCTATTCCACTGGCCGGTATCGGTATACTGGGTGTGATACATGAGTTCATCATCAGCGACGCGGCGGAGTACTTTCCGCTGATCCTCTTCGGTCTGCTGATCGTCAAAGCGCTGGAACTGGGGTTCCGTAAGAAATAGTCAATGTTCACCACCATTGTCCATCTGGTGCTGCGCTGTGGTGCAGCGGAATGCGGTGATCAGTCAAATCAGCACAGGGGTATTGTATGACGGCGGAACCGGTCATTGTAATCAACGGGGTCAGTCGCCTCTATCCGGTCAGCAGCGGCAGTTTCGCCGCGTTGTCTGACATCGAACTTACCATTGCCGCAGGTGAATTTTCCGGCCTGGTCGGTCCTTCCGGTTCCGGTAAAACCACCCTGCTGAACCTTATCGGCTCACTGGACGCACCTACCAGCGGCGAAATTATCGTACTGGGACAAAAGGTACAGGAGTTGGATGCCAGAGGGGCTGCCCGACTGCGACGGGATCAGCTGGGATTTATCTTCCAGACCTACAACCTGTTGCCGGTCTACACGGTGTTTGAGAATGTCGAGTTCCCTCTGCTGCTGCTGCAGATGGAGCGTCAGAAGCGGCGGGATGCGGTGATGGATATCCTGGAGCGGGTGGGTCTGGCTGACAGGGCTGGATCGCGCCCGGCGCAACTTTCAGGTGGGGAGTGCCAGCGGGTAGCCATCGCCCGGGCCATGGTCAAACACCCCAGCCTGGTGCTGGCGGACGAACCTACCGCCAACCTCGATGCGGACAATTCCCACCGCATTCTGCAGACCATGCTGACACTCAATCGAGACCTCGGCACTACCTTTCTCTTTGCCACGCATGATGATAAGGTGATACAATACCTGAGGCGGGTTATCGTACTCTTTGATGGACGGATAGCCCAGGATGAGGTCAGGGATGAGACGGCAGTAAGCGCCGGCACCCCGGGAGGGTACTTTTGATACTCAAACTGGCGTTACGTAATTTGTGGGGGGCCGGTGTGAGGACCTGGCTCAACGCCATCGTGCTCTCCCTCTCCTTCTTCACCATCATCTGGTCACAGGGAGTGTATCACGGAATGCAGGTGGATGCCACCCGCAATATGATCGCGATGGAGCTCGGTGGCGGGCAGTACCGGCATCCCGACTGGGACCCTTATGATCCACTCACTTTGCCGGAAGCGCACGGAGCCATCCCCGCACCGCTGCAAAAGCTGATCGTGGCGGACAAGGCCGTGGCGCTGTTGCTGGCGCAGGGCACCATCTATCCGGACGGTCGCCCCCAGGCGGTACTGTTGAAGGGGATCGCACCGGAGCAGCAGATCCTGGAGCTGCCGCCCATCGCCCCTGCAGCCCAACCGGGGCAGATACCGGTAATGATCGGCAGGGAGATGTCCGAGTCGCTGGAGCTGGGTGTGGGGGAACTGCTTACCTTGCGCTGGCGGGACCACACCGGTGCTTTTGATGCGCGGGAATTCCTGATCACTACTGTATTCAGCAGTTCGGTACCAACTATCGATCGGGGTCACATCTGGTTGAGACTGGCGGATCTTCAGGTTATGCTGAGCGCCCCCGGAATTGCCACACTGGTGGTGGTCTCCCCGGAAATGACCGGAACACAGCTGGAAACCGACTGGGTTTTCCGCAGCCAGGATTATCTGCTGGCAGACCTGCGGGCAATGGTCCGTTCCAAGTCGGCGGGTGCAGCCATCATGTACGCCCTGCTGCTCTTCCTCGCCCTGATCGCGGTTTTCGATACCCAGGTGCTTTCACTCTTCCGACGAAGACGGGAGATGGGCACCCTGATGGCGCTGGGTCTCACCCGGGGAGCGCTGATCCGGCTGTTTACGCTGGAGGGAGCGCTGCACGGGGTGCTGGCCGGTTTACTGGCGCTGGTTTACGGCTGGCCGATTGTCTATTGGACCGCCGTCACCGGTTTCGCTCTGCCGCAGGCGTCACAGGATTTCCAATTCGCTATCGGTGACCGGTTATATCCGGTCTATACACTTGAGCTGGTACTCGTCACCACCCTGCTGGTGCTGGTAACGGTGACCATTGTCAGCTACCTGCCAACACGCCGTATCAGCCACCTCAACCCGGTTGACGCTCTGCGGGGGAGGCGATCGTGATCCGTTTTCTCATGCTCGGTCTGCTGCGCGACCGTTCCCGCAGCCTGTTTCCACTGCTGACGGTTGCTGCCGGGGTGGCAATCACCGTATTCATGTTCTGCTTCATGAGCGGGATCAAGGGTGACGCCATCCGGGACAGTGCCGCTTTCCAGACCGGGCATGTCCGCATCACCACGGCGGCCTATCATCAGCTGGAGCACCAACTGCCGGTTGATCTGGCTCTGCTGGAAACGAGCGAACTCCTGTCACAACTGCGTGCCACAGAACCGGAGCTCAGCTGGACACCGCGCATCCGTTTTGGCTGCCTGCTGGATGTGCCGGATGCCAGCGGGGAAACCCGCTCCCAGGGTCCGGCGCTGGGGATGGCTGTCGATCTGCGGACCGATCGGGCTGAGATTGAACGGCTCCACCTGGAGCAGGCATTGACCAGCGGCATACTACCGGTGCTGCCGGACGAAATTCTGCTCAGCCAGCAGATGGCCACTCAATTGGAACTGCAGCTGGGGGACACGGTTACCCTGATCGGCGGTACAGTCTATGGCAGCACCAGCATGGTCAACCTGCGTCTCTGTGGCACACTCCGTTTTGGAATTACCGCCATCGACCGGGGTGGGTTCCTGGTCGATCTCGCAACAGCCCGCAGCTTCCTCGACCTGGAGGGTGGAGCTACCGAGATCCTCGGTTACTTCCGTTCCGATTTCTACGACATGAATCAGGCAGATCTGCTGGCGACCGATTTCAATAACCGCTTCCAGGATGAACAGGAGGAGTTCGCCCCCCTGATGTTACCGCTGCACAGGCAGAGCTCGCTGGGGGAACTGCTGGAGCTCTGGGGTTACTTCTCCACAATCCTGATTGCTATCTTCGTTTTTGTCATGTCCATCGTACTCTGGAACAGCGGTTTGATGGGTAGCCTGCGTCGCTACGGTGAAATCGGTATCCGGCTCGCCTTCGGTGAGAACAAGCACCACCTCTATCGCACCCTGCTCTACGAGTCGGTCTTAATCGGTTTGACCGGATCGCTGATCGGGGGTGCAATCGGCCTCACTCTCGGGGCCTGGCTGCAGTACCAGGGGCTGGACTACGGTTTCGCCTTCAAGAACACCTCGATGATCATGAGCAGTGTTATCAGGGCGCAGGTCAGTCCGGCAGCTTTCTTCATCGGCTTTGTTCCCGGTCTGCTCTCACCGCTGCTGGGAACGCTGATCTCCGGCCTGGCGGTTTACCGGCGCCAGACTGCGCAACTATTCAAGGAGCTGGAAGTATGATTAGAATTACGGGAGTCTGCGTGGGATTGCTTATCGCCTGGAGTGTGGGTGTGGCACAAACGCAGCTCCCCGCCACAATCGTTCAACCGAGCGGTGAGCAGTTGCTGGAGCTGATTGACGCCAACATGGTGGCTGCTACCCAGCAGTCGACCTTCAGCCTGAATATCCAGACCCGTCGTGGCAGCCGTACCATCCGTGCCCGCAGCTGGGCCGAGGGGAGCGAAAACTCCTTCACTGAATTCCTGGACCCACCGCGGGAGCGGGGTGTCAAGATGTTGAAGCTGGGGACCCAGCTCTGGACCTATCATCCCGGGACCGATCGGGTGATCCGTATCGCCGGACATCTGTTGCGCCAATCGGTGATGGGTTCCGATCTCTCCTACGAGGATCTGCTCGACAACCAGGAGCTGCTGCAATACTACGAGGCTGCGGTGACCGGTATTGATACGGTACTGGAACGCAGCTGCTGGGTGCTGGACCTGGTGACCCGGGAGGGTGAGGAAACAGCGTATCACACCCGTCGCATCTGGGTGGATCGGGAGCGCTTGCTGCCGTTGCGTGAGGAACGCTTTGGCAGCAGCGGCCGGCTGCTCAAGCAAACCGGTATCACCGAGGTCATGCAGCTGACTGACCGCTGGTATCCGCGACGCATGTACTTCCGGGATATGCTCAAAGAGGGGGCAGGTACGGAAATTCTGTTTGAGACAATCGAGTTTGACTGCGAAATCCCATCACATCTGTTTACCACGGGAGCGTTGAGGAGGTAGCGGGAGCGAAACTGAGTCGTAATTCGTGGCTAAGGAACGCTTCGGTTGATAGTCGTTCTAGAGCAGTTTTATGATCACCTTCGGCTGGCAATTTTCTGATGACATTTTAACAGGAATTATAACGCTATTCTCACATCCAGACTCTACCCGGAGATTCACTCCAGCACCGCGGTAACCCGATAAAACCGCTGCTGTTCGCTGCAGGAAGCCTGCCAGCTGCTGCCTGTGAAAACACCTGTTCCGTCGAGCAGGAAATCCCCGTTGGGTTCAGCAGAGGAATAGACGCGCCAGGCTATCACACCCGGAAGATCATCCCACTCCAGCAGGACCTGATCCTCAGAATAGAAGATCATCAGGTTTTCCGGTCTGATCCGTGGATAGTGGGTTTTCAGTGCCGGGTCCCCCAGAGTGACCATCCCGTAAAACCAGGAACGCCGCCACATGTTGACGACACCGTTGACATCGACATTCTGCGTCCACCAATGCTGCATGGCTGCACCGAAGGTGCTGTCCGCGCCGAGTGGTGTGTAGTAATCCTCAAAGTAGAGCATGCTGCCGGTCTTGGTGGAACCGACCGCAATCAGGCCGTGATCATTGTCCAGCAGGTAGAGACTGCCCATGCTGTTGTCTGTTTCAAAATGGGCGTTTGAGCAGGCAAAGAGATTGTAGAAACGGGCGGTGGGATTAATACCATGCAGCTCCCAGTTCTCCACGAGCTCATAATCCTGGTGATCGTTCCAGTAAAAATAGTGCGCGTCGGGTCCGGAATGGACCATCACCTGGATGTAATCATAGTCGGCGGGGAGTCGTGCACTGCGATAGTCTTCGGCGTTGGTGTCATTAATGTGGTCGATCAGCTCAACTTCGTCCCAGCCATTGGCGAGGGCAGCCGCAAACTCATTTCCACCGGAAGCCCAGTCGTCATCCACATAAGCCAGAGCAGTGTTACTGGTGGTCAGGAATCCCTGGCGAAAAAGGTGGTTACGCTCAAAATAACTGTTGATAAGATCGGCTTCACTGGCTGGCGCCAGGCTGAGATTGTCCCCTTTGATCCTGCCGATCCAGATGTCCGGCTCCATGCCGCCACCGTGAAAATCGTAGTTGCCATTCAGGTCGAGATCGGCCCAGAGTCCGTCCAGATCTGAGAAAAAGAGATCACAGGGAAAAACGCTCGCCCATTCTTCATCAGGTACCCCATCATCATCGAAATCATCATACAGTTCGAACCAGGCTGTCGGCAGATCACCGATGAGAAACACGCCACTCAGCGCTTCACTGTCGTCATATTCCAGAATCAGACTACGCAGATTTTCAACTGAAGTACCGTTGAAGGCTACCAGAATTGAACTCAGCTGCTGCAACTGCAGATCCTGCTGATAGCGATCGAGGGCGGTCGCGATCTGGAGCTGTAGATCAAAATCCACGATGATGAGCAGGTTCCGCTCCGTGCGGTTGGGGTCGGTATCACCCACAGCCGTCCTCACCCGGTTGAGTTCGCGAAAGCTGGTCTCCTGGTAAGAATGGCGTGTCTGGTACTCCTCCCGGCTGAGTACCGGATGGTTGATCGGATCGAGGTTGCGGGTGACAGGTATCAGATCCCCGTTAGCCAGGGCTGCTTCAGCCAACAGCAGACCGGAAAGCAGTAAGAGCAAGCTGCGCAGATAGTACATTAATCCTC
>JADHUQ010000053.1 GCA_016784425.1 Candidatus Delongbacteria bacterium | reverse complement strand
CACCAAGCATGTACGTCATGATCAAAACTACTTAGTGCTGGCCACCACCGGCGGGGGCAGTTCACTGAGGGGTCCCCGTTTCGGTGAGTTCGACCATGTGGTCTGGGTAACCATGACGGAGGAAGGGCCACGCATCGCCAACCTTTTGCTGGAGGGTATCTGGGATGAAGATATCCGTACCGCAGAGATGGCTGAACTGACTGACCCACTGGTACGGGACAACTTCCTCGGTGTGCAGCCGTTATATTCTCCAACCGGTGAGTTCGACCATGGGACCACCTCTCTGCACCTGAGTAACACCAGCGGGTTACCACTACAGGTGACCGGCAGGTTTGAACCACAGGAAATGCTGTCAGTTCTACCGGCAGAGCTGTCAGTATTGCTGGCTCCGGAATCGGAGGAGACGATTGAATTTGCTGTATCCAACCCCACCCGGTTACCGGTGGCTGAGCTGTCACCCCTGGTGTTGAACTGGGAAGCGGTTTACGAACAGACCGAGCTGGATCTGCCGGTTGTTGATGGGACTGCCCTGCTGGTGGTCGCGCGGGAATACCTGTTGCCATACCACCCGACCCCGATTGATGTCGATGGCTCACTCGAAGAGTGGGAGGATTTACCTTTTGTGATACAACAACCAGCTACGGTCGAAGTTACAGCTGAGGCCTGGGAAGGCCCCGCAGACTGCTCCTGGCGTTTCGGTGTTGTGCTGGGAGCGGAGTACCTGTATATCGGTGTGGAGGTGAAGGACGATATCCCGATCTACCGGGGCGGTATGGCCTGGGAACAGGATGGAATCGAGGTACGTCTGGATGTGAGACCTGATCCGCAACGGGCGCAACATCGTGGCTCCGGTGAGAACTACTACCATCTACTCTTCGCCCTCGGTCCTGCGGTTGAGCCGGGCGACATGACTATCTGGAATCCTGAATTCCTGAATGAGCTGGGAGCGAGGGCCACCTGTCGCATCACCGCTGGCGGTCACAATACTGAGCTGGCGATACCGCTGAGCTACCTGGAGCAGCAGCAGGGGGTAGACTGGCAACAGGTGCGTCTCAATATCGCCATCGATGACTTTGACGCTGAGGAGGGACCGCTGGCCCAGCTCTGGTGGCAGCCGGACTGGCGTGACGAGGAAAACCTACCGGGATCAGGGACATTCAGGCGCGCAGTGAAGCCGTAACACTTCAGTCCGATGCAGCACCCGTTCCCGTCAACATCTGAGAACAGCAGGTCAACATGAACGAGAAGAAACTATCCTTTTTCGAGAGGTACCTTACCATCTGGGTTCTGCTCTGTATCACGGGCGGCATCCTGCTGGGTAAAGCAGCACCGGCTGTTGCAGTGACTCTCAACGACTTCTCCCTCTACCAGGTGTCATTACCGATTGCGATCTGTCTCTTTTTCATGATGTATCCGATCATGTTCAAGATCGACTTCGGCCAGGTACTGTTATCGGCTAAAACACCAAAACCGGTACTCCTGACACTACTCATCAACTGGGCTATCAAACCGTTCACCATGTTCGCCATCGCTTATTTTTTCCTCGGTTACCTGTTCCGTGGTTTTCTCCCCGGCAGTGAGATCCTGCCCAGTGGCGTGGAGGTGGAGTTATGGCGAAGTTACATCGCCGGCGCCATCCTGCTCGGTATCGCCCCCTGTACCGCCATGGTGTTGATGTGGGGTTATCTTGCCAGGGGTAACGACGGACTCACCCTGGTGATGGTTGCCATCAACTCCCTGATCATGCTACTGCTCTATGGTCCCCTGGGGAGTTTGCTGCTGAATGTAAACGCCATGCCGGTCCCCTGGCAGACGATGCTCCTGTCGGTATCAATCTATGTGGCGTTGCCCCTGGTTGCCGGTTACTTTTCCCGGCGCTGGCTGATCAGCTGGAAAGGACTGCAGTGGTTCCAGGAAAAGTTTCTGCACCGGTTAACCCCGGTCAGTATTACCGCGCTGCTGGCGACCCTGGTTCTGCTCTTCTCCTTCAAGGGTGAAGTTATCGTCAGCAATCCGCTGACAATTTTCTGGATCGCCGTGCCGCTGTTTATCCAGACAGTTCTCATTTTCGCAATCGGCTACTTTCTGCTGGCGCGCTGGTTCCGGCTCTCCTACCAGGACGCGGCACCAACTGCTTTGATTGGCGCCTCCAACCATTTTGAAGTTGCGATCGCCACTGCGGTAATTCTTTTCGGCCTCTCCTCCGGCGCGGCACTGGCAACTGTTGTGGGTGTACTTATCGAGGTGCCCCTGATGCTGATGCTGGTGTCGATCTGTAAACGAACCTCCGGTATCTTTGACGGGCGTAAACCGGATGGCGGCCAGACCGATTGCTGCTGATTCGAGGCCAATATCGAAAACCCGCCAGGTGCAATTAAGCCGTTGTCAGTTTGAACATCGCTCCTTATTATACCTTTATCGACCCGCTGTTCTGTATCACACAGAGATATGGAACTGTTGCACAAACGGGGGGAAGATCTCCTGATCAGAGATTGATCGATCGCTACCCCGCGGTTCTGACCGCAACGAATTCAGATACAACAGACAGCATTAACAGCTTAACAGGAGGACCCAGTGGATTTCCAGTTCAAAGAAGAAAACCTGATGCTCAGGGATATGGCCCGGGATTTTGCCAACAGGGAGATCGCTCCGATCGCTGCCGCAAGTGATGAGAAGCAGGAGTTTCCCGGCGCGATAGTCAGGAAGATGGGTGAGCTGGGTTTGCTGGGAATAATCTTTCCTGAGGAATACGGTGGTGCCGGTTTCGATTACATCGGCTATGTGCTGGCGATCGAGGAGATCTCCGCAGTCGACGGCTCGATGGGGATTACAGTTGCCGCCCATAATTCACTCTGTTCGAACCACATCTTCCTGGCGGGTACCGAGGAACAGAAACAGAAATACCTGGTACCACTGGCAAGAGGGGAAAAGCTCGGGGCCTGGGGACTTACTGAACCGGAAGCTGGTTCCGACGCTGCCGGGATACAGACAACCGCGGTGCTGGAGGGTGGTGAGTGGGTGCTGAATGGAACCAAGAATTTCATCACCAACGCCACGGTGGGTGACATCGCCGTGGTCATGGCTAAGACCGACAAGTCGCTCGGGCACAAGGGGATCAGCGCTTTTATCGTGGAGCAGGGAACACCCGGGTTCAGTGCCGGGCGCAAAGAGAATAAGCTGGGGCTGCGGGCCAGCGACACCGCCCAACTGGTCATGGAAAATTGCCGGATACCTGAGGAAAATCTACTCGGCCGGATAAACCATGGCTTTTCCGATACGATGCGGATTCTGGACGGCGGGCGGATCAGTATCGCCGCCCTGGCACTCGGTATCACCCGCTGCGCCCTCGACGAAAGCATCAGGTATTCAAAAGAGCGCAGGCAGTTCGGGCAACCGATCGCAGATTTCCAGGCGGTACAAATCATGCTGGCCGACATGGCCACCGACCTGGAGGCGGCCCGGTTACTTACGCTACGTGCGGCATTTCTCAAGGATCAGGGCAAAACCGTCAACCAGGAATCTGCCATGGCCAAGCTGATGGCGGCTGACCGGGGGATGGAAATCTGCACTAAAGCGATCCAGATCCATGGAGGTTATGGCTACACCAAAGATTATCCGGTAGAACGCTGTTTCCGTGATATCAAGCTCTGCCAGATCGGCGAGGGCACTTCTGAAATCCAGCGGCTGGTTATCGCGAAGAGCCTGCTGAGCGGATAAATGCGGCCTTGAAAGCTGTCCGGGCTGATCGCGCAACCGGTCTCGTTCTGCCGTCACACCGATGTGACATTCACAACACGCAATTCTGACGACGACACGGCAATACCATGAATCCAGCTGTCCTGACATTTGCCGCTGTCGCTGCTATCATCACCGCGGCCAGTGTGATACAGAGTTCGGTAGGCTTTGCCTTTGCGCTGTTCTCCACCCCATTACTCCTCTGGACCGGCATCCCATTGCCACAGGTCATTACCATCGTAGCGGTATGTTCATTTGTGCAAGCGCTCATCGGCGCCAGGCATCTACGAGACTCTCTTCCCTGGCGTCTGGCACTGACCGCCTCCCTGGTGCGGATCGTAACGATCGTAGCTGGTTTGATGATCCTCAAGAGTCTGGTCGGGTTGGAGGCCGGCTCCATCAGGGCACTCGTCGGTGGTATCCTCTGTCTGCTGGTAGGCGTTCAACTGATCTTCCGGGTTCAGCCGGTTGCCACTGTTCATTGGTTCTGGAGCGGATTGGCCTTCAGCAGCAGCGGTCTGCTGGTAGGTATCTGTGGTATGGGGGGACCACCACTGGTTATCTGGACGCTGGCGCACGACTGGACTGCCGCCAGAATCAGGGGCTTCCTCTTTGTCGTGTTCGCGGTTACTATTCCCTTCCAGATAATACTGTTGAATCTGTTCTTTGGTGCGGAGATTTTTAAAACGGCACTCTACGCGTTATCACTCAGCCCGTTTGTGCTGCTCGGCGCCCTCATCGGCCTACCGATTGGTAATCGCCTGCCGGAACCGCTGTTGCGTTGGACCATGTACCTGATCCTGCTGGTTATCGGGCTCAGTGCGATAATACCAGCCATAGTGTAGTTTCATATCAAGGGGTGTTACACAACCGGCAGCGGTATAACCGGTTTCAAAAAGGTTGCATTCCACTCTGACGGCGCTGCTGATTAAAGCGGCGATTCACTTCACTCGGCAGTTGCCTGCAGAGCCTCGATCTCAATCAGCACATCACCCAGATTGGTCTGGTCACCCTCCGCCACATTTACCGCTTTGACAACCGCAGCGAAAGGTGCTTTCACCGCGTTTTCCATCTTCATCGCTTCCAGGATTACCAGGGTGTTGCCCGCTTCAACTGTTGCACCAGGCTGCACCAGCACTTTCACGATCAGACCCGGCATCGGTGTTTTGATACTGCCACTGCCCGGCCCGGTTCCGCCGGCAGCCGCAGCACCGCGTCCCGCCCTGTCCTGTCGGGGTAACTGCAGGGTGTAGCGTCGCCCCCCGATCGAGACATGGAGGTTATCCTCGACCTGGCTGACATGTGCCGTGAGGGAGCGGCCATCTATCAAAAGTGAAGCAGTCTCGGGGCTGAGGCGACTGTAATCGACCCTGAAAGTGCGCTCTCCCACCTGCAGCTGCCAACAATCGTCCTGTTGCCGTTCCAGCTGCACCTTTACCGGTTCCCCGGCCAGCAGAAAGTTCATTTCCATTTCAAGCTCCCAGCTGGCCCTGACCGATTTCCCAATTGCCGGTAATTTCCCAGGGTGAGGGGATACTACCAGCTTTGTTGTCCGGCTGCCTGCCGCTCCCGCTACCGGTCAGATACCAGAGCGCGGCTGCGGCAATTGCCTCCTCGCGATATTCCTCAATCACCGGGGGCTGCCAATCACCCATATAAGTCTCGATGAAATTGGTAAAGGTGTTACCGGCGATAAACTGCGGGTGGATGAGCACATCGTGCAGAAAATCCACCGTGGTGTGAATTCCGAGGATGGTATACTCCTGCAATGCCTCCACCATACGGGCTCGTGCCGCTTCACGATCCTCACCGTAGGTAACGAGTTTGGAGAGGATCGGATCGTAGTCGGTGGTCACCGTGAAACCGGTGTAGATGCCGGTATCGTTACGGATACCAGGTCCGGTCGGCTCTTTCATGAAGTGTATTTTGCCGGGAGAGGGCAGAAAGTTCTGTGCCGGGTCCTCAGCATAAATGCGGCATTCGATGGCATGTCCCTTCTGCAGCAGCTCCTCCTGCCGGTAGGGGAATTCCTCCCCGGCAGCGATGCGGATCTGCCAGGCAACCAGATCAATACCGGTGACAAACTCTGTGATCGGGTGCTCTACCTGGATACGGGTATTCATTTCGAGAAAATAGTAGTTCCTGTCCTTGTCCAGCAGGAACTCCACCGTACCGGCATTCAGATAGCCGGCCGTTTTGGCAACTGCCACGGCGGTCTCTCCCATCTGGCGCCGCAGTTCGGGATCGAGCGCGGTCGAGGGGGTCTCCTCCACCACCTTCTGGTGCCGTCGCTGGATTGAGCACTCCCGTTCGAACAGGTGTACCGTATGTCCGGTGCCATCGGCCAGCACCTGGAACTCGATATGGCGTGGTTCATCCAGCCATTTTTCCAGAAAAACGGTGCCATCACCAAAGGCGGAGCGCGCCTCCCGCATGGCGGCATTAGCCTCCTCTTCCAGTCGGGTCAACTCGCGGACCACCCGCATCCCTTTACCACCACCGCCGGCCGCCGCTTTTACCAGCACCGGCAATCCCAACTTCTCCGCTTCGGCAGCGATCTGTTTAATGTCGTTGATTGGTTCCTTCATCCCCGGTATCAGCGGAATGCCGGCTTGCAGCATCAGCTCCCGCGCTTCCACCTTGTTACCCATCGCTTTGATCGTCTCGGAGCGGGGACCGATGAAAATCAATCCGCTCTGCTCGCAACGCTGGGCAAACTCAGGATTCTCCGCCAGGAAACCGTAACCGGGATGAACTGCGTCACAACCCCGTTCAAGGGCTACGGCGATCAACTTCTCCTGGTTGAGGTAACTCTCGTGTGGCGCTGGAGGACCGATACAGATAGCCTCATCCGCCATTTTGACATGCAGGGCGGTTCGATCCACCTCTGAGTAAACCGCCACCGCCTTGATGGACAGTCCACGGCAGGCCTGGATCACCCGGACAGCGATTTCGCCACGATTGGCAACCAGTATTTTCTTCATTGATCCCCTTCAGCGGTCTTGCTGCACCAGCCCGGTTTGCGTTTTTCAAAAAAGGCGTTCATCCCCTCCTGCCCCTCGTCGCTGATCCGCAGGCGGGCGATCACCTCGGCAGTATAATCTTTTACTGCGTCGAAAGACATACCCGGTACATTTCGTACCAGCTCTTTACTCACATTGAGCGCTTCCGGCCCGCTGGTGATCAGCTGCTCGATCCGTCGCTCCACCGACGCGTCGAGTTCCGTCTCCTCCACCACTTCGTTGATCAGACCGGCAGCCAGCGCTTTGGAGGCGGTCAATCGCTCCCCGGTGAGGAAATACTCGCCCGCCAGCCCCGGACCCAGTCGACGGATCACGTAGGGGGAGATACAAGCCGGCACCAGGCCGATCTTGACCTCAGACAGACTGAAGCGAGCCCTGGTGGAGGCGATCACAATATCACAGGCGGAAGCAAGACCGGTACCGCCACCGATAGTGGCACCCTGTACCCGGCCGATTACCGGTTGTGGCATGGTGAAGAGCCGATACATCAGATCCGCGAGGGCGCTCGCGTCCTCTTTGTTCTGCTCGAAACTGTAATCCTTCTGCCGCTTCATCCAGTTGAGATCGGCACCGGCACAGAAAGAGCGTCCGTTGGCACCCAGTACAACCACCCGCAACGAACGGTCTGCTGCAACACCCTCCAGGAGCGGGGTCAGTTCGGCAATCATAATGTCGTTGAAGGCGTTGTGCAGCTCCGGCCGGTTCAGGTAAATTCTGGCGACGCTACCTTCACGCTGGTAAGTTATCGTCTCGAAGTTGTTACTCATCGCTGCTCCTGCCCGGTTTCCATCTTAGCATACCTCGCTGTTACCTGCTGTAGCGCTACATCCTGAAAACGCCGAAATTGTGATCCGGAATCGGGGCGTTCAGCGAGGTGGCAATCGCCAGGCCGAGGGAGGTGCGGGTATCGAGAGGCTCGATGATACCGTCGTCCCAGAGGCGTGCGGAGGCGTAATAGGGAGAACCCTCCTGCTCGTAGCGGGACAGGATCGGAGCCTTGAACGCCTCCTGCTCCTCTTTGCTCATCTGTTTCCCCTCCGCCTCCAGTTGCGCCAGCTTGACGGTAAGCAGTACATTCGCCGCCTGTTCCCCACCCATCACCGAGATCCTGGCGTTGGGCCACATCCACATGAGACGGGGATCGTAACCACGGCCGCACATGGCATAATTACCCGCGCCGTGGGAGCCTCCGATAATGAGGGTGAAACGGGGCACCTGGGCGGTGGCGACGGCGTGAACCATCTTGGCGCCGTCCTTGGCGATGCCACCATGTTCATATTCCTTGCCGACGATAAAACCGGTGATATTCTGCAGGAAGATCAACGGGATCTTGCGCACGGCGCAGAGGGAGACAAAGTGGGCGCCCTTTTGCGCGCTCTCGGAGAAGAGCACCCCGTTGTTGGCCACAATACCGACCGGATACCCCATCAGTTTGGCAAAGCCGGTCACCAGGGTGGCGCCATAAAGCTCCTTGAATTCGTGGAACTCGCTACGGTCCACCAGTCGCGCAATCACCTCCCGCATGTCGAACGATTGGCGCAGGTCGGCCGGGATGATACCGTAGATCTCCTCCGGGTCGTAATAGGGTGCCGCCGGTTCCACCCGATCGAGCTGGAAGGCAGCGGGACGGTTGACATTCTGCATGATGTTACGGGCGATCTGAATCGCCTCGGCATCGTCGTTGGCGTAGTGGTCGGAAACCCCTGAGATACGGCAGTGGACATCGGCGCCACCCAGCTCTTCCGGCGTGACATCAACCCCGGTGGCCGCTTTGACCAGTGGTGGTCCGCCGATAAAGATGGTGCCCTGATTCCGCACGATAATGGTCTCATCGCTCATGGCGGGCACATAGGCACCACCCGCAGTGCAGGAACCCATCACGATCGAGATCTGCGGGATGTTAGCCGCAGAAAGCCGGGCCTGGTTGTAGAAAATACGACCGAAATGATCCCGGTCGGGGAAGACACCGTCCTGCAGCGGCAGGAAGACACCGCCTGAATCGACCAGATAGATACAGGGCAACCTGTTCTCGAGGGCTATTTCCTGGGCGCGGACATGTTTCTTGATGGTCATGGGGAAATAGGTACCCCCTTTGACGGTGGCGTCATTGGCCACCACCAGAACCTCCTGGCCGTGGACCTGTCCCACACCGGTAATGATACCGGCGCAGGGGGCTTTATCCTCATACATGCCATGCGCGGCAAATGTTGAGAACTCCAGGAAGGGGGTGTTGCGGTCAAGCAGCTTTTCCAACCGCTCCCGGGCGGTCAGTTTTCCGCGGCTTTTGTGCCGCTCGTGCATATGCGCAGGACCACCGGTTTTGGCTTGAGCCAGTTGCTCCCGGAACTGTACCAGCAGATCGAGGTAATGCTCCCGGTTTGCCTTGAACTCGGCAGACCTGGTGTCGACCTTCGATTCGAACCTGTACATCATACCCCGCTTTCTCAATAAAGCCTGCCCCGCTGACGGGACAGGCTTTTGTCAATTCAGATGTAAACTCCCGGATTATGCCGGGACGGCCTTGTAGCCATAAAAAAGAACCCCGGATTTGCCCTCGGCCTGGATGCGCCGGAATTCAATCTTGACCGGATCACCGATGGCGATCTGCTCCAGATCGCAGTCAACCAGTTGGCAAAGGACACGGGCTCCTTCACCCAGCTCGATAATGGCGATGGCGTAGGGCGCTTCATCGGTAAACTGGCTGGGTGCCACTCTGATTACAGTGTGTGTGAGAATAGTACCTTCATCCGGCAGGATAACGGTATCAAATTCACGGGCCTGGCACTCCGGGCAGATAGAGCGGGGCGGAAAGGCGATGTAACCACACGTGGTGCACTTGCCCGCTTCCATCCGGTACCGTTGCGGCATTTCTCTTTTGAGTTTGGCGGATGTAGACATTACTTCACCTCCAGGATGTGTACAGTGGTGCTGCCACCCGAACCGCCCATGTTCTGGGCCAGGCCACGCCGGGCATTCTTTACCTGTCGTTTACCCGATTCTCCCCGCAGCTGTTCGGTCAACTCGACGATCTGGGCAACACCGGTCGCACCGACAGGATGTCCCTTTGATTTGAGTCCACCGGAGCTGTTTACCGGAATCTTGCCGGTGATAGCGGTATCACCACGCTCGACGGCTGGACCACCATCCCCCTTATCGAAGAAACCGAGCGCCTCGGTGACGCAGATTTCCGCGATCGTGAAGCAATCGTGGACTTCGGCCAGATCGATATCTTCCGGTTTGCAGCCGGCCATGGCGTAGGCGCGCTGGGCAGCAGTGTAGGTAGCGCCCAGCCAGGAGAGATCCTTGCGGCTGTGCAGTGCGATGGTATCGGTCGCGTGACCGGAGCCGACGATTTCCACTACCGCCTTGTCGCTGTATTCTTTCGCTTTTTCCAGCGGGCAGAGTATTACCGCAGCAGCGCCGTCGGTGATAGGTGAGCAGTCGAGGATGCGCAATGGATCGGCTACCCTGACCGAATCCAGAACACCCTCAACCGTGATTTCGAACGGGTACTGAGCACGGGCATTCATCGAGCCGTTGTGATGGTTCTTCACCGCGACCATGGCCAGTTGCTCACGAGTGGTACCGTAGCGGGCCATGTGGGCATTGGCGATCATGGCATAAAGGCCGGGAAAAGTAACGCCATGAAAACTCTCGTAATCCTGATCCGCAGCAGTAGCCAGAGCGTAGGTAGCCATACCCCCGTCGACATCAGTCATCTTCTCGACACCGCCAACCAGTACCAGATCACTCATTCCCGAAGCTACTTCGATGAAACCCTGGCGCAGGGCTACGCCACCGGAATTACAGGCGGATTCAACCCGGGTGGCAGGGGTACCGGCCATACCGGTATAGTCGGCCATTAAAGAGGACAGATGCTCCTGACCGGTGAACAGTCCACTGGACATACACCCGATATACATGGAATCGACCCGAGCCACCCCGGCGTCATCCATCGCGGCGAGGGCAGCTTCAGTATAGAGTTCGCGCAGGGAAGTATCCCACAGCTCGCCCCACTTGTTCATGCCTATACCGATGATTGCTACTTTTCTCATATTTCCACCCCGTAAACGGCTTTATGCATGCCGATGATTGCTACTTTTCTCATATGTTTATCTCCTACTCGGCTTTGAGTGCTCCGATTAGTTCAACGTTTCTCATTGCTTTACGATTCCCACTGGCTTTATGTCACCGCTGAGGTAACCTGTAACATTCAGACAGACCTTACTCGGCTTTTAATATCTTGTGTCTGAACTTGGCGTAGGTCCCGTAGTCGATATAGTTCTTGTTGGCGGCCAACTGGGCGCGGACATGGGGAGCGAGATCCCGCACCTGGTCAATCTGGTCGGTGACCGTCAGGACGAAGGAATCACTGCCGCTGCCGGAGCCGTAGGAAACCATCAGGATGCGATCGCCCGGTTTGGCGATGTCCAGGGTTGAAGCCAGTCCCATAGGCGATGATCCGGAATAGGTATTACCCAGAATGGGGGAGAGCCAGCCCGGCTCGATCTGCTCCCGGGTGAAGCCGAGCATCTTTCCAACCCGCTGAGGGAACTTGCCGTTCGGCTGGTGACAGATGACATAGTTGAAATCCTGCGGGGTCATACCCGCTTTTTCCATAATGCCGTTGGCGGACCCGGTGACATGTTTGAAGTAGGAGGGGTCGCCGGTAAAACGACCGGCATGTTGCGGGTAGTGCTGGTACTCGCGGCGCCAGAAATCGGGTGTATCGGTCATGTAGGAGAAAGTCTCGTCGATGGTGGCGATCACCCGTTCCGTACCGAAAAGAAACGCGGCACCACCGGCAGCGGCGGCGTATTCCAGTGCGTCACCCGGTGCGCCCTGCGAGGTGTCGGCTCCCACTGCGAGACCGTACTTGACCAGACCAGCTTTGACCAGACCGTAGGCGACAAACATCCCCTCGGAACCGGCTTTACAGGCAAACTCAAAATCGGCGCAATGGACATCGGGGGTCGCGCCGATAACTTCCGCCAGGGTCGTACCACTCGGTTTAACCGCATAGGGGTGTGATTCCGAACCGATATAGACACAGCCTATCTCAGCCGGGTTGATGTTGGCCCGTTTGAGGGCGTTTTTTGTCGCTTCAACCGAAATTGTGATGGTGTCCTGGTCCGGGGCGGGAACGGTCTTCTCCTCCAGCATCAGCCCCCGTTTGTAACTGGGAGCGTCTGCTCCCCAGACCTTGGCAATCTCCTCAACCCGGATCCGGTGTCGCGGTACATATGCTCCGTAACCGATAATTCCAACCATGTAAAATCCTCCATGGATAGTGTGTAATATCCTGTCGATAAACCGGGATCGCCACTAATAGCAGGATGCGATAAGAGGTGCTGCTGTCGGTAGAGCGAAAATGTATCACATTATGCTGACGGTGAGGCGATTTCAGGCATACCGTGCTGTGGACTAAAGAACACATTATTCATACGAAGCGCAGGGGAGATTTAAAAGAAAGATCTCGATTGTCAGTGCGGTATTACTGAAATCACTACCGGCTATTCCACTGTTACAGTCCAGCTGTACTCGAGCTGTTATTCCCTGAGAGCAGTTTTACAGGTCAGTCAGGAGTGTAGCAAAAGACAGCAGGCAAACGGAGAGGCAGCATCTGACAGGAGCTGAATCCAGGTAGAGATGAGTGTCTCACGTTCATACGGGGTGCGAAGGTCAGGTTAAGACAGTTGTGCTCAATTCTGAGCAGACTTTTTCTCTGAGCGCATTTTTGCTCACGACCAGTTATACTGAGATTAGGCGAGTACTTACCTGAATTGGTATTACAGAGGAGTACACCATGAAAATCGGGGTCTACATCGATGTCTCCAACCTGGCGATGAACGGTGGGTTTGGTATGAGATACGAAGTTCTCCGTGCTTTTGCCTGCCGGGAGGGCGGGGAAGCGGTGCGGCTCAACGCGTATGTCAGTTTTGATGCTGAGCGGGCCAATAACGATCCGGAATACAAAATTCGGCAGTATCGTTTCCACTCCGCTTTGCGTGATCTCGGTTACAAGGTGATTCGCAAAGAGGTCAAATGGTACCAGGACGAGAACGGTAATCCTGTCGCCAAAGCCAATGTTGATCTGGAGCTGGCTGTCGACGCTCTGCTGCAGTCAACCAACCTGGATCGGGTTATCCTGGCTACCGGTGACGGCGATTTTGTGCAGGTAGTCACCGCGCTGCAGAACGCCGGTTGCAGGGTGGAGGT
>JADHUQ010000052.1 GCA_016784425.1 Candidatus Delongbacteria bacterium | reverse complement strand
GTCGTTGTGCACATCAGGATCCTCCCAGCCGTCACCCAGATCTGCTTCATAGGTGTAAACCACACAAAGGCGGCCTTCATGAAAAAGGCCCAGTAATTGCGGCGGTTTCCCGTCATGTTCATGCACTTTGGGGCAACCGTTGGGCAGGTCATAATACGAGTTAAACAGGGGGTGGTCGAAGGGAAGCTCCTGGAATTCCTGTCCGGGAAAAACCCGCCTCAGCTCACTGCGAATATACTTGTCCAGCCCGTAGTTGTCATCGACGTGCAAAAAACCGCCCGCGCTGAAGTAATCCCGCAGACGCAGGATCTCCTCTTCGGAGAATGTGACACGTCCGTGTCCGGTCAGGTAAAGATAAGGGTAACTGAACAGCTCACCTGCTGTGAGTTCCACTACTGCCTCCTCCGGGGCTGTGTCCAGCGGAGTATTCTCCCTGATAAAGCGCAGCAGGTTGGGCAGGGAGGTCGGATCGCCGTACCAGTCCCCACCCCCGTGATACTTTACCCGGGCAATGGTAAACTGGACGCCTGGAGCCGTTCCCTGGGCAGCAGCCTGTGAAAAAGCCGAAACCAGGACAAGCAGTATTAAGGTGTATTGTCGTAACATATTAATAAAACGTAATACGGTTATGGTTGACGGCGGTAACTGTCTGTTGCTCACGGACGGCCTGGATAATCACATCCCGATCCAGTTCCGGCAGATGGCGTGCGTTTACCAGAGCGGGGTCAAGTGTGAAAATCTCCTCCAGGTGGCTGAAAATGAAATTGTTCGTTACAGCAGTATAGGATCGGTTCAAAATCAGGCTTTCCCCGTCTATCAATATTCTGCTTACTACCCCCAATTCCTGATGAATGGAAAACTCCATCCCGCTGAAGGCGAATGACTCGTTGAGTTCATCGCGGGCAACTCGTTGCAGGAACATCAGCAACTCCTGGCCGGTCATTTCAAAAGTCACATAGTGGTTTCCGAATGGATGGACTTCCCAGATATCAAGGCGGGTGATCTCACCTGCTGGCAGGTTGCGGCGCAGACCGCCCAGGTTCATAAACCCCAGATCAGTAGCGGCGTAAGTCCGCATGACATCAGCCGTCCAGTCTCCTACATTGGACTCACCCCGTTCTCTTAGCCAGGGTTGTGCAAGTTGACCGATTACTTCGCTCAATTCTGCGGGTAATTGGTCGGCAAGTTGCTTTACGGTTAGCTGCATGTCGGCAGCTGGTGTTACCTGGCCGACGCCTACCTCATGGAGCCAATCAGTCAGTGTAACAGCACCCGTGGTGTCATCTATAGTTATAAGGAGGTCACCCAGCCAGTTGCCACAGCACCCGGCCTGAACAACCAAAGTGTTGCCAATCCAGCGTCCCTGCGGAAGTTCGGTATGGCTGTGGCCACCGATGATCGCATCGATTCCGGGCAGTGTAACCGCATAGAGTGAATCGGTCCGGTAACCGGAATGACTGAGTAGGAGCTGCAGGTCGGTTTCATCCTCCAGTTGCCGCAGCCAACGACGGATTTCCTCCACCGGCTCCAATACCCGGGAGTGCTCCAGGTTCTCCTTCACTACCAACTCCGGTAAACCGGCAGTTATCACACCGATGATTCCGAGCCGCAGACCGCCCAGTTCGATAATGTGATACGCCGGCCAGTACAGACGCCCCTGATCATCGGTAACGTTACAGCAGATGGTGTAGAAGCTGGCCGGAGCCAGCTGTTCAAGCAGGTTGAGATCGCCATAGTCAAACTCATGGTTACCGGGGCAGAAAAACTCTACACCCATCGCGTTCAGGATGGCAACCTGAGAGCCGCCCCGGGTAAATCCGGAGATGGGGCTTCCCTGAAAATCATCACCGGTATTGACCAACAGGTCGTAGCTGTACACGGTACGCAAACTGTCTACTAATCCCTTCAGATTAGCGGCGCCGCCACGATAGTAGCCGTCTCCATCTTCATCAACAGTGTAACGGGGCGAATTGTTGACATGAAAATCGTTGTAATGCAGAATATGTATTTCGCGGGACCAGCCGCTGGAAACAGCCAATAGAAACACAATCGGGACAGCGACTGGTAACAGTAGGGAGTAGTTAACTGTACTGACGCCCAGTCTGGAGCAATACTGCTTCAACCGGACTCGGAACATATTTACTCCCTCAGGTTTATTGACGGCGGGGCTACAGAGGGCGTATCTCAATGTAGATTTCGCGCTTCAGCTGTTCAATCCACTTCTGCAGTTCCTCCTGTTGCTTGAACTGCAAAGCGAACTCCTCCAGCTTGTCCCAGTCCTGGTTCAGGCTGATGGCATGTGAAGGGATCCGTTTCCATAATTTGAGAACCACAAAACCATCCTTTCCATCCACCACCATGCGGATCGGATCACTGACAGCGCCGGGCTGCATATTGCTCACCACAGACTGCAGCTGTTCCGCGAACTGTGACATTTCAAGTGGTCCCAGATCGCCGCTTTTCTGGCGCATGACAGGGTTAGTGGAGAGCCGATGGGAGAGCTTTTTGAGATCAGCACCATTGCGTAAAGCCAGAACCAGCGAATCGGCGCGGATGAGACACGACTGTTCATCGGTAGCAGTTGGCGTGAGACGAAATAGGATATGACTGGTGGTGAGCTTCTCACCTGCGCGCTCCTCCAGTCGGATGATATGATAGCCCAGCTCGGTAAGCACCGGCGGGGAGACTTCTCCCGGTAGTAGGTTGTAAGCGGCGTACTCGTACTCCCGCAACATGGTGCCGCGGGTGGTTTCGCCAATCAGACCGGCACGCGCCCTGGTGCCGGTGTCATCCGAATAAGTCGCCGCCATGGCGGCAAAGTCTGACCGTCCAGAACGCAAACTGTCAACCACAGCCTGTGCCAGTCTTCTGGTTTTCTCCCGACCTTCGCGCGAGACATCAATAGCCAGGAATATCTGTCCACAGTGCAACATGGCGGGGACTTCCGGGAGGGAATCGCGGTAGACTGCGTAGAAATTCTCCACATCAACGCGGCTGACCTTTATCCGTGCCAGGTATTGCTGGGTTACCCGGCTGGTCAGCAGGCGATTACGGGTGTTCTCGCGCAGTTTCCGCCGAATCTGAGTGATGGTGAGGTTGAAGATCCGCTCGAGGTTTTCCTCAGTGCCCGCCTTGCGAACATAGTCGGCGAGCAACGCATTCACCTCCCGGTCGATCTTGCCCGGGTCAACGATAACGGAATCGATCCGTGCTCTGGTCAGCAGGACCTTTTCCTGGATGAGGCTGTTGAGGATTTCCAGGCGGACCGCTTCCAACTGACCGGCATCCCGTGTCAGGTCGAGATTGCGTGAAGTAGCGAATTGCTGCAGCATTTCGAGTACATCGGATTCCAGGATTATCTCCTTGTCAACCACAGCCAGTACGCGATCAATCGTCTCCCCGGCGGGGAGCGGCAGACAGCCCGCCAGTGTTATTAATGCAATCAGAATCCAGCGCATAGTCACTCTCCACTATATGATACCGGTAGCCCCGGCCAAGCTGCAAGGGTCTACCGGAAAGGTCTGGTTTTTAGCCGGTTCTCATAATACATTCAATAGCTGATTATCGCAAGCGAGCAGATTAGCGCGGGCGAATAATAACGGGGGAAGCGGTAAACAGGCTAAAACAGCCCTATCATCACAGCAGTACTTCTAATCGCCTCCCCGATAACCGATTATCCGAGACGAATTGCCATGAATCCTCTTTCCGTAGTTTTTCTCTGGCACCAGCATCAACCCAATTACTGTGATCCGGTTACGGATGACTTCATTATGCCCTGGGTACGGTTACACGCGCTGAAGGATTACTATGACATGGCCGCCTACATCGAGCAGGTCCCCGGTACCAGGGCGGTGATCAACCTGGTGCCATCGCTGCTCGAGCAGCTGCAGGCCTATATCGACGGTGCCTCCGATAGCTGGCTGGATCTCTCCCGGCGTCCGGTTGGCGATCTTGTCGAAGATGAGCAGATTTTTGTATTACGCCATTTTCTTTCTATTCATACCCAGCCGTTGCTGGCGCACATTCCCCGCTATAGCCAGTTGCAGAAGCTATGCGCGCTCCACCCGGAACCGGAGCGCCCTGCCAGCACCCTGCAGCATTTTGACACCCAGAAACTGCGCGATGTCATTGTACTCTTTCATCTGGCCTGGTGTGGGGAGACTCTCAAACGGGATCCGACCGTCAGGAGACTGATTGCACAGGGTGGTGATTTCAGCGAGGCGGACAAGAGTGAGCTGTTAAACCTGCAGGCGGAGTTTCTACCCCGGGTGCTGGAGATACATCGTCGCCTGCAGCGTGAAGGGCGGATTGAACTCTCGACAACACCCTTTTATCATCCGATAATGCCGTTGCTGATAAACACCGACAGCGGGCGGGAAATGCTACCCAGCGCCCCCTTCCCGGAAAAGAAGTTCTCCTACCCGCAGGACGCCCAGCTGCAGCTGAGACTGGCACAGGACTACTTCCGGCAACAGTTTGGACTGGAAAAAACCGGCGTGTGGCCTGCGGAAGGGGCTATCAGCCGCGACACCTGTGCTGTGGCCTGTGCCGCCGGTGTCCCCTGGCTGGCCAGCGACGAAGAGGTGTTGCGTAATTCACATGACCTCGAGCAACTGGAGCCCAGGCAGCAGTACCGTGCACATCAATTCAACTGCGGCCGGGGATCGGTATCGCTATTTTTTCGTGATCGCGCTCTTTCCGATCTGATCGGGTTTACGCTGGCAAACGCTCCCGCCCCCGAAGCGATCGCCCGTTTCATGAATCGACTCAACACCATTTATGACAGCCTGCCTGAGGATAAATCACAGTATATCGTGCCGGTAATTCTGGACGGTGAAAACGCCTGGGAAAACTACACCAACAACGGTAAGGACTTCCTCACAGGTTTGTATCAGACCCTGGTAAAAGACCCACGGTATCGGTTGACCACTTTCAGTGATTACCTGGCTGAAGGGCCGCAGCAGTTACCGCTACCCCACCTGCGGGCGGGCTCCTGGATTTACGGTACCCTTTCTACCTGGATTGGTCAGGAGGATAAGAATCGCGGTTGGAGCTATCTGTCACGAACCCGGCTTTTCTACGAAGAAGCGCGTAAAAATGGCAAGCTCCCGGAGGAAACACTCGACCAGATGCAACGGCGCATGCTGGCGGCGGAAGGATCTGACTGGTTCTGGTGGTACGGCGATGACCATTATACCGATTACCCGGAAGAGTTCGACCGCCTTTTCCGTAACAATCAGCAGGCCGTCTATCTGCTGGCGGGGAAGGAGATTCCCGACTACCTCAAGGAGCCGGTGCTGCGTAGAAGTACCGCTCGGGCGGTTGAGCCACCCGTACAGGTGATACATCCGTTGATCGACGGTCGTGTCACCAATTATTTCGAGTGGATTTCCGCTGGTCGTATCACGCAGCGTTATGCCGCTATACACCGTGATCAGGCTCTGGTAAAGTCTGTGCGCTTCGGCTGCGACGGTGAGTATTTCTACCTGCAGGTTGAGTTTAATTCCACACCGGATTGCGACCTGCCGGAGGAATTGATAGTTGCACTTGAATTCGCTGGTTTAGAGGAAGAAATCAGGCTTGATCCCCACCTCGAAGGTGCTTTTTATCGTCAACGCCAGATCGGGGACTGTCGGATGGAACAGGTTCTGGAAGCAAGTGTGGAGCTGGTCCAACTGGAGGTGCCCCGCGACAAGGTTCCGTTTCGGGTACGGGTTAATTGTGGTGAGGAAACCCTGGAAGTTCTACCCAGCTATGGTGACGCTGAGGTTGATCTCGACGCACGGCGAGTACAAAGCGAAAACTGGTTTGTGTGAGACAATTATAAAATGCGGAGTCTATGATGCCTGAATTGCGACATGATCCGCTGCAGAAGCTGTGGGTGATTATCTCCACCGAGCGGGGTCAACGCCCGATGGACATGAAAAAGCTGGAAGAGTTTCCGGAACATGAGTTTTGCCCTTTCTGCGCAGGCAACGAGAATGCTACACCGGCTGAGCTTTATGCTGTGCGCCCGGAGGGAACACTCCCCAACAGCCCCGGCTGGGAGTTGCGGGTTGTACCGAACAAGTATCCCGCCCTGCGGATCGAAGGGGAGCTCGATCGCCGGGGCAGGGGTATCTACGACCAGATGAACGGGATCGGCGCCCACGAAGTGATCATCGAATCTCCCGATCACGATCTGCACCTGGCCGATATGAGCATTGCTCATCTGGCCAGACTCTTCAGTGTTTACCAGCGGCGGATTCTCGATCTTTCCCAGGACCGGCGTTTCAAATACGTACTGCTGTTCAAGAATCACGGGCTGTCAGCCGGCGCTTCTCTGGTACACTCCCACACCCAGATTGTAGCCACACCGGTTACCCCGCGAACAATCGCCATCGAGCTGGAGGTGGCCCGCCAGCATCACCAGTTGAAGGAGCGCTGTATATTTTGTGATATCATCCAACAGGAGTTGCTGGAAGGATCACGCCTGGTTTCGCAGGGTGACGAGTTTGTCGTACTGGCACCCTACGCCTCTCGTTTTCCCTTCGAGTTAGCGATCTACCCGCGGCAGCACCACTACGATTTTGCCAGCGCACCAGAAAATGTGATACAGGCCCTGGCTGTTACATTGAAGGATATACTCAGCCGCATGCGTATCGGGCTGGAGAATCCTCCCTTTAACTGCGTGCTGCACACTGCGCCCAACATTCATCACGAACCGCGGCGGTCTAACTACTGGGATACTCTGGTCTATGATTTCCACTGGCACCTGGAACTGTTTCCCCGCTTGACCAGGGTGGCGGGTTTTGAGTGGGGCAGTGGTTACTATATTAACACCACTGCACCGGAGGATGCTGCCCGTTTTCTCCGCGAGATCCAGATCGGATACGACAAATAGCGGGGTCGGTAACTTGACTGAAGCAGAGGTAATCAAACGGTGACCAAATTGCGGGTGGCTTTTATTACGGCGGAAATGGCACCGTATGCCAAAGCGGGCGGATTGGCTGATGTGGCCGGGGCGCTACCGGCAGCCCTGGCGCGGTCTGGTGTGGCTGTCACCCTGTTTCTGCCACTCCATGGAGAGATCGACCGGGAGCGTTATGGTATCACCCCGGTTTCCGGATATGACCGGCTCACAGTTGGTGAAAACCGATTCGAACTTACCGCCCGTCTCTTTCAGGCTGACAGTGGTGAAGCAGGCCTGCAGCTGTACTTTATTGAGCAGGAGCGGTTTTTCGACCGGACCGGAATCTACACAATCCCCGGTAGCGGTGAGCCATGGCCGGATGAAGATGAGCGGTTTTTCTTTTTCCAGGAAGCGGTACTTGCCTCCCTGGTGGCCCTGAAGCTTCGTCCTCATTTGTTGCATCTCAACGACTATCACACCGCTTTGATCCCCCTGTTATTGCGGGAACAGCCTTCACGTTACCATATCGGCTGCGACCCCAAAACGCTGTTGACGATTCACAATCTCGGTTACCAGGGCCGTTATCCTGCTAGCTCCGCGGTAAGGGCAGGCCTGGACAGCGGTTGGGTAGCGCCCCTGGCACCATTGGAATTCCACGGTCAGATGAATGTGCTGAAGGCCGGTATCCACTATGCGGATCATATCAACACCGTCAGTCCGACTTACGCCGAAGAGATCAAAACCGTTGAACATGGCTTCGGGTTGGAGGGGGTATTGCAGGAGCGACAGGCCCAACTGACCGGACTGCTCAACGGGATTGATATCAATGTCTGGAACCCCGCTGCCGATCCACACCTTGACTCACATTACACAGCTGAAGATCTGGCGGGAAAGCAGTCTGCCAAAGTAGCTCTCTGCCAGGAATGCGGCCTCAAATCAGTAACGGCGCCCCTGGGGGGGGTTGTATCACGCCTGGTTCACCAGAAGGGATGTGACCTGTTGCTGGAAGCATTGAGCAGGATCCTCGCCACAGGGATGCAACTGGTGATTCTTGGTACGGGAGAGCGCCGTTTTGAAAAGGCTTTGACCGCTGCGGCCACAAAATATCCCGGGCGCATGGCTTTCATCGCCGGTTATGATAACGGCCTGGCCCACCGCATCGAAGCAGGGTCGGATCTGTTTCTGATGCCTTCCCGTTATGAACCCTGTGGTTTGAACCAGCTCTACAGCCTGCGCTACGGCACAGTGCCCCTGGTTTACAGTACCGGGGGCCTGCGTGATACAGTCAAAGAGTGGGATGAAACCAGTGGTAATGGGAACGGATTTCTTTTCAGCGAGTACGATGCGGAGGGGCTCCTCCAAGCCACAGGTCGGGCAGTCCGTCTGTACCGGCAACCGGACAAATGGGCTAAACTGCAACGAAACGGCATGCAGGAAGACCACTCCTGGAATAACTCCGCCGCCAGATACCTTGATTTGTATCGCCAGTTAACAGGGGGAACCTGAGATGAAGATTGTGGAACACACGATTCAAAAGTTAAAAAGGACCTCCGTATTTATACTGGCGGGCGGTGTTGGTCAACGCCTCTTTCCTTTGACCCGCGAGCGCTCCAAACCAGCAGTCAGTTTCGGTGGTAAGTATCGTATCATCGACTTCACTCTTTCCAACTGTCTTAATTCCGGACTGCGGCGGATCAACCTGGTGGTTCAATACAAGTCACATTCGCTGGACCGGCACTTGAAGCTGGGATGGAACGTTTTCAGCTCCCGACTGGGTGAGCATATCACTGCTCTACCACCGCAATTTTATACCGAAACCTGGTACAAGGGGACCGCAGATGCGATTTACCAGAACCTGTTCGTAATCAAGGATGAGAACCCGGAACAGGTGTTGATTCTCTCTGGTGATCACATTTACAAGATGGACTACGGGCGCATGCTGGAGTTTCACATAGAACGGAAAGCCGATCTTACAGTCGCCTGTCTGCCGCTGCCGCGTGATGAAGCAACTCGCTTCGGAGTGATAAGTGTGGATGCGAAGCAGCATGTGACACGTTTTAACGAGAAACCGGAACAGCCGGACACCATCCCCGGGGATGAGACTTTATCCCTCTGCAGCATGGGGGTCTACATTTTTTCTACCCGTGAACTGGTACGGCGTCTCATTCAGGACGCCAAACGCAGCTCCAACCACGATTTTGGGACAGATATCATACCAGAGATGATTGAGGGAAAGAAGGTGTTCGCCTTTCCTTTCACGGATGATGAGGGTCAGACCCGCTACTGGCGGGATATCGGGACGCTGGACGCCTATTATGACACCTCCATCGACCTGATCAACGTTAATCCCCAATTTGATCTCTACTCCCCGGGCTGGCCGATCTACACCTATCAGGGGAGCCATCCACCCGCCAAATTTGTCTTCAACCAGGGGGATCGGGTGGGTGTGGCTCTCAACTCATTGACCTCTGGTGGAGTCATCATCAGTGGTGGCAGGGTGGAACGATCGATTCTATCACCCCGTGTACAGGTACACAGCCAGGCGCAAGTCAACGATTCCATTCTGATGGACGATGTTGATGTGGGTCGACACTGCCTCATCAACCGGGCCATTATCGATAAAAGGGTCAAGATACCCGATGGAGTCCAGGTCGGGTGCGACCTGGAAAGTGACCGCAAACTGTTTCCCGTCACTGATAATGGTATCGTGGTTATCCCTTCGGATTATCACTTCGATTAGAGAAGCCATAAGGTGAAGCTGGGCCACTCGAGCAACTCCCCGACAAGTACTGGAGCCGCATTGCATGAGTAAAGAGCAGCAGGATGAAGTCCGCGACTTCTGGAACAGGGTTGCGAGCGACTGGGACCAGCAGGTAGGTGATGCGGGGGATAACAACCGCCGCCTCAATTCGGATCCAGTGCTGTGGCAATTTGCCGCTGATGTCAACGGACTCAAGGTTCTGGATGCAGGCTGTGGTACCGGTTACCTCGCACGACAGCTGCATCAAAAGGGCGCCACGGTTACCGGTGTCGATTTGTCTGAGCGGATGATTGCCATCGCCAGGAGTAAGAGCAATACCATTGATTACCAGGTAGACTCCTGCACGAGGCTGCAGGGACTGGCAGATTCATCATTTGACCTGTTGATTGCCAACTATGTACTGATGGATGTTCCCGACCTCGAGGGCACAATATCAGCTTTCCACCGCGTACTGAAGCCGGGCGGCGCGGCGGTACTGGTGTTTTCCCATCCCTGCTTTTCCCAGGGAGACGCCGAAGTGAAACCTGGTAACTCCGGAGGTGTCAGCTATCACTGGGATTTCAACTACTTCGAAACCTGCCGTCGGGTTGACCCCCCCTGGGGGCACTTCAAGTCCGATTTCATCTGGTTTCACCGACCGTTATCTTACTACTGGAAGGTCTTTCGGGAGACCGGTTTTGAAGTTACCGATTTTGATGAGCCCCATATATCACCTGAACGATACCAACTGGCTGCCGATGCCCAGATGCTGCGCAACAGCCGCACACGTCCCTATTCAGTGGCTTTCAGGTTAGTTAAGCGGATAGGATGAGTGATGAAGGCATTGGAGTGTTTCACGACCGGAGATAATTGTGGAGTCAACTGATCCCCTGAAGTACTTTTAAGATGCACAGCAACATATTAACTTCAACGTTGCGAATTGTAAGACAACCAGCGGCCCTGTAATAAAGGTGACAGCGAAACAGACTTCAGTTACCACTGAATGCGACAAGTTTAAAAAGCGGGATTAATTGGATACAAAAGAAATGCCGGTGCTGAAGATCGGCAAAATTCAAGCTGCACTGCCAATCATCCAGGGTGGGATGAGCGTGGGAATCTCCTTATCAGGGCTGGCTGCCGCCGTAGCAAACGAGGGGGGCATCGGCGTGATCGGCTCCGCTGGCATAGGTATGAAGGAACCGGATTATCAGAACAATTTCCGCGAGGCAAACAGACGAGCCTTGCGCAAAGAGATACGGCGTGCCCGACGACTGACTGACGGTATCATCGGTGTCAATATAATGCTGGCTTTGACGGATTATGATGACCTGTTGCTGGTTGCCATGGAGGAGGAGGTAGAGCTGGTGTTTCTGGGCGCAGGTATTCCGTTGATGAAACCGGATACAATTGCACTGGACAGATTACAGCGTTACAAAACTTCTGTGATTCCTATCGTTTCCTCCGCCCGTGCAGCCAGGTTGATTTTTCGCTACTGGGCAAACAGGTATGATCATGTTCCGGATGCAATAGTAGTGGAAGGACCAGCGGCTGGCGGGCATCTCGGATTCAAACGTGATCAGATCGAAGATCCCGATTTCTCCCTCGAGAGTCTGTTGCAGGAAATAGTTCCCGTGGTCAGGGCATTTGAGGAGCGCTTTAAAAAGCAGATTCCGGTCATTGCCGCCGGTGGTATCTATAACGGCGCTGATATACACCGGATACTGCAAATGGATGTACAGGGCGTACAGATGGCAACCCGGTTTGTTGCCACCGATGAATGTGACGCTTCCGTTAAATTCAAACAGGCCTATCTGGATTGCCGCCAGGAAGATATCATTATCATCGACAGCCCCGTCGGCATGCCGGGGCGTGCACTGCGCAACCGCTTTCTGGAAGATGTAGATGCGGGCATCAAAAAACCGTTCAACTGTCCCTGGAAGTGCCTTCATACCTGCGACTTCCGGCAGGCTCCCTACTGCATTGCGTTGGCGTTGAATAACGCCCAGCATGGTCGACTCGATGATGGTTTCGCTTTCATGGGTGCAAACGCCTGGCGTGTGGACCGGATCATGCCCGTGAAGGAACTGGTTGAGAGCTTGCGGGCGGAGTATGCGGCTGCCGTCACCCAGAGTTCCCAACCACCCCCACGATGAATGCTAAGCGGTTTTGGCAAGCGACAATACTGCAAATACAATCAGCCCACTATCTGTTTGAAGAGACCTGAGCATGTCAAAGCTAAAGACTCCCCGCCCCTATACCCTCGGTGAAGAAATTGCCAACAGTATCACCCACGGCGTTGGTGTTGCGCTTGCTATCGCAGGTTTGGCGATCCTGACGGCGTTCGCAGTTCTACTGGGCGATCCCTGGCACATTACCAGCTGCAGCGTATTCGGCGGCACACTGATATTTCTCTATATGGCGTCAACCCTGTATCACGGTATCCAGCAACCGCGTGCAAAAGCTATCTTCCGTCTGCTGGATCATTCTGCCATCTTCATCCTCATCGCCGGAACTTACACCCCGTTCATGCTGGTAAACCTGCGCGGCCCCTGGGGGTGGTCACTGTTTGGCGTTATCTGGGGTCTGGCAATTCTCGGTGTGACTTTCCAGACGACACTCCTGCAACAACACAGACTGCTTTCAGTAATCATCTATCTCGGCATGTCCTGGGCAGTCATTGTGGCAATCAAACCGATGCTGGACAATGTTGCTACCGGCGGACTGGTTCTACTCGGTGCTGGTGGTTTCGCCTATACTGTCGGGAGTGGGTTTTACGCCTGGCGGCGACTTCGTTTTGGACATGCAATCTGGCACCTGTTTGTGCTGGCGGGAAGCGTGCTACATTTTTTTGCCGTGTTGTTCTATGTCATACCGCTCGCTGTCTGAAAGAGGGCAACCACTTCTGAATACGAGACTACAGAAACAGATGCTCCATTGCCCCATGTGTGATACAAACACCAACGACCTGGTTTTTCAGGATGGGCGTGATTATTATCTTTGCCCGCTGTGCCAGTTGGTCTTTGTGCCGGCTCATCAACACCTGTCTCCCGGGGTGGAGAAGTCCCGCTATGATCTGCATCGCAACCACCCCGATGACCCTGGCTATAGACGTTTTCTGGAGCGGCTGTTACGGCCGCTGGCTGAGCGTCTGGCACCCGCTGGCAGCGGTTTGGATTTTGGTTCCGGACCGGGACCGACGCTTTCGTTGATGCTGGAAGAAGCTGGCCACAGGATGTCTATCTACGATCCGATCTATGCAGATAATCCTGATGTGCTCAAGAACCAATATGATTTTATCACCGCCACCGAAGTGATAGAACACCTGTATCATCCATTGCTGGAGCTGGATCTGCTCTGGTCCTTGCTGCGGCCGGGCGGCTATCTCGCACTTATGACGACCTTCTCTCCCAGACGTGATACATTCTCTGACTGGTATTACAAAAACGATGATACCCATGTCTGCTTTTTCTCCCGGCAAACCTTTGCCTGGCTGGCGCGGCGTTGGCAGGCACAGACAGCAACTTATGACAGCGAGGGGATTGATCCCGGTAAAGCAGATATTCAAAACCGGGACGGTCAAGCACTGTGCAGTGTAGAACAATTCAATGTTGACGGAAGCGATGTGACTGCACCAGGGTGCAGTCGCGCTGTGTGCATTGTAGAACATTTTAATGTTGACGGAAGCGATGTGACCGCACCAGGGTGCAGTCGCGCTGTATGCGGCGTAGAACATTTTAATGTTGACGGAAGCGATGTGACCGCACCAGGGTGCAGTCG
>JADHUQ010000051.1 GCA_016784425.1 Candidatus Delongbacteria bacterium | reverse complement strand
CGACTGACCGCGCCTGACCTGATTGCGACGATGGAGTTGCAGGACAACACACCCTATTACTGGCGGGTGCAAGCCCGCGATCAGCACGATATATCCTCCGGTTGGTCGGCAGCGCAGGAGTTCATACTCAATCTGCGTAACGATCCACCGACTGCACCACAGTTGGCGGCCCCGCAACATGGTGCTGTGGTGAGGACCACTCAACCCCGGTTGAGTTGGGCACCACTTCTCGATCCCGATCCCGGTGACAGCGCCGACCGGTTGCAGCTGCTGGTGGAATTCAATCGTGACAGTGAGTTTCAGGCTGGACTGACCCGCTCCTATCTCACCGATCCCGGTGCCAGTTCCTTTACACCACCCGAGCCGTTGACGGACAATTGTCGCTGGTATCTCCGACTGCGCTCCCGTGACACTTCTGGTGCGGAGTCCGACCCGGCAGGTCCTTTCACTTTCGTGGTCAACACGGTTGAAGAACCACCCGGAGAATTTCTGCTCCTGACACCGGCTCCTGGCGGTAATCTATCCAGACTGGAAAACATCACCCTCAGCTGGCAACCGGCACCCGATAATGATCTGGATGCCACCGTCGTGTATCACATTGAGGTTGCGACCGACGATCAGTTTCTGGAGCCGATCTTCACCAGGGAGGACTATCCTGAGACAACTATTCTCCTGCCGGGTCCGTTGCCCAATGCTGCTACCTGCTACTGGGGGGTGACGGCACAGGATAACAGTGGATTGCAGACAAGAGCTGTTACAGATGGAACTTTCAGGTTGGATACCACACCCTCTCCGCCCCAGCTGTTACATCGGGATGAACTGCTTGGTGACGCAATCCTCAGCTGGGGAGCCGCCCTGGATCCAAATCCTGAGGACCGGATCAGCTACCGTTTGCAGTTGTGGGAACGGGATGGCGCGCAGCTGCAGGCGACTCTCGATGATATCGAACAGCCCGGGTTGGCAGCCACAGAACTGGCTGCGCGTGCCGGGCTCAGTGACAACAGCAGCTGGGAATACAGCCTGACCGCCATCGACAACCATGGTGTTGAGTCAGAAACCACTACCCGCGACTGGTTCAGGTTAAACCTGGTCAATGACCCACCCGCCATCCCGGACTGTGGGAGTGCCGTTGGCGATCCTCAACTGTTAAGCGAGGAGCGACTGCTGGTTGAGTGGAGTGGCGCTGTGGATCCCGATTTCAATGATGCGGCAGAGACGCTTGCGGCTGAGCTGCAGTTGGACCCCACACCCTATTTTAGTTCACCACAACTCGATGTTCATCCGGTACCACCCGGAACGACCACCCTCGAACTCCGCAGCTTGCAGGACAACACCCGCTGGTTTTACAGGGTGCGGACTGTCGACGACGAAGGAGCAGCCTCCGGATGGAGTGTAACACGCTCTTTTGTGGTCAACCTGGCGGAGGAGCCACCAGCCAGGGTAACTGTTATCCGGCCCGAGCCGGGATCGCAACAGGTTGATCTCACTACCCTCGACCTGGTTTTCACCGAACCTTCCGATCCCGATTACGGTGATGTTGTGACCAGTGTGGTGGAAATATCCGAGGATCATTCGTTCAACGATCTGTTACTGCAGGTGGTTTGCGAAGGGACACACTACAAGCTCAACACTGAGTTGAATTCCGGTGCCACCTATTACCTCCGGGTGATCTGCAGTGACCGTACCGGTTTGACAGCTGTTTCTGATGTGACAACCTTCTTCGTTGACAGCCATCCCACGGTTCCCCGTCCCCTCAACCCGGAGCCCACCGCACCACTAGCTGTTACCGAGCGGCTGGAATGGCAGGGGTCGAGTGATCCCGACAGTCGTGATACAATTCGTTATCGTGTGGAAATCGCCCGCAACGTGCTGTTCACAACACCTGTTGTTGTCCAGGATGATCTGCGTGTGACAGAACTTGCTTTGTCCGCGCTGCCGCTGGATCGTGGAGTACAGTATTACTGGCGGGTACGCGCCATCGACAACCACAATCTGCAATCCGCCTACTGCCAGCCGGGTCGATTCCAACTGCAGGTTGATTCTCAAGGTGCCGGTTTTCTGCCCGGTACCCCCTGAGCAGAATTGCCCGTTACCGCTCCCCTGTCACTGAGATGGGAGCGAACTACATCAGCTTCATCCAAGGACTGAACTCCTGCCAATCCCGAAGACAGGAGGTCTTCCTTTGCATCCCTCCCATATCCGAGGCCGCAATGGTGAAAGATTCGCGGAGCGCTATTTCCGACAACGGGGCTACCAGGTTATTGCCAGAAACTGGCATCATCCCTCCCTGGGTGAACTGGACCTGATTTTAAGGCGTGGAAGGCTGTTGATTTTTGTCGAAGTGAAAACTACCGGTACTGCCGGGATCAATCCTGTGGAACAGGTGGATGCGGCTAAAGAACAGCGTCTTTATCGGTTGGCGGAAGCTTTCATTGCAGAGCACAGTTGGGCGGCGGAATGCTATCCTCGGCTGGATGTGGTAGCGGTGTACCAGCAGGGAGCCCACTGGGAGCTGGTGCATTATCGCGATGCGGTGTGGGGTTGAGTGGGAAAAACGAACTTACTGTTCAACTGCTTGACCCGGTTTTTCAAACGCTGCATTACCGGGATCAATTCCGGTGCAACCACCGGGAAGATAGTGTTGTTCTGCAACAGCGGTTCAGCCATGGCTGCGGAGAAACGCTCCCCCAGTACTGTTCCCGGTATCGGTGAAAACTCGCTCAGTGAGATACGGGCTCCCCAAAGGTGCACCAGGTCAATACTGCGGGTGAGCGATTCTTCGTCGCAACCTGGTGCACCCAGCAGCAGGTAGACCATGTAGGCGCCCGCCTCGTAACCGGCCCGTCGCAGGCAGCCGATTGCCGCCTCCAGTTCCGGAACGGTTACTTTGCTATGCCAGTCCGTATCCTGGGCGGTCTCCAGACTCAGTACCGGTCTGACGAACCCGGCGTGGCGCAATAAGTGCGCGGTATCCTGGTCGAGCAGGCGAGCGTGCAGACCGTTGGGGGTGTGAAACTGCAGTGGCAACTCCAGACGCATAACCTCCTCGAGAAAGTTGTGCAGGTAATCCCGGTCGTAGAGCAGTGCATCGTCATAGAAAGCGAAGTGACGTATCCTCCCGGCTGTCAACTGTTCCAACTCGGCCAGGGCACTTTCACAACTACGTTGGATAAACTCTGGTGCGAGCAGCTGCTGGGCACAGTAGTCGCAGCGGTAGGGACAGCCATGCGACAGTTTTAATACCGCATAGGGGGCATGGGGATGGAAATCGTTACAGAGCAGCTCTTCCAGCAACTCCTGGTGGCCATAGCTGCGGGAGAGGTTCAGCTCTACAGAGAGCCGCTCCAGCTCCCCATTGCCGATAACAAGATCGGCCCCACTGGTGGAGGCGTGCTCCGGCATCAGGGTGGCATAAGTTCCACCGAGAATAACCGACACCCCCGGCCACCGCTGGCGTAACATCGCGATCAGGTCGAATACACCGGGATACCAGTAGGTCATACCACTGGTAATCAGAATTATATCCGGTCTTACTTCCGGCAGGGCGTGCTGGAAAAGTTCGAGTGGCATCCCGAAACGGTTCCAGCGTCGGGACTGGGTGGCCAGTACAGATGGTTTGGGTAGTTCACAACGCTGGTAGGGACCGGTGCCGTTGCTCCTGATCAGAGCTTTATCCGGCAGCAGTGGATGGTGGCGATCCATCAGGTCCAGCAGTTGGACGGTATATCCTTCCCGCTGCAGAACGCTAGCCAGTTTCATCAGTCCCCACGGTTGCAGCCAGAGATCATAGGCGGCAAAATCATAGATCCAGGGATTGATCAAAAGGGCGGTTTTCATATGTGCACCGGTCAACAAAAAACGGTGATCTTGCCAGGAGCAGACGACCACCGTTGCTGATAGATTTTATTGTGCTCAGAATCCGTAGATGGCACCGAATTTTATACGGGCGTACTCCAGGAACGGTTTTGCCGAAATATCGCCACCGGTAACCCGTTTTACCAGCTCCTGCGGATAAAACTTGCGTCCATGACGATAGATGTTTTCGGTAAGCCATTCCCGCAGCGGGCTGAACTCGCCACGCAGTATCTGCTCTTCCAGATCAGGTAATGCCAGCTGTGCCTGGTGGTAAAACTGAACTGAAAGCAGGTTGCCCAAGGCATAGGTGGGGAAGTAACCCATCAAACCGGCAGACCAGTGCACATCCTGTAACACTCCATCGGTATGATTGTGCGGACGGATACCAAGATACTGCTCCATCCGGTCATTCCACGCCTGCGGCAGGTCGGCTACCGCCAGCTGCCCGGAAAGCAATTCCCGCTCCAGATCGAAGCGGAGAAAAACATGCAGGTTGTAAGTAACCTCATCCGCCTCCACCCGGATCAGACTCGGCTCAACCAGATTGATGGCCCGATAGAACTGATCGACGTTAACACCCTGTAAGTCGGCCGGAAACAGCTGCTGCAGCTGTGGGTAGTAGTGCTCCCAGAATGCCCGGGAACGGCCGATCAGGTTTTCCCACAGGCGTGATTGCGATTCATGGATACCGAGACTGGTCCCGGTTCCCAGCGGAGTACCCTCCAGTTCAGACCCAACATTCTGCTCGTAAAGGCCATGTCCCCCCTCATGCAAAGTGCTGAAGAGTGCGCTTTTCATATTGTCAGCGTGAACACGTGTAGTCACCCGGACATCGTTACGGGAGAAATTTGTGGTGAAGGGATGAGTCGATTTATCCTGACGACCACGCTCCAGATCAAATCCGATAGCTGTCAGTGCCTGCATACCGAAATCCCATTGTCGCGAAACATCAAAATCACGCTCCAGAAAGGAGCCGTCTACTGCGTCCCGGCGTGCGGCAATCTCCTGTACCAGTGGAACCAGTCCCTCCCGCAACTCATTAAAAATCACCGACACCTGATTTGATTTCATGTGGGGCTCATAGAGATCGAGCAGGGCGTCATAAATGTGCTCTTCCCAACCCAACAGATCAGCCTGCCGTTGGTTCAATTCCAGGATCTTCTCCAGCCAGGGTTGAAAAAGCTGGAAGTCATTATCGGTACGCGCTCTGGCCCAGACTTCCTGTGCCCGTGAAGTAGTGCTTGCCAGTTCCTCCACCAGCTCGGAGGGGATCTTGCGGTCCTTGTTCCAGTCTTCCCGCACTACCCGGATCAGGCAGGCGTCCAGTGAATCCTCCGGGTAGTCACTCTCGTTGAGCTTTTCCAGCAGGTCGCCGGTACTGTCCGCAATAAACAGTTCGTGCGCCATTTTTTGTAAAGTAGCCAATTGAAGAGCCCGTGCGTCGGCACCACCGGCAGGCATATTCACCTGTTGGTCCCAGTCGAGCAATGCGGCTGCATGCTCCAGATGCTGGATCTCCGCCAGGTTCTTTTTAAGTTGTTCCAGGATTGTGTCATTGTTTTGAGTCACTACTACCTCCACGGTTTGGCCGAGGCTGGGAGATCACCAGGTATAAAAATGAGTGCCGGTTGGTTTCTGTACTATGAAATACATCCGAACTATCTCACGCAGCCCTTCAGCACCCCTTCAGGTACACTATTTCAGCTGTTCAAGCCTCGCTGTTACTGGTAAAACTGCCAGCAAATCAAATGCTTTACTGATATAATTCTATCACGATTTGTGTACTTATACTAGTGCATCAGCAGCGCAAATGCAAAACTAATCAGGGGGGTAGAAGTGGGATTTGTACAGAAATATTTACATTGTGTAACATAATTTGCTATATTGAGTAAGATCGAATTTTGTAAGCCCATGTAAAACAATAGCCAAGAAAAACTGGCACGCTTGTTGTAGTTAAGTTTTGCAGATATTATACCATTCACAGGCTTTCAGCCAGGTGTTAAATTATGACGGAACAGTGTTTTGAGGCTGCGGCCTCCCCGTGGTTGGATTCCAACCTGAATAATGGAGGAACGAAATGTTAAAACGAATTGTGAGTCTCAGCTTTTTCCTGCTGATGACAGCCTTCGCCACCCAATTGGTTTTCGCAGGCGGCGTTGGAATCGGCAATCAGAACGGCTCTGCTTTTGATGAGATTCATCCCTGGTACAAGTATAACGCCCCCAGCGATGAGACCGATTTCGGTATCTTCAAAGACAAGGATAACCCCGATGATGATGAACGGGGACCCTCTGAAGAGGATGAAGGAGTCATGGTCTGGGAAGATCCGCTATTTTTCTGGCGTGTCATGAACCAGCGGACAAAAGGATTCTGATAAATCATGCACCTGATCGATAAATGCGGTGATCTCCCGACCAAGAGTCGAGGATACCGTTACTTTAACGAACATCGCTATGAGCTGGCAGTTCCCCGCCTTGAGCAGGAACTCACCGAGGCCAGTGATACACGCCAGAAAAGTTATCTCAGGTACTACCTCGGCAAATCTCTTTTTATTATCGGCAACTATCCCCGTGCCAAACGCCAATTCCTTACAGTCAGCAAATGGGCCAGCAACAGCAATGAGCAGAATCTCCGCTTTCGTTGCGTGGTCAATCTGGCTGTACTGGAAGTGGCACAGGGCAATTCTGAAAAAGGCCTGCGTATATTCGAGCGGTTCATCCCTCTTTACCAGGATCGTCTGTCCCCCCACCTGATGGGAAGCCTCTTCTGCAATGCCGCCCTCGCCCTGATGAACCTTACCAGACTGGATGAAGCGGATCAATACCTTGTTCAGGCAATGGAACTTGCTACTGCCGAACAGGATCGCCAGCTGGAACTGACCGTTCTGTATTACAACGGTATTCTGGAAATAAAAAGAAAAAGACTGATGGCCGGTCTCAAGGAGCTGCGACAGGCGCTGACTCTGGCCAAAGAGCTTAAGGACGAGTACTTTGTCGCCAGGATAAACTGGCAGATGGGCAACGCCTCCCTGCGTCATGACAAGTTTGACAAGGCTCTGACCTACCTGATGCGGGCGATCCGGGTCAGCAAGAAACGTTCTTTCCGTATCGAAACCGCCAAGTGTCTCAACGATTACGCCTGGTGCCTTTACAAGCAGCAGAATTTCACCGAGGCCAGGAACTACGCCGAGGAGACAGTCCAGATCGCCCGGGAAACCGGCGTAGACATGTCCAACTATCTCGACACACTCGACAAGATCAACCTGCATCTCAACGACAATCTTGAAGAAGAGGAGTTGATTGGTGAGATCGAGCGTGAGAGTGCTCGGGAATTCGGGATTATCGGCGTATCTGAGGGTATTACCGGTGTTATTGAGAGCATCAAGACTTTTGCGAGTTCCGATGACCCGGTGCTGATTTACGGGGAGACCGGAACCGGCAAAGAACTGGTCGCCCATGCCCTGTTTGCTGAGTCCAGTTTGATGGATAAAGCCTATATCAAACGCAACTGTGCCGCCATTCCTGAGACGCTGATGGAGTCTGAATTCTTCGGACATGTAAAAGGAGCTTTCACCGGTGCCACCGCCAACCGTAAAGGGATTTTTGCGGAAGCTGATGGCGGCACCCTCTTCCTGGACGAGATAGGTGAATTGCCACTTGCCCTGCAAGCCAAACTACTACGTGTCCTCGAAACGGGTGAGTATTATTGCGTCGGTTCAACTTCGTTAAACCGTGTCAAAGTACGCATCATCGTGGCCACCAACCGTAAACTGGACGACGATATCAGATCCGGAAAATTCCGCGAGGATCTTTACTTCCGACTCAACACCATTAAAATCGATATTCCACTCTTGAAGGATCGTCGCGAGGATATCACCATCCTGGTGAATCACTTCCTCTTTCTGCTCAACGACCGCTACAAGAAATATTACAAAAGCTTCTCGGATAATGCCCTGCAACTGCTGGAGCGTTATCGTTATCCGGGCAATGTCCGCGAGCTGAAAAACATCGTTTCCGCAGCTTACCTTTCCTCACGCGGCAGGCTGATTGGTAGTGCCGATGTCGAGAAATTCCTGCAGAATAATACTGTTTTGCCTGAGGCAACACCGCACGAGTCCCACCCGGTGGAGTCTTTCAATGCACCGAGTAACGCTGTACCTTTTGAGGCTCATGGTGACGGCAATCAACCCACTTTGAAGGAATATGTATCTCAGGCTGAAAAGAGTTACCTGTTGGAGGTGCTGAAAAGGGCAGATACTGTCAACAAAGCCTGCAGTATCCTGAAGATTTCCCGACCCACTTTTTATCAGAAACTCAAGCTCTACAGTATCAAACTCAATTCCCGCCGTCTGGTCTGAGCCTTTCCCGGTATCTTTCCGATAATCTATCGTCACCCCTTCACACTCTACAAACCAGTTCGGTTTTTCCTGAAGCAAGCAACCGCCACTGACAATGATAACCGTTTCCCCCCTGATACAGCCATTCCTGCGGTAGTAGTCCTTGACTTTCAAGAGCACTCTGGAATAACTTTACTGTTCCACGGCAGCACTGCTGCAGCGATCAGGGCCAATCGCCCCGGTTTTGAGTGCTGCGAGGTTCGACGTCTGGAATCAACCTTACCGGCAATCGGCAGTTGCTTGAGAATGCCTTTGCTTCAACAAGAGCTGCCTGGCGGAATTCACTTTCCTCAAGACAGGTGCAGGCATTGGTTGCAGCGTGTCACTGCACTGCTAAGCGCCCCGGGAATCATATTCAGCTGGTGGGAAACGACAAACACAACAGAAGAGGGAATCCATGGAACTGTCAGCACGAATGTCTCGTCTCGGCACGGAAACCGCTTTTGAGGTTCTCGCCCGTGCTAAGGCGCTGGAAGCAGGTGGACGGTCGATTATCCACCTTGAAATTGGCGAACCGGATTTCGAAACCCCGACTAATATCATTGATGCCGCCAAACAGGCTCTTGATGACGGATTCACTCATTACGGTCCATCTGCCGGACTTCCGGAATTCCGGGAGATTATTGCCGCCAATGACCGCCGCGTGCGGGGCTCCGAGTGTCGCGCCGATGAAGTGGTGGTTACGCCGGGCGCGAAGCCGATCATGTTCTTTGCGATCCTGGCGCTGATAAACAAGGGGGACGAGGTAATCTACCCTAACCCTGGGTTTCCGATTTACGAATCGTTGATCAACTTCGTCAACGCCAGGCCGATGCCGTTGATGTTGCGGGAAGAGCATGATTTTGGTTTCGATATGGATGAGGTGGAAAGACTGGTTTCATCCCGTACCAAACTGTTCATCATCAGTTCACCCCAGAATCCAACCGGGGGTGTAGTACCCCGCAGTCAACTGGAACGTATCGCTGAGCTGGCTGTAGAAAATGACTTTTTCATCCTGACCGATGAAGTTTACCGCGAAATTCTCTACGAAGGGGAGCATTTCAGTATCGCTCAGGTTCCCGGGATGCGGGAACGCACGGTGATTCTGGATGGTTTTTCCAAGACATACGCTATGACCGGCTGGCGACTGGGTTATGGTATCATGCCGGCCTGGCTCGCTACTCAGGTGGCTAAGCTGCAGACCAATTCCAACTCCTGTACCGCCTCCTTCATCCAGAGAGCCGGCATGGAGGCACTGACCGGTTCCCAGGATCCGGTTGTCGTTATGCGGGAGGAATTCCGCCGTCGGCGGGACCTGATCGTGGCAGGGCTCAACGCCATTGAGGGTATCAGCTGTCTCAATCCGCGTGGTGCGTTCTATGTTTTCCCCAACATCAAAGAGCTGCCATTGAACTCCAGTGAACTGGAAACATACCTTCTGAGCGAAGCTGGTGTGGCCACCCTTTCCGGAACCTCCTTCGGTAGTTTTGGACAGGGCTATCTACGTCTCTCCTATGCCAACTCGATCGATAACATCAAAGAAGCGCTGAGTCGCATCCAGGATGCTGTCGCCAGACTATAAATCTGTTTAGAGGAGAAGGAATGCCGGAAGCACTGCAAAAAACACCGTTTTACCCCCGCCATATCGCTCTCGGTGCCAAGATGGTCCCCTTTGCCGGTTACGAGATGCCGGTTTACTATCAATCCATCCGCCAGGAACACCTGCATGTGCGCCGCCAGGTCGGCCTGTTCGATGTCTCACACATGGGTGAGTTTATCGTTACCGGTGTTGACGCCGCCGCTTTTGTCGACCGGATGACAATCAATAATGTATCACGTCTCGCCGTCAACCAGGTCCAGTACTCAGCCATGTGCTACGAGGATGGCGGAATCGTCGACGACCTGCTGGTCTACCGTTTTGCCGATCACTTCCTGCTGGTTGTGAATGCTTCCAATATCGAAAAGGACTTCAACTGGCTGCAGCAGAATCTTGCGGGCGATGTGATCCTGAGCGACCGATCCGCTGATTATGCATTGCTGGCGTTACAGGGCCCCCGCGCCTTGGAGTTACTCAACCCGCTGACCGATCTGGATCTGGCAGAGCTGCCCTATTACAGTTTCCGCGAGGGTGAACTGGATGGACAGGAATTGATCTTCTCCCGCACCGGTTACACTGGTGAAATTGGATTTGAGCTGTATATCCCCACTGCGGATTCCCTGCCGGTCTGGGACCGACTGATGGAAGCCGGATCCTGTTGCGATCTGCAACCGGTCGGGCTGGGCGCACGTGATTCGTTGCGACTCGAAATGAAGTTCTGTCTCTACGGCAACGACATTGACCGCAGTACTACACCGCTGGAAGCGGGACTGGGCTGGATCACAAAAACCGGGAAAAAGGGAGACTTCATCGGCAAATCGGTACTGAGCAGGCAACGGGAGGAGGGTGTTTCCCGCCGGCTGGTTGGTTTTGAACTGCTGGAGAAGGGGATCCCCCGTCCCGGGTATCCGGTGTTGATCGACCAGCGGGAGGTAGGCACTGTAACCAGTGGCATGATGTCGCCGATGTTGAACCGGGGGATAGGTCTGGTTTATCTGCCTGTTGACAGAACAGCCGTTGGACAGGAACTTCAGGTCGCCATTCGGGATCGTCATCTGCCCGGTCGGGTTGTGGAAACACCGTTTTACAAGCCGGGAGAATAACCCCAAATGCGCATCCAGGTTTTTTTCTCGCTGCCACAGGTAAAACTTGAGGATCTGGAAGACCAGATGGTGGTTGTCATTGATGTGCTGCGTTCCAGTACCACCATCTGCACTGCCCTGAACAACGGCGTGCGTTCCATTCTTCCGGTCGTTGACTCTGCCGATGCCATCACAATGGCGGAACGTCTGGGTAGGCAGAACATCATTCTGGGTGGGGAGCAGGATGGATTGCTGATACCGGGATTCGATCTCGGCAATTCTCCAGCGGAATACCGTGCGGAAGTGCTACAGGGAAAGAGCCTTACTTTTGTTTCCAGTAACGGTACCCGCGCGATCATTAAGGCCAAATCAGCCGCCTGTACCGTAATCGCAGGATTGGTCAACCTTTCTGCAGTGGAGGGTTTTCTCCGCAATAACGCCGATGATATTACCATCCTTTGCTCCGGTAAAGCTGACCGCTTCAGTATCGAGGATGCTGTCTGCGCCGGCCTGCTGACCAACCGGTTGCTGGCGGTGGATGCCTGGAAGCAGGCTGAACTCAACGATGCCGGCCACGTTGCGGCACTGCTGGGGATTCGTTATGAACAGCGATTGCCGGAGCTCCTGCGTCAGTGTGACCATGGGCGTTATCTGATCAGCATCGGCATGGAGGATGACCTGCGCCTCTGCGCGGCGGTAGATGCAGTACCGGTCATTCCGGTTTATAAAGAGGATCATATAGAGAAGTTCATGGCTGCTGCAACCGATCAGTTTCCCCTGGCACACCGAGATTAACATGGCTCAAAAAAAGCGAAAAGTCCGCCGCAAGAAAATCACACCTGCAGCTGAATTCAGGATTCTGTTATTGCTGCTGGCAGCTGTCGGCATCTCGCTCATCCTGCTTTCCCCCTTCTGGGGGGACCAGGTCGGGGCCAGCAATAACCGGATGGGTCGCTATGGCATTGAGCTGGCGGACCTCTGTGCCCGTGCAACCATTGGACGCTATCTGGTATTCCTGCTGCCGCTGGCCCTGTTTCACTCCCTCTGGCGTCGAAGCCAGAAACGCAACTGGCCCCGCTTTATCGGGCGCTATCTGTTGCTGGCATTGCTGGGAGCTGTGCTGGTAGCCAGCCTGCATACTCTCGGTGTGTTTACCAGTCCCGGTTTACCGCCGGATCTTGTGATACATAATAGCGAGATACTCTGCGGATACTTGCCCTTCAACTTTGTGCAGGCGCTGGAAAACGCTGCCGGTTGGCCCGGAGTGCTGCTGTTGCTGGCCGCCGACATCGGGGTGGCGATAATATTCTTCACCAGGCTGAGTGTTATTCGTCTGGCGACGCTGGTTGGCCGCGGTCTGATCCTGATCGCCAAAGCTGTTCTGAGGTTGTTGAGCTGGTTGGTGATTGGCTTGAACTGGTTGGGGAAGGGAACTTTCAGGTTATTGAACAGGCTCTGGAAGCAGATTGTCAGTTTCAGTACCGTTCGCTGGCAGCGTCACCGGGAAGCAGTTGCAACACGCGCCAGGCAGCGGGAGGAGAGACAGGAAGCGACTCGCCTGCAACAGCTGGCTGAAGAGGCACTTCCACCGGTCGTTACCGAAGTGCAATCCGAACCGGTTCCGGATGTTGAGCCGGTTGCGGACCGGCCACAGGAAGCGGTGGAACCTGTGGAACCGCAGGTGGAAAAACTACCACCGGCTGATACTGCTGATGTGGAGGATGATCAACCGGCGACGCTGGAAAATGAAGCGGTCACCCCGGTCTCTGCCGATTTCAGCGTGGAGGATGAATTCGTTGAAGAGGAAGTACCCTGGCAACAGCAGCAGCGCGTATTCAAGAAGGAGTTCGCCCTGCCGCCCGTAGAGTTGCTGCAGGAGGTCGAAGAGAATCGGGTGTATCACATCTCGCAGGAAGAGATGCGTGAGACTGCGGTGCGTCTGGAACTCCAGCTGAAGAGTTTTAATGTAGCAGCACAGGTAGTGCATGTTGCCCCCGGTCCGGTGATTACCCGTTATGAACTGGAGTTGGCGCCAGGTGTGAAGGTCAACAGTATCACCAATCTTGCAGACGATCTGCTGATTGCCATGCGAACCGAGAGTATCCGGGTGGTTCCCCATATCCCGGGCAAGGCTGTGGTTGGGGTGGAGCTGCCCAACCCCCGACGCAACACTGTCTATCTGCGTAACGTGATCAATACCGATAAATTTGCCACGGGCGAATCACCGCTGCTGTTGGCGCTGGGCAAAACCACCAGTGGGGAGGCGTTCGTCGCCGATCTGCGTAAGATGCCACACCTGCTGATTGCGGGACGCACCGGAGCGGGCAAATCGGTCTGTATCAATGCCGTCATAGCCAGTATTCTTTACCGGGCACGGCCGACCGAAGTCCAGTTTGTCCTGATCGATCCCAAGATGATCGAGCTGGCGGATTACAAGGTGATTCGGGATTACTATCTCTGCTCACTACCGGGACTCAAGGAGGAGGTTATCACCCGCCCCGATAACGCAGTGCATATCCTCAACGCTGTTGGCGAGGAGATGGAGCGACGCTATCTCTATCTCTCCCACACCGGTTACCGCAACATCCAGGAGTTCAACGAAGTAGTGGATAAAGGCCTCCTGACAAAAATGGAGGATGGCAGCCGCGCGGAAC
>JADHUQ010000050.1 GCA_016784425.1 Candidatus Delongbacteria bacterium | reverse complement strand
TCTTCAGTGACATCCTCCACGCCGAGCATACCACCGACAATGTTGGTGTTCATTTTCTGGACGGCATAGTGGATCATCCTTTCAGCGATGGTTTAAGTCTGTTGCTGACCGGCTATACCGGTGGCAATGACAGCGAATCCCCCTCTGGCGTGTTACCGTTAGGAGCAGCCTTACCCTGTTTTTCCTATATGAACAGTGAGCAGTTTGGCGGGGTGAGCTGGGACGGGGGCGGTCATAAAACCGTCTACTGTGCTTTTGCCTTTGAAGCGATCGGCGGACTGGCTAACACCAACACCCGCGAGCAGGTTCTGGGAACCATCCTGGGGTGGTTTGAAATTGAGGGTGAAGCAGTTATACCGGATGAATTGCCGGCAACCACCCTCCTGCTGGCGGCCTGGCCCAACCCATTCAATCCGGCGGTAACCCTCTCCTGGGAACAGCCGGTTTCCGCACTGGTCGAATTTACCATCTACAACCTGCTGGGTGCTGAAGTAGCACAGATACCGGTAGGTGCGGCTGCTGCCGGTTTGCATCAGGTCAACTGGGATGGATCCGGTTTTGCGGCCGGTGTTTATCTGGTCAACCTCCAGGCGGTCGGTAGTGATGGTAATGTCTACAATGCCACCCGCAGGATTACCCTGTTGAAGTAAGAGTAGTGTTAATTCAGGGGACGGGTTATCCCTCTCCTTTGTAACTTTCATGGCAAGGGCGGTTCCGGTTGACGGGATCGCCCTTTTTATAATGCCCCTCGACCTGTCACCGGTTTTATACCAAGTTGGAGATTCAGAGTTCAAATCTCGCGCATTATGCTTGAGCAGAAAGGGGGGACAAAACAGGTTCATCGCCCACATCCGGGGAGCAAGGGAAAACAGGATTCCTTCCACGCCGATAATCACATTTGGGGATCTTAAATGTCCTGTGGTGGCATAAGAACTTAACTCGTTTTTCACCCGAAAAAGGACCATTTAAGGGCATATTTTGGCCTTTTTCTCAAGGTAACACTTGTAGTTACAACAACATAACCGGGTCCGACCTCATTAAGTGCTGTAATTACACAACGATAAGCAGAAATAATGCTTAATTGGACACTTCCAGAACTCCGCGACAAATCCAAAAAAGCCCCGGTTCTCCCCGGGACTTTTTCGTAATAACTCTCTGAGTACTGCTTTTTTACATCTGCCGTTGTTGAACCAACACTGCAGGATGAGTATTTCTCCGCTCTATCCAGCTCCTTCCGGCCATGCTCCTGGACGCAAGTATGTTCCCAACAGCGCTTTACTTGACGACGGTCATCTTCTTTGAAGCAGAGAAGTCACCCGCCACCAGCCGATAGAAATAGATTCCGCTGTTCAGTCGGGAAGCATCGAACTGGACGCTGTGCTCACCTACCGGCAGATCACTGTCGATCAGGGTGGCCACAGTTTCGCCGGTCAGGCTGTAAACAGTCAGGACAGCATGTTGCGGTTCGGCCAGGTTGAAGGCAATGGTTGTGACCGGATTGAAGGGATTCGGGTAATTACCAAGCAACGCATAGCCACTCGGTTCGATCAGCGTCGGTACGCCACACGGCTCACCCTGTGTGACATCCAGCGTATAACAACCGCAATCAGTCCAATAGCCTTCGACGACGATGTAGTAAACACCAGGTGTCAGGCAGGGCAGATCCAACTCGGAAACCAGACCGCAGGCATCATCGTTCATAGCGATCTCCGTGGCGCAGTCATCCGCCAGCAGCCACAGGTAGGTATCATACAGGGACCCGTTGCAAAGGGTGATGAGAACATTGGCAGTCTGTGTCAATTCAAAACGGTAGAACACATCAGGGCTGGAATTGAATCCATCATCGTTGTAGTTGCAACTGTTACGGGAATTGGAATAAGGAAATCCGTTGATTGGATAAGCTTCGTCACAATTCTCACCGTTACAGAACGGATCACCCTGAGCCAGCACGGCACTACTGGATAATAGCAGCAACACTAATAAGTAACTGAAATACTTCATGGCTATCCCCTTTCGTGGTAGAGCATAATATCAGGAAGACATTCGTACTTATTAGTTTCGGTTTCTGCTTGGCCAATATTTATGTTCAAGGGCACAAAATCGCTACCGGTCTCAATTTCGGCAATTCCCCCTCCGGGGAAAGACCTCCGAACCGGCTCCAAAGATATAATAGAATATATTTCTGTATATTGAACGCAATCTGTTGATCGTATCCTGATCCTAAATATATTTATAAATATTAAATTGCAGAAGCAAGTGAAAATTCCACAGAAATGAAGATTTCTGGATGGGGGTAGATTTGTTAGAAACAGGGAGGATTAAGGTACTGCTATGCTGAGAGCTTCGAACTGAAGCGAAGCCGAATGCTTCGAACGAGCTAACGCAGGCAGCAGCGGTATTGCAGGAGACGATTAACTTAGTTTTAGAAATATGAGAGATTTATTTGGATCTTCATTTGCCACGTAACCTGCCGGTTACCTCCTGGAGCACACCCCCGGCCGCAGTCATAAGTTCTCCCACCAGTTCCCGCGAAAAGTCGAAGCTGATTCCCGCTTTCTGATAGATTTCCGGGATCGGTCGGGAGTACCCCATCGCCAGGGCGTCCAGGTAGCAGTTCATGGTTGCTGGCCCGTCAACCTGAAAATTGCGCCAGAGTTGAAGCGCGCCCAACTGCGCGATGGCATATTCGATGTAGTAAAAAGGCATCTCGAATATGTGCAGCTGCCGCTGCCAGAGAGAACGTTGGGTTTCTTCCAGTCCACTCCAGTCCACTTCGCTGGCCATGAAGCGCTGTATCAGTGCTTCCCAGTAATCGGTCCGCTCCGCAACATTATGCTCCGGATTGGTATAGATCCAATGCTGAAACGCATCGACGGTAGCAACCCAGGGTAAAAGTTCCAGTGCGCGACTGAATTGCTGGTACACCGCCAGGTCGCGGTCCCGTTGATCCGGATAAAACCTGTCGAGGTGGGGCAGGGCCAACAGTTCCATTGCCATGGAAGCCAACTCCGAAACCTCCGAGGGTGTTTGACGGTACTCCAGTAACGACTGGTCACGCTTGAGGAAGGAGTGTACCGCGTGCCCCCCTTCATGGATCATCGTGATCAGATTGCTGTGCAACCCGACCGAGTTCATAAAGATAAATGGTACTCCTGTCTCCTCAAGCGGGTGGTTGTAACCCCCGGGAGCCTTGCCCTGGCGGCTGTCCAGATCGAGGTGCCCCAGCTGCCGCATCTGGTCGATTTTATCACCCATACCGGGATGCAGCCGGTTGAAGATATCGATAACCCCGGCGACCAGCTCTTCCGATTTTTCAAACGGCTGCAACGGTTTATCGACAAAAAGGTCCAGACCCATATCCCAGGGTCGCAGACGATCGAGTTGCATGACTTCCCGTCGCAGCTGTTTCAGTTCAGTCACCAGTGGAACCACCGTCTGCTCGATCACCGTGTGGAAATTCTGGCAATCCACCGCACTGTAATCAAAGCGACCCTTGGCGGGGAAAATGTAATCGCGGAAATTGTCAAAACCGGCGTTGCAGGCAATCTGGTGACGCAACTGTAACTGCTCATCGAAAAGTTGATCCAGTTCCTCACGGGCGGCCAACCTGCGTTCGGCTGATTGAGTCCAGGCTGCACGGCGGGTATTGCGGTCAGCGTCCTTGGCAAACAACTCCATCTGCTGCATGGTATAGTCCCGCTCCCGGAACCTGACCATCATGCCGCCGGTGATACTGCTGTATTGCTGGTTTTTCTCCGCCACTGCGGTTTCCAGCGGAATGTTCTCCACCCGGTAGAGTGCCACCTCGTTACGCACGCTGCGATTAAAGACCTCAAAGCGCCTGTCGTCAAGTTCCTCCAGGTGGGGATTGGCCAGGTATTGTTGCTGAAACTGTTGCACCAGCGGCTTGAGCTGTGGTTCTATCTCCCGCAGGAAGCGGGTGTAGGCGTCAGCCCGTGCTTTATCATCTGTCTGGCAGGTCATGCGGATATACTTCCAGGCACCATCTTCACCGATGGCAGCCAGCAGTTCGTCAAAACCTGCCAGCCACTTTTCGAGGTCGGCAGCTGAAGCAGGCTGCTGTGCCAGTAACTGCTGGAAACAGGGTTCCAGAGCTGACCAGTCTTCCATGGCTGTATCCGATTTGAGCAGCTGTCGGGTGCGATAGGGGGTAGAGTTCATTGGGATTTCCTTGGTTTTTCAGGCAGCACTTCTCGATCACATTCTTATGCACCAACAAACTATGAAATCATTCGACCAGACACCAGCAAGTTCAACCCTCCCACTGTAACATCCAGTGAGTGGTGTGTCATTTCAGCAAAAGGCAAAGTGATTCAATGCCTGCCTTGACGGTTTGCAGGTCTATAGGGACGCTCCACTTTCTTCTATTAGAGATCGATGACAATGGATTTACCACTCTGACCGGTCGATAGTTTAGGTGTCAAAGAGGTAAACCATGTCATATCTACCCTGGACCGACAGCAGTTTGTCACAACGCGATGATACCGCTGATTCACCCGGCAACGTTAATCCTGCAACCTGGCTGAGAGGCTTATACCGCTGGCTGCCGTTATGGTTGCCATTATTGCTCCTGTCGCTTCTGACGGTTCTGGTTCCGCAACTGTCACTTGAGCTCCTGTTGCTGCTGGGGCTCGGTTCAGCCCTGCTGCTGCTGGTCCCCGATTTTATCCTGCGGGCGCTGCCCTCATTACGATCCACCGATGCGGGGGAGAGTGCTCCTGCTGCACCAGTGCTCGAAAGCTGGGGGGATGCTACAGAATCGAGCCAATCGCTGATCACGCCTCTCTTTGCCGCGGTAGACACCCTCGAGGCGGGGATCTTTCTGCTCGATAAGCGCCGGGGATTCTTGTATGCCAACCAGGCGGTAGCCCGGATGAGCGGCTATCGCCCTGAGGAACTGACCGGTCTCAACTTCACCAGGTTGCGTACCGGTGAACCTTCCGATGAGGTATTCGAGCAGATTCGAATGAAGATGGAAAACCGGGAGGCCTGGCATGGCGAACTGGTGATCCGTCACCAGGAAGGTCACCTGGTTGCGCTCGAACTGGTGATGACACCACTGCCCCTCGGTCCCGCCGGTCAACAGATTTATGCAGGCCTGCAACGGGATATTGTCAGTCGCAAACGTCTCGAGGAGCGCAAGGAACGTTATGCTCACGACCTGGAAAGGATTGTCGCAGAACGTACCGGGGAGCTGGTTAAGATGAATACCCGGTTGCAGCAGGAATCACTGAGAGCACTGGAGGCGACCCAGGCAAAATCACGCTTCCTGGCCAACATGTCACATGAGATCCGCACACCGTTGAACGCCATCATTGGATTCTCCGACATCTTACTGAGCGAACCGCTGCAGGCGGAACAACAGGAATACCTTGAGATTGTCAGCAGTTCGAGCCGCTCCCTGTTGGAGCTGGTCAATGATATCCTCGACTTTTCCCGTATAGAAGCGGGTGAGATGCAACTTTCCCTGTGCCCTGTTTCCACGAAAGAGCAGATGAAGAGCTGCTGGTTGCAGTTCAAACAGGCTGCCAGCGCCAAGGGTATAGAACTCACCTGGGAGGTGGAAGCAGGTGTACCGGAACAGATTGAGAGTGACTCGGCGCGGTTGCGCCAGATCATGAACAACCTGGTCGGAAATGCCATTAAATTCACCGAGAACGGTTTTGTCCGTTTCGGGATACATCCCGGCAAGAATGAGAGTCTGGTCATCTATGTACAGGACTCAGGTATCGGGATCGACGCGAAAGACCAGCTGACCATTTTCGGAGCCTTCAGGCAGGGGGATGACAGCACTACCCGCCGTTTTGGCGGTTCCGGACTGGGACTGGCCATCACCCGCAAACTGGTCCGGCTGCTGGGGGGAGAAATCACCTTTACCTCTGTCGCCGGCAGTGGAACCACCTTCCTGGTGAATCTGCCACTACATGCAGTGGGTGAGGGGTTGGGGAGCCGCGTTGAGGAGGAAACCCCGGTCACACACAAAGATTCCTCCAGCACTACCCGCAGCGGTCTGATTCTGATCGCCGAAGATAATCCACACAACTATCGACTCCTGGAAAGCCTGCTCAAAAAAGCCGGTTACGATACGCTTCACGCCTGGAACGGCCAGGAAGCCCTGGAGCTGTTCGAGCAGTATGAGCGTGATACAGGATTGATCGTCATGGATATGAAACTGCCGTTCATGAACGGATACGATGCAACGGCCGCTCTGCGGAAGCGTAGCACTACTGTGCCGATCATCGCCGTCACCGCCTACGCCATGCAGGATGGAGTAGGGGGACGCAATGACCGCGACCGCTGTCTGGCTGCCGGTTGTACCGATTACCTGACCAAACCGCTTGATCTGGAGAGATTCCTCGCCCTTGTGGATGACTATCTGGCAGTCCCGCAGGCGGTCGTCTGAAGCAAGCTCCCGCAGCCATTCTGCCGCGGCTGTGATACAGCTGCTCCCCACAGCCAGTGCTTGACTATCCCCGCCTGACTACTCATATTGAAGCAATTCGGAACGAACCGCCGCGTGATCCTCATCTCTCTTCAGCAGCTCGAGGTTTATATGAAACATGTTCTACGAGTGTCCGGGATACTGCTTCTGCCGGTTTTGCTGCAGGCAGCGAATGGCAACCCACCCGGACCCTTCTTCGATTACCTCCGTCTGAATGTCTTCCTTGCCGTCATCGTCATGGCCGCCCTGCTTATCTACTTCTTCCAGAGGATCAAGAAAAACCCGGAATCGATTTTTGTCCGTCGTATACCGGGTATCGACGCAATCGAAGAAGCGGTGGGGCGGGCTACCGAGATGGGGCGCCCGGTGCTTTATGTGCCCGGTATTGAGGACATCACCGAGATCCAGACCATCGCCAGCATGCTGATCCTGGGTAAGGTGGCTGAGACTGTCGCGCGTTACAAGACCACCATCCTCGTACCCTGTCGCATCCCCTTCGTGATGACAGTGGCGGAGGAAATGGTCCGGCAGGCTTTCTACAATGTCGGTATGCCTGAGGATCACCGTCCGGAGAACATCTCCTTTATCTCCGATGAGCAGTTCGCCTACACAGCCGGTGTCAACGGTATCATGCTGCGGGAGAAACCGGCGGCCAATATCATGCTGGGTCGGTTCTTCGCCGAGTCGCTGATCCTCTCAGAGACCGGTTTCCAGTCCGGGGCCATCCAGGTTGCCGGTACCGCCGAGGTGACCCAGCTGCCATTCTTTATCGCCGCCTGCGATTATACCCTCATCGGCGAGGAGCTGTTTGCCGCCTCCGCCTACCTGTCGCGTGACGCCAAGCTGCTTTCCAATCTGAAAGCAACCGATTATTACAAGGTGCTGATCGTCGGCATCATCGTCGTGGGCAGTATTCTGGCTACTTTCGGCTACGACTGGCTTCCACGCATGCTGACAATTCATTAACCCGGGAGAGAGTATAGATGAAAAAGGAAATCCCGCTCCTGATCACCTTCCTGCTGGGAACCTGGATGATTCTGGAGTTCTTCTTTCACAACATTCCTCATGTGGATCAGATCACCGAGATTCTGACCAATGGCGGAATGGTGATTGCCGCCTTTACCTATATCCTGGGTGTGATGAATATCCTGCAGGTAAACGCCAACCGTATCAAACACCACCAGGACCGTCCCTACAAATGGACACTGCTGGTCGGTTTTGTGCTGATGATCCTGCTCGGTTTCACCTGGGGCATCGATGTTGACAGCCCCTTTCAGTGGATGTACAATACTTTTTATGTACCGCTGCAGGCCACCATGTTCAGCCTGCTCGCTTTTTACATCGCCTCCGCCGCGTTCCGCGCTTTTCGCGCCCGTTCAGTTGAAGCCACCCTGCTGCTGGTGGCAGCTGTCCTGGTAATGCTGGGCCGGGTTCCGATCGGTGAGGAGTGGATCTGGAGCAGGCTGCCGGACATTTCCAACTGGATCATGGATTACCCCAACATGGCTGGTAAACGGGCAATTCTGATTGGAGCCGCCCTCGGGGCTATCTCCACCGGACTGCGGGTCATCATCGGGATGGAACGCTCCTACCTGGGAGGTGAGTGATGAATCTGCTGGACAAATTCCTCATCCTGGATCGCCGCTGGGTTTTTCTGCTGATGGCGCTGGCTATCATCATACCGCTGCTGCTGAATATCACCCTCCCCTTTACACCGGATAAAGCGGTGGAAGCTATTTACAATGAGCTGGAAACACTGGAACCTGGCACCAGGGTCCTGGTCAGCTGTGACTATGATCCCGGTTCCAAACCGGAGTTGCAGCCGTTTGCCGTGGCCCTTTTCTACTACCTTTTCACGCATGAGTTAAGCCCGGTGATCACCTGTCTCTGGCCGGGAGCACCACCCCTGGTGGAAAGCGCCCTGCTTGAAGTCACCGCTATGCTGGCCCTGGATGGAAGAGCGGCTCCGCTGAACCATATCGATTATGTCAACCTGGGTTACAAACAGGGAGCCCAGTTTGTGATGCTGTCGATGGGATCGGATATGCGGGGTACCTTTCCATTGGATTACACCGGTACCCCGATCGATGAAATCCCTGTCATGGATGGGATAGAGAATCTGAATTCGTTCGATCTGTTTGTGGAGATTTCGGCCGGGTCCGCCGGTACCAAGGAGTGGGTCCAGACGGTTCAGGGGCGCTATGATCTACGCCTGGCCGCCGCCTGTACTGCAGTGATGGCACCTGACTGCATCCCTTACCTGCAGGCCAACCAGCTGTTTGGTCTGGCGGGCGGTATGAAGGGCAGCGCCGATTTTGAGAAACTGGTTTACGACGGCACCGATTACATCGGCCAGGCCACTATCGGCATGAACGCCCAGAGTTTCGGCCACCTGGTGATTATCATCTTCATCATTCTCGGCAACATCGCCTTCTTCGCAACCAGGGAAAAGAGGTAATCGATGGACTTCACCTTTCTGCAAAGCCCCACCATAATCCAGATATCCGGTTGGATCATGGCGATCCTGACCCTGTTGATCTTCAGCTTTCTCTACAAGGACAATCCGTTCTATAAATTTGCCGAGCACCTGTTCGTCGGTGTCTCCGCCGGTTATGGTGTCGTGATCGTCTACAACAATGTGATTGTTCCCAACCTGGTGACACCGGTCATGAACGGACGCGCCTACTACCTGATTTTCGGTGTACTGGGCGTCATGATGTTGTTCAAGCTCTCCCGCAAGCTGCACTGGATCAGCCGCTGGCCGCTGGCCTATGTGGTGGGTGCTTTCGCCGGTATCCAGATCATCGCCTACGGGCAAAGTGACCTGATCACCCAGATACGGGCCACTATTCAACCGCTCTGGGTTGCCGGTGATCCGGTTGCCACCCTCTCCAACTGGCTGATCGTGTTCGGTGTTCTGGCGGGAATTCTCTATTTCTTCTTCTCCAAAAAACAGACCGGCGCTCTGGGTGTGGTTACCAAGATCGGTATCTGGTTCCTGATGATCAGCTTTGGCGCTTCCTTCGGTTATACCGTTATGGGTCGTATCTCACTGGCGATCGGACGCTTCCAGGATCTGTTGGAGTTTCCGGTCATCTCGACTATCGTGCTGCTGATCATAATCGCAGTTCTGGTGGTTCATACTATCATGACCCGTGAACCGGTTGCGGAAGAATAATGCTGTAACTGCTATCGCAGGATGGATTAAAGCCCGGATGCTGACAGGACACTGACAGCACAGCAACAGAATTGAGGAGCCCACGCAGTCCACTCATCTGTTGGCAACTGCTGGTGATCACCAGTTACAACTTCACAGCAGCTGAAGATTCGTAGAGGCGTTATGAAAACAATCCTCGTCACCGGTGGCGCCGGTTTTATCGGCAGCAACTTTATCAGGATGTTGCTTGCAGAAACAACAGGGTATGACATCCTCAATGCCGACAGTCTCACTTATGCCGGCAACCTCGAAAATCTGGCTGATATTACCGACGACCCCCGTTACAGTTTTATCAAAGCCGACATCTCCGATCCGGTCTCCATGGAAGCGGTTTTCAACCTCGGTCCCCTCTGGGCTGTGGTCAATTTTGCCGCCGAATCCCATGTCGATCGTTCCATCGCAGATCCCGGTGTTTTTGTCCGGACAAATGTACTGGGCACCCAGTTGGTGCTCGATCTCTCCCGCCGTTACGGTGTGGAGCGTTTTCAGCAGGTCTCTACCGACGAGGTCTATGGCTCCCTGGGTGCTACCGGCCGGTTTACCGAGGAGACACCGCTGGCTCCAAACTCCCCCTATGCCGCCAGTAAAGCGGCGGCCGATCTGCTCTGTCGCGCCGCCTACAAGACATTTCAGCAACCGGTGCTGGTGACCCGTTGCTCCAACAACTACGGTCCCTGGCAGTTCCCGGAGAAACTCATTCCCCTGATGATTGCCAACGCACTGGAAGATAAGCCGCTGCCGGTTTACGGTCAGGGTGAAAATGTACGGGACTGGTTGCAGGTCGAGGATCATTGCCGGGCAATCCTGCAGGTTCTGGAGCAGGGGGAACCGGGACGAATCTACAATGTCGGGGGTGACAACGAGTGGCGCAATATCGACATCGTCAGGTTGATCCTGCACGAACTGGATAAACCGGAATCACTGATCAGGTTTGTCAAGGATCGCCCCGGTCATGATCAACGTTACGCTATCGACTCCACCCGGTTGCAGGAGGAGTTGGGCTGGCGTCCAAGGCAGGATTTCACATCAGGTATCCGTGCTACAATCACCTGGTACCGGAAGCAGGTGGCCTGGCTGGCACATATGCGGGACGGCAGTTATCGTGATTATTATGAACACCAGTATGGCAAGGTATAATCTCCGAATCTGCAACCACTACAATCTTAAAGACACAGCAGTTTTAATGCCCTTTAAAACAGCAGACTGCGGTTTCAATCTGAAGCAGTTTGCTGAAATCCGGCTCACTATAATGGAATTATCCAATTCTCGCTTCTTCTTTACCGGGTCCACCGCTCTGAGCACAAGTTGATATGTCAGAATCTATCGCCGGATACCTGACGAACCGGGTGTATTACGGCAGGATGACCCGACAGATAGCGGTCAAAGCTATACCAGGTGAGGAAACCGGGGTTTACAAATAAATCCTTTGTAACTTAAAGACCATTAGTTATATCTTTCTTGAGAAGGAACGGACTGAGCATTACCCCCCTTGGAGAGATCACAGTATGACGGCGGTTTACATTCCACCGACAACTGGATTAAACAATTCCACTCTGGCTGAAACTTGGCAAGTCTATTGCTGTACGGTTGCGCAATCATGCGTTGTGCAACAGAGATATTCACCCACACCTAATTTGCAACGGAAGGATTGAGCTATGAAGAAATTCTCCACGCTTTTATTCACTTTTTTGATCGCTGCGACTGCCTGGGCGAGCAACCAGGACCGTTTGACCCCTGCAGCAGAGAAGACTGCTGACGCCCCCCAGATCACCACCGTGTTCTGGGCAGAGCAACAGATCAACGACCTCAAAGCAACTGGCAGTGATATCCCCGAGCACCTTTACCGCCTGGTGCGGGAGCATTACGGCTTGCCGATCTTTACTGAACCGGCTGCCCGTCAGGGTGGCGATACCGTTGGTGAAGCTACGGTAATCGATGAGCTTCCTTACAGCGACACCGGAACCACAGTCGGTTACACTGATGATTATGACGAAGTGTGTCCCTACACCGGCTCCGATTCACCTGATGTAGTGTACAGTTTCACACCTGGCGAAAATGTCGCACTCGACATCACCCTCTGTACCGGCTCTGACTATGACACCAAGTTGTATATCTATGAGAACGATGTCACACCTGGTTCCCCTTACGCCTGCAACGACGATACCTGCCCCGGGTATGTCAGTGAGCTGATGGATCTGGGTGTTACCGGCGGCAACACCTATTACATCGTGATTGATGGATACTCTGGTGATGCGGGCAACTATACTCTTGATATCACTGAAGATGTCTATGTCGATCCCCCGCCCAACGATACCTGCGAGGATGCTGAAGAGATCACCGGTCCCTATCCGGTCACTGTCAGCGGTACAGTGGAAGGGTCCACGATTGACTGCGCCGGTCTCCTTAACTGGTATGCTGTCTGGTACACCATCGAACTGCCCTACGACATGCAGACCGTTACCATCGACTGGTGTGAATCCCCTGACACCCCTTATATCTCCAACTATGGTATCATCTACATGGATGACTGCCTCTGTGATGATTACGTACCTGGTACCTATGGCTGGGACTGCGCCAACGAGAACCTGATCCTCTCCTGGTCTGGTGTTGCTGGTCCGACTACTATCTATTTCCCCTGCTACATCGAGGGTGCTACCGATTTCACCATTACAGTTGACGTGGAGAGCTTCGAACCAAGTGGTGGCGATGCCTGCATAGAGCCGCTGGTCGTGGATTCACTGCCCTACGAGTTCTTTGGTACCACCACCGACAACACCAACACCTACGGCAATGCTGCTCCTGATGAATGGCATCTGTTTAATGTCTATGAAGATGGTCCTTATGTCTTCACCCTCTGCGGCGGTGGCACAAATTACGATTCCTATCTGTATCTACTGGACGGCGACTGTGCTACAGAACTGGCTTCCAATGATGACTTCTGTGGTTTACAATCAGAGATGATGGTTACGCTGTCACCCGGTGAGTATGTACTCGCTGTCGACGGCTACTCCTCCAGTTCAGGCGATTACCAGCTGGAAATCTATGGAGAGACCCCACCTGAATATGGTAACTGCCAGTACCCGCCGCATACACCGGATGACGGCTGGAGCGCCGGTACCAGCCATAACAACGGTGTCGATGCCGATTACCTGCGCGCAGACCGGTTCGGTGACGCGGGCAACATCACCGGATTCGTGATTGCCGGTTTGAGCCTGGTCTATAATGCTGGTTGGAGCACCTGCTTCGAAGATCCGATGAGCTTCGCTGTCACTTTCTATGAGGACGGCGGTATGCCGGGTGCTGAAGTCTGCAATTATGTAATCGACGCCTCACCGGAAGCCACCGGTGACTCTTATGCCGGTTACCCGTTATATGAGTTCACCCTTGATCTGCCAACCCCCTGTGATCTGGAGAGTGGCTGGTTCAGTGTTCAGACTTCCGGTGAATGCTGGTTCCTCTGGATGAGTACCGGTTCAGGTTACGACGACTGGTCCGCACTCAGCACCTCCGGTGGTGGCTGGACTGTCTATGCCTTTGATAACTCCTGGTGCCTGATCCTGGGCGAGGATGTCACCGAACTTGACACTCCCCATGCGGTAACATTGCAGGCCAACCATCCCAATCCGTTCAACCCGGTGACCACCATCAGTTACGAGCTGGCTGCACCACAGCAGGTCGAACTGGTCGTTTTCAATGTTTCCGGTGAGATGGTAGCCACTCTGGTCAACGATGTTCAGACCGCCGGTCTGCATACTCAGCAGTTCGACGGCAGCAACCTGCCCAGTGGTATCTACTTCTATCGTTTGAATACCGGTGACTTCAGTCAGACCAACCGGATGTTACTCGTTAAGTAACCGCAGTTGACTGAATCTGATATTTACAAAAAGCCCCGATGCAAGTCGGGGTTTTTTTGTATCTAAAAAGTGGCAGCATTTTCAGCTTTTCCTGTCCTGCAGGTTCTGCTGATTGAAGTGAGGAATCGATACGCAGCTTCGGGCTGTTTTACATCCTATCCAGTGAAGCTTACCTGAAAAGTCCGTTTATAG
>JADHUQ010000049.1 GCA_016784425.1 Candidatus Delongbacteria bacterium | reverse complement strand
TGGGAGTTGGGCAACAGCTGGTATGATTACCAGCACAATTCCACCCAGGGTAAACAGATCGTGGTCAGCGAGGATGGCGTGATCCATGTCTGCTGGATGAAGGGGTACGACTCCGGTGCTACCGAACGCCACGCCGTCTATGTCTGTATTATTGACGACACCCTGTATGGCCCGGTGAATGTGGATAACACTGCCCGTTCCGGTTACTGCACACTGGATGTGCTGGATGCCCTCCATGATCATGCCAATGCCGCGGTGGTTGCCTTTCACCAGCAACCTGGACCTGATCTCGGTACGACGATCTCAGCCGACTGGGGCAGTTGCTGGCTGGCTTTCATACCCTTCAACCATACTACTGATGCAGACGATCCTATCTGGCCTAAGATTGCGATAGACAACAGCAACAAGGTGCATCTCCTCTCGATACGCCAGTCTGCTGGTACCAACTGCTATGACGCCACCACCGATCTCGCCACCTGGGAAACCCCGACCTGGATTGAGATACCGACCAGCAGTGCCAGCCTCTCCGGTACGGTGGTAACCTCCGAGTTTGATGATCAGGTGGCGCTTTTAACCCACGACCACCTGCCGCTCCATCCCAACGAGGAGGGTTTGATTTTCTCCCAGGCGAACAACGATGTCTGGGCGCACATCTCCCCCGACGGTGATTTCACCGACTGGGAACAGGTGAGCAGTATCAACGTCACTGATCTGCTCGATTCCACAACTACCGAGCACCCCCTACCGGGGCATGTTTACGGGTACTGCGATATTGACGGTCTGTTCGATACCGATGGCAACCTGCATGTAGCGTACACCACCCGTCCCTACTGGGGAGACTACACCCGGATTGATGGCGAGGTAGTGGACAGTACCTACATTGAGCGCTGGGCCAAGACGGGGCAGGTCTGGCACGCGATGATTGCCGCCCTGGATGAGGAGATTGAATTCAGCCATATCGCCGGCTATGTGGGTCACAACAATGAAGATGATCCAGAGTTCGCCAGCTACTTCGATGGTAACCCGGGGGGGTGGGGCTCGTTGAATGATCGGCCTTCGCTCGCTATCGATCCTGTCAACAATACACTCTACTGCATGTGGCGCAATTTCACCAACCTGCCGGACACCTCTGTAACCGGATATTCCAACGCCGAGCTCTGGGTCCGTTCCTCCTGTGACTACGGCGCCACCTGGGGTGAAGCGGTTAACATTACCGACTCCTCCACCCCCGGCTGTCTGGCGGGAGAATGCGCCTCCGAAGCCTGGGGCACCCTGGCTGAAATCGTTTTCGACGGTTACCTGCACCTGGAGTGCCTGGAGGATCTTGACGCCGGTGGGATCGTGCAGGAAGAGGGCATCTGGACCAACAATCCAGTCTGGTACCTGCGGGTCCCGGTCGACACGGTTCCCTGTGGTGATGCCTGGGACGCCGGTCCTCACGCCACCCGCTTGACCGACACCGCCTGGAACTGGGGTGCTCTGGAAGACGGTACTTATGAGATTATCGATTATATACATCTGCTGAATGAGGGTAGTAGCACCCTGCATATCGGCGGGATTGAATTGATCTACCATAACGGGAACGTTCCCGAAGTTACTGTCACCAGCGTGAACGGCAACTCGGAAGCGGCTGATATCCCCCCCTACAGTGTGGCGCATCTTCGTTACACCTGGAATGCCGTTATCGACGATCAGCAGTACGACGCTTACATCCGCTTTATAACTGATGGCGGTACCGTTGATTACAAACTGTCCAATCGTAACAGTTTCAGCCCGGAAGATGTCCGGGTGGCAACGGATACAACGCCTTCTGGTTTGGAGCTCGCGCAGAACTACCCGAACCCGTTCAATCCGACGACTACGATTGAATACACACTCACCGTGCCGGGGATGGTGACACTGGAGGTTTTCAATCCGCTGGGTGAGCTGGTTACCAGGCTGGTTGACGGCTCTCGTCCGGCCGGAACACACCTTGTCGCTTTCGACGCGGATGAGCTTGCCAGTGGTGTCTACCTCTATCGACTGACCACTGATAGCGGGGCAATATCACGTAAAATGGTACTGGTTCGTTAGAGGGCATTTTATGCCGGCGAGATTTAAGCGTATCGAATGGGTCGACGGAACTTGAGCTGGCTGGGCCGGGAAAAGGTGCTTCTAAAAAGCCTTTTTATCTGGAGGGGTGGATCACACCGCCCCTCCAGCTTTTTGACTGAAATGATCCTGATCATACAGTCTGAACTCGTATCCAAATTGCCTGGTGATACGACTCAACCTGTCAGAAAACAAAATTTCTACCCTCTAATAGTGTTTATTTGTACCACTTAACAGCTGAAAAACGGATATTGATTTTCGCTTCGCTGTTGTAAGCAGCTGTCAAGGGGCGCTTGAACATTGGGCAGGTTCAGACCTGTGGGATGCGATAACCCCTTGACAGCTGAAAAACAGACAGGAGCTTTCGCTTCGCTTTTGTAAGCAGCTGTCAAGGGGCGCTTGAATATTGGGCAGGTTCAGACCTGTGGGATGCGAACAGCACATCAGCTGAAAACATTTAGGATCACTGTTTCACTCTGGTGAAATGGCTAATGGATTTCCGAAACAATCTCTCAAACAGATTGTGTAGAATTTTGAGTTTGCTGAAAGGAGTGAGTCATGCGTATCAGATTCCCGTTTAAATCGTTATTCCTGCTCTGGGCGGTGCTGGCCCTGTGGACCAGTCCATTGTTAATGTCCGACCTGCTGGCCAATGACCTGACGGCTGAACCGAGGTCGCTGCAGACTCGCGCCCATACTGTTTTCGGGAGTGATGAGGGCACCCCCCCCGGCACGGTCGTCTTCAGCAATTCCCGCTGGCCCTACAGCTTTGATAACTGGCAGTTGGGCACCACCTGGTGGGATTCACAGCAGAGCGGCAGCCAGGGAAAACAGATTGCAGTCAGTGAAGATGGAGTTGTCCATTTCTGCTGGATGATGGGATATGATAATGGTGCCGCCACCCGTCATACCGTTTACGGCTGTTTCCTCGATGGCGACATAAGCGGTCCGGTGCCGGCGGATAATACCTCCCGTTCCGGTTATTGCGCTCTGGATGTGCTGGACGCTAACCATGCCCACGCCAATGCGGCGGTAGTGGCATTTCATCAGGGTGCCGGAATGGGCGGTCTCACCACTACTATTTCGCCCGACTGGGGTTCCTGCTGGCTCTCCTTTGTACCGTTCGATCATCCGGCCGGTGATGACCCGCCGATCGCCCCTCTCATGGCGATAGACATCAACAACAAAGTGCATTTCCTCGCCAATCCGATGTACGACAACGCACCCCGTTACGACGCCACGGTCGATTTCAGCACCTGGGAGACGCCGGACTGGGTTGTAATGCCTACATCAAGTTTTGGTTTCTCAGCGGTTCCGGTGACATCAGAGTTTGATGGCAGGGTCGCTCTGCTGACACATGATCACATCGATGTTCATCCCGATGACGAGGGTTTGATTTTTTCCCAGACCATCAACGATGTCTGGGCTTACATATCTCTCGATGGAGACTTTACCGATCTGCTGGAGGTCAGCAGTATCAACATCACTGATCTGCTCGATGCGGAGACAACCGAGCACCCTCTACCGGGTCATGTTTACGCATACTGTGATATTGACGGTGTCTTTGATAGTGACGGCAACCTGCATGTGGTCTACACCACCACCCCCTACTGGCCTGACTACACTCTGCTGGATGGGGAAGCGGCCGATCCGGATTACTTTGAGCGGTGGTCCTGGACCGGTCAGGTCTGGCATGCCATGATCTCAGCCGTCGATGAGGAGATTGACATCACCCATGTCGCCGGTTATGTCGGCAGCAACAATGAGGACGATCAGGCTTTTGCCAGCTACTTCGACAGTAACCCGGGAAGCTGGAATACCTTCAACGACCGTCCCTCCCTGGCTATTGATCCGGCCAGCAATACCCTCTACTGTATGTGGCGCAGTTTCACCAACCTGCCCGACACTTCCGCCATCGGTTATGCCAATGCTGACCTTTTTGTTCGCTCCTCCTGCGACTACGGGGCCACCTGGGGGCCTGCTGTCAACATCACCGACTCTTTCACACCGGAATGTGAGACAGGTGATTGTGCTTCCGAAGCGTGGGGCACACTGGCAGAGTCTGTTTACGACGGATTACTCCATCTGGAGTTCGTGGAGGATCTGGATGCGGGCGCTGGGACGCTGGGCGAGGGCGAATGGACCGAAAGCCCGGTCTGGTATCTGCAGGTCCCTGTTGTGGATGTACCCTGTGGTAACGCCTGGAATGCCGGTGCCCATGCTACGCAGCTTGTAGACACCGAATGGAACTGGGGAGCACTGTCGGACGGCACCTACGAAATTGTCGATTTTATGCACCTGTTGAATGAGGGCGCAGGAACTCTGACGCTCCAGTCAATCGAACTGCTTTATGACGACATCCTGCCCGATATCTCCATCGACCAGATCAACGGTAATCTCGGTGATAACATCGCTCCTTATCAGACAGCAGTCTTTGAATACACCTGGAATGCTGTGATTGCTGATGACGAGCAGGACGCCATTATCCGGTTCCATACCAGCGGTGGCACGGTCGATTTTAAACTGGCCAATCGCAATCCCCTCGACTTCGGAACGGCGCAGAGTTTTACCTGGTGGGAAGATGTCAACCCGCAGTCGGCAGCAATTCCGGTAACGGTATCGCTGGCACAGAACTACCCGAATCCTTTCAACCCCACAACGACAATCGAGTACAGTCTCAGCGCACCTGCCACGGTTCAGCTGGCGATCTTCAATCTGCTCGGGGAGCAGGTGGCGATTCTGACGGAGGGACTTCAGGCAGTCGGGAATCACAGCGTCACCTTTGACGGTGGCGACCTTACCAGCGGGATTTACCTCTATCGTCTGACCTCTGGGGAGCAGAACCTGACCCGGAAGATGGTGCTGGTGAAGTAGAATTTGAGGATTCTAGCGATCTCATTTCCGGCTATCCGTTGAACGCTGCGGATATCGGAGGCAATAAATTTACAGCGGGGGGATTCGAGGTCCGCCCGCTGTTTTTTTGTGGTTGATTCAGTACACGACCCGCACTATATAAAATCCTGAGGCAGAACCGGAGAGTTCATCCGTAAATTCATAGGTGGTATTAAAAGTCGTCCCGACCAACGCTCCGGGGAGATCAAAAGGTCCAGTCAAACGATAGACCTTGTACTCGAGCGCATCGGTGACACTACTCCATTCCAGCAGCAGGTCGGTACCATTGATGGTGATCATCAGATCGTTCACACTGAAATCAGGTGTCACCGTGAAGGAAGCCTGGCCCTCATCGCGTAAATTCCCCTCGTCGGTAGCCCGGAAGATAATGGTTTCGCTGCCGGTCCAGGCGTCGGTTGGTGGTGAAATTGTCACTACACGATTCGTGATCTCGATCTGAAGCTCCACTCCCCCCTCACAGCTCCAGATTATTCGATTGGGTGGCGTCAGATCATCCTCGACATAATCATCGAGATTTATTGGAAGGAAGTTCTGCCCTGCAGTGATGATCTGGTCTGGAATGTCACCAACAACCGGTGGTGTGTTGACCGCGGCAGGGAAGAGATCAATAATCGCACTCTGGTTTTCTGTGTAGTTACCTGAGCCGGGAGTCAGGTCATTAAGGTAGAAGTAACCATCGAAATTTCCAGCCCAACCCCAGTTTATATGGAAATAATCGACGCTGTCATAACCATCCAGGATGAAAGCATGACCGCTGTAGCCATGATGCCCGACATATAGCACCGGCCTGCCGACATCCAGTTGCCCCCGCATCATCATATCCCAATCGCGAGCTGTGAAATCTGCTTTCAAGACATAACTGGCGCTGCTGTCGTATCTGAAGTAATCTGAAAATGCATGCAGGGCGCTGTTGTCGGTATAACCGACGGTTGCTCCGGAGCCGTCCGGTCCATAATCCATGTTTACCGCTACGCCGCAATGGTAGAGCAGTTGCGCAGTCTCAAGCGTGGGAGTGCGGTGGGGTATCTGATTCCAGTCGTAACAGGTGACACCGAAGTTTGCTGTCTGGAGTCCGTAAACCGGATGTTCATAACTGTGGCTGCCCTCTCCATATTCCGGATGAGCCCAGTATTTCATGATCTGCCCCATGGCGGTAGCAACACAGCCCGCCCACACTCGTCCGCAGGGGCCTTCACTGTCTTCCGGACAGCGATCATTCCAACCGCAGCCCTGATGCCAGGTTGACTGAAGTAACGGTTGCACTTCCCGATCCCTTTCCCCGGCTGGTATCTCCCCCTTCAGGATAATCTGCCAGCCTGGAGACGCAGGATTGGCGTCCGACTCCAACCGCCTCAACTGTCGCATTTGTGCCTGTATTGCGTCGAAATAGTCCCTCACCGCCGGGTGTTCGATTTCCCCGGTTACAGGTGAAGTGGCGGAGTAGCCTATCACCGGGATGGTAGCATCATCACCGGAGACGACTACAAAGCCTGCCGGCTCACAGCTGAAGAGATAGCAGTCAGTTGCCTGGCCGGTAGTGAAGATCCTGAGCAGCTGCACCCCTGGTGATGATGTTCGATCATTATCACTGGCCATCCCGGTGTACCAGTTGAAAGCTACTGTTGCAGCGGTTTCCGGGGAAACAGGAACTGCAAGTACCGGGTTGCCTGCAGGGTTGCAGGCAAGAACCAGCAGGAACAGTGTTCTGGTGATCACACACTTCATACCATTAAGATAACAGTTGAACATCAAATTCGCTATCCAGTAAGAGCTGCCGCAACCTGAGGTCCATTCGCAATTGTAGAGTGTCTTGATCGGGACATCACACTTTCAGTTAGGAGCTGCAGCAAGATCGCTCCCGCCTTACTGCGATGCACGGTAGCGGAGCGTTTTTCACCCGAAAAAGGGCCGTTATAGGCCCAATTTCCCCCTTTTTTCAGAGGTAACCCCTTGAATTACAATAACAAAACTGGGTCCGACCCCAGATGATGCTGTAATTACAAGAGCTTAGCCATAAATCATACAAAATTTGACACAGCGAAATCTCGCGCAAAAATGTCAGATAAAGTCACCACCCCTCATCTTACAATAAAAGAGAGCAGCCCCCTTCCGGCGACTGCTCTTTAATCAGAAATCTCTTACCTGCCGGTCCGATGAGTCCATACGCCGGCAGCTGCCCCAGCTGTTTTAATACACAACACGCACTGTGTAAAAACCTTCAGTGTATGACAACAACTCACCTGCGATAGTGTAGGAGGTTCCCACAGTAGTACCGGCCAGCACACCTGACGGATCGTAGGGTTCCTCCAGGCGATAGATGTTGTATTCGACCGCTCCTGAGACAGCGCTCCATTCCAGCAGCAGGTCATCACCGTCGATGGTTACAAGCAGATCTTCCACCGGGCCCGGCACTCCCCCCACCACTGTGTAGGTCGCCTCATCGCTGTCGTTAAGCCCGCCACCATCCCAGGCCGTGAAGGAGACCGTCTCACTGCCGCTCCAGCCGGGCGTATAGGTTATAGTGGCAATGCGGGAGTCGGTGTCGATGTCTACATTGAGGTCGGTTTCACCGGCAGTCAGCCAGACCAGTTGGTTATCGGGATGATCCACATCAAAGACATAATCATCCAGGTTGATCTGGGTGAATTCGGCACCAGCAGTTATTTCCTGGTCAGGGATGTCAGCAACCTGCGGTGGATCGTTTACATTCTGCATCCAGAAGGTAGCTGCGTCTTCGTCGTACAGTGCGCCCCAGTCGGTCGCAACAAAGGTGATGGTCTCCAGTCCGTACCAGTCAGGATCGGGTGTTGTGATCGTGGCAATACCGCTGTCAACACTCACCTGCAGCTCCACCTGGCCATACCAGCTCCAGATGATATACTCATCCGGTGTCTCATCGTCAATGACATAGGCGTCCAGGTCGATGGTGGCGAAAACAGCACCCTCCATCAGATATTGATTTGGGATGTCTGATACTACCGGCGGATCATTGGCCGCCTCCATCCAGAAGGTGGCAGGATCTTCATCCCAGAGCCCCCCCGGGTCGGTGGCGCGGAAAGTGATCGTCTCCACACCAAACCAGTCTTCGTCAGGAGCAGTGACGGTAGCCACCCGGTTGACAATACTCACTCCTAATTCAACATTACCGGAGTATGTCCAGCTGATCTGCGCATCGGGTGTCTCCGCATCAGAGACATAATCATCGAGATTTATGGTGGCGAACTGCGTTCCCTCAGGTACATAGAGCTGATTGGGTATATCGGTAACCACCGGCGCTGTGTTGGAGGTGTTGGGGTACAGGTTGATGATGGCCCCCTGGTCAGAGGTGAAAGTATATGACCCCGGTGTCAGATCGTTGAGATAGAAATAACCGTTGTAAGAACCGGACCACCCCCAGTTGAAATGGAAGTAGTTTGAGCCCTGGTAACCATCCAGCACAAAGGCGTGACCACCGCTGCCATAACCGCGATAAGGCATCGGACGGCCATTGTCCAGCTGGCTCCGCATCATGCCCTCCCAGGTGCTGTTGCTATAGTAGTTCTTGTTGGCAAAGCTGGCGGCGCTGTTGTAGTCGAAATACTGTTCGAGTGCATAGACGCCGTCGCTGGTATAGGCGCCAGAGCCGTCGGGGGCGTAGTCCATATCCACCGACACTCCGACATGATACAGTAGTTCAGCTGTGTAGGAGTTGGCCGAATTATTGGGCATACCGGCCCAGTTGTAGGTGGTGGCACCGAAGTTTGCATACTGGTAACCATAATCTGGATGTGTATAACCGTGTGCGCCTTCCCCCTGTGCAGGATGCGACCAGTATTTCATCACCATTCCCATGGCAGTGGCCACACAACCGGCCCAAACATGATTGCAGGGACCACCGTTGTCCACCGGACAATCAGCGTTCCAGCCGCACCCCTGATCCCAGTTACAGGATAGCAGTGGTGAGACATCACGATCCTGTTCAAAGGGGGGGAGATTGTTATCCAGTATTTCCTGCCAGAGAGGTTGGGTGGTTCTGTTGTCGATATTATCTGCTCTTACTGTCTGCAGCTGGAGTTGAACCGTTTCAAAAAAACCTGCCACAGCGGGATGATCTATCTCCTCTTCCACCGCTGAGTCATAGGAGTATCCTATCACCGGTATTGTGGCGTCGTCACCGGAGACGATAACAAAACCGACCGGTTCGATGAGGAAGAGATAACAGTCAACCGTTTCACCGGTAGTAAAGGTGAGCACCTGATTTATTGCGATTTCAGACGGGTCGATTGCTGCGGGTGAGCGGTGAGCAAACCAGTTGATTGCAGCCGTAGTCGCTGTGGATTGCGTGACCGGTGCAGCCTGTCCTATCACTGCCAGCATCAGCAGCGGCAGGATGTAACGGATTATTCTCATATTTACTCCTTCCAATGTGAAAGCAAACCTGTCTTGTCAGGTAGGCTGTTGCAGATCAAGGTAAGACAGTCTCCTGGTTGTAGCTGATGAAAAGATCTCTCCCTCACTTGATAACGGCAATAATCCTGCCAGCTGAAACGGTCAGTTACTCCGGGTAACACAAGCAAAAACAACAGGACAAAAGAGCTGTCGGGAACTGACAAGCACCATTTGTTCAGTGTCGTTCAAGTTCCGGCACCAAACTGTTCGGGACTGTCGAGCAATTGGACACTCAGACGACACAGTGTCAGGTAATATTAAGGAATACGCTGTTCACTGAGTGTGATACTGATCACCTTTTTGACAGACGGCTGTTTTCTGATCGCTACCTCAATCTGTCCAGATTCACCTGGGGAGTACCATCTTTCCTGTCAGATCAGTATAATGCCAATCGGAGTCCCGCCCCCAGTACTGTGAAAGCTCTAATAACCGGAGGATGAAAAATGAGAAAACTGTTAATCGTTCTGACCCTGCTGGCAGTCTTAACAACCACAGCCTTTGCTGTCTATGCCGTTGGTGATACGCCACCCGACTTCACCTGTGACGACACCTATGGCAACAGCTGGAATCTTCACGACCAACAGGGGAAAGTCGTAATGGTCAATTTCGGGGCAACCTGGTGATCATTCTGTAATGAGGAGTTTCCTCATCTGCAGACCGATTTCTGGGATGTCTATTCACATGATCTGTTTTCCCTGGTTCATATCGATACCGATAACGTCCACCCTGACACCTTGAATGCTCACTGGGATCAGTATGAGCATGATTTTCCGATCCTGGCTGGTTGTGGCGATCTGTTCACCACCTGGGGCACCGGCTCCATTCCCCATACCACTATCCTTGATGCCTGTGGTGTGGTACTGGCAAACTGGATCGGCTGGACTACTGAGTTCGGGCCGCAGATGCAGGCTGTGGTGGAACAATACCTCAACCCCTCACCCCTGGTGGTTGCGGGGGTCGATCTCCTCGATGAGAGCGACGGGGATGGAATCGTCGAGCCGGGTGAAAGCGCCAGCCTTGATATCCTCCTGCATGATCTCTGTACCGAATACTGTGGCGAGGTTTCGGCACACCTGGTCAGCGAACTGGAGTGGTTGACAGTCAGCCAGCCGACCGGATCCTATCCCGATTTTACACCGGGGGACATTTATCCCGGTTCCGTACCCTTCGAACTGCTGGTGGATGTTACCGCCCCACCTGTTTTCGATATCGAGCTTTCACTGGAGGTGACCGTCGGGGAGAATGTCTGGACGCTGGCGGTGCCTTTCAGCGGTGGCGAGCGCCAGGTTTACTACACCTGTCAGGTTGCAGCTGAAGAGCCGGACTGGGTGATGGAAGCGGCTCCAGGCTGGACAGGACAGTGGCACATCTCACAGTTGGACTACAGCAGTCCCGACTACAGCTGGCACTGCGGCGCCGTCACCAATAATGACTATGCTGCGCACCTGGATTCGCGCCTGGTTTCACCACCGCTGGTGTTACTGCCCCACAGTCTGTTACAGATCCAGCATCGGATCAGCGCGGAAGTCTCTACAGTGTTTCCCGATTCCGCCTACGACGGCGGTGTGGTGGAAATCTCCCTCAACGGGGGCGACAGCTGGAACCAGTTGACACCGTTAGCCGGTTATAACAAGACATTCCGCTGGGAGTCCGGCGGTGGCTCCCCCGCCACCCATCCTTTCCCCGGGGGGACACCCTGTTTCTCAGGCGAGTTCGACTGGCGGGAAGATCTCTTTGACCTGGGATTACTGGCCGATCAGATCGTCTGGTTCCGGTTCCGTTTCGGTTCTGATAATGGTGGCGGTGATGGGGGATGGTTTGTCGACGATATCACCCTGCTGGGCTACGATGAGGAGCAAAGTGTCGATAACCAGCCCGGTCACCTGCCTACAGATCCGCGATTGACAGCGGTCTATCCGAATCCCTTCAACGGTACTACCCGGCTGGATCTCAACCTGTGGCAAGCCGACAAGGTCTCACTGGTTATCCACGATCTGCTCGGTCGTCAGGTGGCAGTGCCCTTTACCGGATTCCTCCCGGCGGGTCAACACAGTTTCAATTTTGACGCTGACGGTCTGGCCACCGGTATCTATTTTGCCCTGCTGCAGGTGGATGGACACAGCGTCGATCAACGCAAATTGATGCTGGTCAAATAGGGCGCATCAGATAACCTGTTGTGGAAGTAAGGACGCCTTGATGCAAGCTACCCGGTCCCGGCAGATTCCACTGTCCCGCTGGTTGCCGACCAGTCGTCGGGAAATGGAACAACGGGGCTGGGAGCAGCCGGATGTCGTCCTGGTTACCGGAGACGCCTATGTCGATCACCCCGCTTTCGGCGCGGCCGTCATCGGCAGGATCATTGAAGAAGCCGGTTTGCGGGTGGCGATTCTGCCCCAACCCAACTGGCGCGACGACTGGAGAGATTTCCGTCGTTTCGGCCCGCCCCGTCTCTTCTTCGGTGTAACCTCCGGCAACATGGACTCCATGGTCAACCACTACACCGCCGGGCGCCGTCTCCGCTCCAATGACGCCTACACACCGGATGGCCAGGCCGGTTTTCGCCCCGATTATGCGGTCACGGTTTACAGCCACATCCTGAAGGAACTTTACCCTGAAGTACCTGTTGTGCTGGGCGGGATGGAAGCTTCCCTTCGCCGTGTAACCCATTACGACTACTGGTCGGACAGTCTCAAACCGGGCATCCTGGTTGATTCCGGCGCGGACCTGCTGTTGTACGGCATGGCGGAACAGGCCTTGCAGCGGTTACTGCAGCTACTGGAGCAGGGAGTGCCCTGGTCCTCGTTACGCACCCTGCCGCAGGCGGCCTTTCTGCTGGCAGAGGGGGAACAGCTCCCGAAAAACCGTCATTGGGAAACACTGGAGCTGGCCTCACACGAGCAGTGCTGCCGGGATCGTCGGATCTATGCAGGCAATTTTGCCCGGCTGGAGCAGGAGATGAACCGGCTGCGACCATACCGGCTTACACAACGGATCGGCTCCAGCACCCTGGTGGTCAATCCCCCATTGCCACCCATCAATACTGCTGCGCTGGACGCTATTTACGACCTGCCTTTTACCCGGCTACCCCATCCCCGCTACCGGCACCGTGGTCCGATACCGGCCTGGGAAATGATCAAGCATTCAATGACCCTGCACCGGGGTTGTTTTGGTGGCTGTAGTTTCTGTACAATCGCCGCGCACCAGGGTAAGTTTGTCAGTAGCCGCTCCCAGGCTTCCATCATGCGAGAACTGGATGTGGTAACCGACATGCCTGGATTCAAAGGGCAGATAAGTGATCTGGGTGGACCCTCAGCCAACATGTACCGTATGCGGGGCCTGGATTTTAAGATCTGTGAGAGTTGCAGTCGCCCCTCCTGTCTTGCACCCACACTCTGCAGCAATCTCAATCTTGACCACGGTCCCCTGCTGAAGATCTACCGGGCGGTGAGAGAGCACCCCGCTGTGAAGCAGGCCGCAGTAGCCAGCGGTATTCGTTACGACCTGCTCCTGAGCAGTAAAGGAGCCCCCCGCGACGCCACCAGTCACAGATATATCAAAGAGGTGATAAGACATCATGTCTCCGGACGGCTCAAGGTAGCGCCGGAGCATACCGAACTGCAGGTGCTGCAACTTGTTCGAAAGCCGGCCTTTGAAACCTTCATCAGTTTCAAAAAAATATTCGATCAACTGGCGCGGGAGGCGGGTCTGCAGTTACAGTTGCTTCCCTACTTCATCTCCAGCCTTCCCGGTAGTGGCGAAGAGGAGATGGGTCGCCTGGCTTTAAAGACCAGACAGCTGGGTTACAGGCTGGAACAGATACAGGATCTGACCCCGACCCCTCTGACACTGGCAACAGCGATCTACTACTCCGGCTATCATCCCGAGACGTTGAAACCGGTGTCGACAGCACATACCAAACGGGATAAGGATAACCAGCGACGCTATTTTTTCTGGTACCAGCCCTCCAATCGCCGCTGGTTAAGGGAACGACTGCTCAAACTGGGATTGGCGGAACTGGGGCGGGAATTGCTGAAACAATAGCAGGAACCGGGATTGGCAGGACTGTTCCAAACGGAAAACCTTGCCGGGGACAAACAGTTGTATTTCATTAGAGTATTACCCGAAAAGGAATGGGAGAAATTCAGATGAGTGGTCAAACCAGAGATTCAAAAACAGCGATCCTGACAATTTTACTGCTGGCCTCACTCTGGGGGCTGATCGAGGTTTCCCTCGCGCCATGGTTGCGCGAAGTGGCACTCCCCTGGCGGGCTGCCCTGCTGTGCGGACTTGGTATGGGTTTGGCCGGAGTTGCGCTCGGGCTTTATCGCCGTCCGTTGCTCCTGCTCCTGAT
>JADHUQ010000048.1 GCA_016784425.1 Candidatus Delongbacteria bacterium | reverse complement strand
TACGTTGCAGGGCGGTCTCACCACGACCCCGGCCGGGGCTCGCTACCTGATGTCTTCCGGTACTTTCAATGTCAGTAATAACGCTCGTTTCACCGGTTCAGGGACTACTGAGATCAGCAGCGCTTATGTCAACGTTTCTGATACTATGTTTGTGAATCATCTGGTGCAATCCGGGGGCTACCTGGAGGGTGATGGAGTTCTTTACATTGATACGGACTTCAATTGGACCACCGGTTATCAACGGGGTGTCGGCACTACCCATATTCCACCTGCAGGGGAACTCTACCTGTCGACAGCAGGGACAAAGTACCTCCATACAAGGACGTTGGACAATTTTGGTAATTGCGATCACAGTGGCGGTGTCTTCTATCTGGGTAACGCGGCGCACTTCAACAATCAACCAGGTGCTGAGTATCTGATTCAAGATGCCCGTCAGATCACTCACCACACCGGCGATTACAGTTACTTCGACAATTACGGCACCTTCCGGAAAGGTAGCGGAAACGGTACTTCATATGTCCAGACGATCAATTTCTCCAGCTTTGCAGATCTGGTTGTGGATGAAGGCACTCTCTCCATGGACTTTCTGGTAACACTGCAGGGTGGCGTCACAACAACACTTGCCGGGGCACGCTATCTGATGGCTTCCGGAACTTTCAATGTCAGCAATAACGCCCGTTTCGCCGGTTCCGGAACGACTGAAATCACCGGCGCTTATGTCAACACATCTGACACGATGTTTGTGGATCATCTGGTGCAATCTGGTGGCTACCTGCAGGGAGCGGGTGTACTCTGGATTGAAGAGGATTTCAATTGGATCAGTGGTTATCAGCAGGGAACGGGGAGTACAGTTATTCCCAGCGGTTCACAGCTCTGGTTGACTTCTACCGGTGGAAAATACTTATACGAACGTATCCTGGAAAACTGGGGCAGTTGCAGTCACAACAGTGGACATTTCCTGCTTGGCAACAGTGCGGTATTCAACAATCAGCCGGGAGCCCAGTATCTGCTGTCTGATGGACGTTATCTGCTGCACAATACCGGTGCAACCAGTGCTTTCAACAACTACGGTACATTCCGTAAAGAGGTTGGCACGGGCACCTCATACGTCCAGTCACTGAATTTCTCCAACTGGAATGCAGATCTGGTTGTGGATGAAGGCACTCTCTCCATGGACTTTCTGGTAACACTGCAGGGAGGGACCACGACGACACCGACCGGGGCTCGTTACCTGATGTCCTCCGGAACTTTCAATATCAGTAATAACGCCCGTTTCACCGGTTCCGGAACGACTGAAATCACCGGCGCTTATGTCAACACATCTGACACGATGTTCGTAGATCATCTGGTGCAATCCGGTGGCTACCTGGAGGGTGACGGTGTACTCTACATCGGAGAGACTTTTGACTGGCTCACCGGTTATCAGCGGGGAATCGGCACTACTGTGATCGCAGTCGGATCGCAGCTCAATCTTCTCACCGGCAGCAATAAGTACATCAATTACCGCACTCTGGAAAACCTGGCCGACTGCTACCACACAGCTGGAAACATCTACCTCGGTGACGGCGCAGTGATAAACAATCAACCGGGAGCCTTTTACGAGTTGACGGACAGTCGCTATATCGCCCACTACGTCGGTGATATCGGCACCTTCAATAATTATGGTCTCCTGAGCAAGGCTGGAGGTACCGGTACCGCCTATATTCAGGGCCTCTATCTGAACAATCTGGCGGGTAATCTGGAGGTTACTGCGGGAACTCTGCACCTGGATTACTGGGGGAACTTCCAGGGGGGTAACACGAACACACTCGGTGGTGCAAATCTGAAGCTGAACAGTGGGAATTTCTACTCCAGCAACAATGCTGCATTCACTGGAGCCGGAACAGTCGAGATTGCCGGTGCCGTTGTGGCCGTCACCGATACCATGTTTGTCGAGCACCTGTTACAGACCGGGGGCTTCCAGGAGGGGGAAGGTGTCGTCTGTATCACCGATGATTTTGACTGGCGCATTGGAACACTACGGGGAACCGGGAAACTGTTGATTCCTTTCGGTTCCGACCTCAGTCTAACCACTGGCAGCAGCAAGTATGTCATCAGCCACAGGATCGATATTTTCGGAAACTGTGACCACCTCACCGGCGTTCTCTATCTGGCTGAGGATCCGTTGCTCAGCATTCACCCTGGAGGCGTGTATGATCTGGCCGACAACAGCTCCATCAATTACTGGTATGGTGTAACCGGATCGATCGAGAACAGTGGCCTCCTCCACAAATCGACCGGTGGGGGTACTGCTACGATCAACAGTCTCCCGGTCAACAATAGTGGTGTTTTGTCAGCAGACACAGGCACCCTCAGATTAGCCAGCTGTCAGTTGGATAATTTGAACGGTGGAACTCTGGCCGGTAACGGTACCATAGATCTGGCCACTGCTGCCGGTTTTGTCCAGGCCGGAAGCATCGCACCTGGTGTCTCACCCGGTATTCTGTACCTGACCGGTAGCCTTCCTTCTGAATCAACCTCTGTGCTGGCTCTGGAGTTTGCCGGCACCACGGTGGGAGATGATTATGATCAGCTGGCGGTCAGTGGTACAGCCCATCTGGACGGGATCATCACACCGATCATGTTGAACGATTTCCTGCCTGACCCCGGTACCGTTTTCACCGTGATGACTCACGGCGGACACAGCGGGTTCTTCCAGGAGAGCATTATCACCATCAATGATTCACTCTATTTCACAATTGACTACGAGGCTACTGAAGTGCTTCTGGTTGCCCGGAAGCTCGGTATTCCGATCCTGGAAATCACTTATGAAGGGGGGGTGCTTTTGTTGAACTGGAACATTGTCGAGGAGGCTCAGTATTACAATGTCTATCAGCTGGATGGTCCCCATGGAGAACCGGTTCTGCTCACCCAGACTACCGCGACGGAGTATGATGCTACCGGATTGCTGACGGAGGGACGGCTTTTCTTCCAGGTGACGTCAGAAGGAGTGGATGCGACCTCTGCCGCTGCAGCACGTCAGGCAGCCAGGTGGCGTGCCGGGAATCGAAACTGATCGGAAGCGATACAGGTGTACAAAGCCCGGCTCAAAACTGAGTCGGGCTTCTCTTTGTAGAGTCCTTACTGCAGAGGTCAATAATTATGTTCCGTTTTTGGGGTGAAAAATGGGCGTTTAGGGCCAATATCAGAGCAGTTTTCAGCGTTAACCACTTGTATCACAAGCACTAAACTAGGTCCGACCCCGATGCATGGCATATGTTGCACTAAATTTTGCGTAGCTGCGCTGTATTTACCGAGATGATGTAAGTTCCATCAAGTAATCGTAGAACGCAGATCGGCGCTGGAGGGTATCGCCAGCCAGCGTGACCCGGTAATGCTCCAGAAGAGGAAGCAGCAACGTGTCCACCTCATCACGGTCCGGCAACTCCGGGGTGGCCCGACGGTTGTGAAAGAATCGATTGTCCCTGATGATGAAATTATCGGGAACAGCCTGCAAAGCCAGCGCGCACTGATCGCAGTAGTAGTCGGGACTATCGTAACGGCTGTCCTGTGCTGTTTCCAGCAACAGGTTACCGGTAAAACAGCCAGGTTGTGATTGCGGCTGTTGCAGGGTTATAGCGGCGCCACAGGCTCCTGTGTGGAAGATGATGTTATCGCTGATTTCAGCTGCCGGCAAACCGCTATCAGCATCCCAGAGCGATATTCCCCAGGTCAGCATTTCCTCCACAATGTTCTCCCGTATGACGCCACGGGCGTCCACAAAGAAACCGATACCTTTCCAGTAGCGCCGCGCCAGATTACCAGTCACTACCGCTTGCGCATCCCAGGTTACACCGATGGCTACCCCGCGCCCGCCACCAGCCTGACTGCCTCCCGCCTGGTCAACTCCATCAACCAGGTTGTGTTCAATCAGCGCCCGGGCGCCCCGGTAAAGCGCGATTCCATCCCAGGAGTTGCGCAGGATCTCATTACCGACAATGGTCAGATCTGCCCCTTCCCTGCCGGCGATACCGATGATCCCGACGACATTGGCAACCACCAGTGCGGAATCGCCGATATTGTCGCGAATCAGGCATCGTTCGATGATAACCTTCCCCTGTTTCACCACCACCGCGGCGCTGGTGGCGTTGGGATCTGAATCACGAGCACCACCGGTAATCTGCAGATCGACCAGCTGGCAGGAATCACATTGTTCGAAGAAAATACCATATCCGGAATCAGTATGGATTATCGCCGACCGATCGGCCGGACCACGCAACACGACACCGCTACCCCGCAGGTGCAGTCCCACGGTTATCGAAATCGACCGATCGGGATTTTCACAGTTGCCACAACTGGAGTCGACAGCCCCCTGCGGTGCGAGCGAGTACACCCCGGGTGCCAGCTGGACAGTCACATCTGTGCGTGGAATGGCAAAAAACGACTGCAACTCAACGGCATTCTCAATCTGTATTTCCATGGCTGCACTGACCGGGTGCAATAGTCCACACAGGTTTAAAAGTGTGATGATCAAAGTTGTGCGTAGCATTATCGTCTCCCAGCGTGGGTTCAGCAGAGTTATTCAGGCTGGATGAAAGCACTCACCGTTGGACCAGGTTCTATATCTCCCGGTAGCGAAAGCAGCCGGTAACATGGTCGTTCACCATCCCGACCGCCTGCATGAAGGCATAACAGATGGTTGGACCGACAAAGTTGAATCCCCGCCGTTTCAACTCATTACTCATCAGGTCTGATTGCGGTGTGCGGGCCGGAATCTCACTCATCTGCTCCCAGCTGTTCTGTAATGGAGCTTCAGGAATCAGTCCCCACAGAAACCTGTCCAGTGAACCAAACTCCTCCCTGATTTTCAGTGCAGCGCGGGCATTCCTGATTGCAGACTCAATCTTGAGTCGGTTGCGCACAATGCCAGCATCAGCCATCAGCCGTTCGATGTCGTCGGTTTCATAGCGGGCAATCAGTTCCGGATCAAATTCATCAATCGCAGCACGATAGTTTTCCCGTTTCTTAAGAATTGTCAGCCAGCTCAAACCTGCCTGTGCAGCCTCGAGAACGAGCATTTCGAACAGTTTACGATCATCGTGAACCGGAACACCCCACTCCAGATCGTGATATGTGACATAGAGCGGATCACTGTCAGCCCAGGCGCACCTCTTGTTCATACTACTCCTCCCTTACAGTCGATCGTTTCAGTCTCACAACAGACTCGTCTGGCTGATGAGCAGATTGACCCGACAAGCGCCAAAACATCGCTCGTTGCATAAAGCGACTCGATTACTATCTTTTACCTTGATCACCGGGGGCCCTGCTCACCTGTCCGGTTTCTTTGTCCCCGGTTTACTCGTCGCGTTGAATATCGTCAACCAGGTTTCTATTATCAACCAGAACAGGATTGCCTGTTTGAACCGTTAGCCCGTGAGGTGTCTTATGCGTTATCATCGGTACAATTTCACCCTCATTTTCCTGATGCTGTTCCTGTTGCAATCCTGCGCCAAGGTTCCGTTGACCGGCCGCAGGCAGCTGGATCTGATTCCGAACGAATCGATGCTCTCCATGAGCTTCCAGCAGTATGACCAGTTCCTGGAGGAGAACCAGCTCAGCAAGGACAAGAAAACCACCAAGCTGGTTCAGAGTACTGGACTGCGCGTTCAGCGGGCGGTGGAACAGTATTTCGCGGAGCATAACCTCTCAGGGGAGTTGGCGGATTACGCCTGGGAGTTCAATCTGGTGGAGAGCGATGAACCGAATGCCTGGTGTATGCCGGGAGGTAAGGTTGTAGTCTACACCGGGATTCTGCCGATCACCAGGAACGAAGCCGGCCTGGCCGTGGTGATGGGGCATGAAATCGCACATGCCATCGCGCAGCACGGCAACGAGCGGATGAGCCAGGGACTGGTAGCACAGACCGGTGGCATGCTACTGACCAAAGCACTGGAGGAGAAACCACAACTGACCCAGCAGATCTGGATGACCGCTTTCGGTCTGGGGGCGCAGCTGGGTGTCATGCTACCTTACAGTCGCCTGCATGAAAGTGAAGCTGATCACCTCGGATTGATCTTCATGGCAATGGCGGGGTACAAACCCCAGGAAGCATTGCAGTTCTGGCAGCGGATGGCAGAGCTGAAGGGGGAGGGTGCACCACCCGAATTCCTCAGCACCCACCCCGCCGATGATACCCGAATTACACAGCTCGAAAGGTTGATCCCGGAGGCGATGGAGTACTACAATCGTACCCGGGAAGAGCTTCCCGGTGGTAAACCGTCGACGGCTCCCTGAACCACGCATGAAGTAAGTGGTCTCCTAACCCCGGGCAGATTCACCTGAGCAGGGTCATACGAGCTGCCAGCAAAGCGTCACCGAAATCGACCAGGTAGATATACATACCTGATGGTGCAGCCTCCCCACCGGACAGTTTGCCATCCCAGACTACTTCATAATCCCCTGCACCGTCGACCTGCAGCATCAAGGTTCTGACCAACTCCCCCAGAATATTGTAGATCCGCACTTCCACCAACTGCTGCAGTGGTTGATTTATCCGGATACGGATTGTGGTCAGCGGATTGAACGGATTGGGGTAGTTCCCCAGCAACTCATAGCGTACCGGCAATTGATCTTCCGGTTCAAACTCAGCAACCAGTTCCGGCTCGGTGAACCCGGTAAATGGGGTCAGTACGCCCCACATCAGACTGAGGGCGATTATCTCCTCCATCAGCTCTTCAGCCTGTGGTGAAGCGGGATCCAGAGCATAGTAATCCACCAGCAGATCCTCGATCTTCAGCTTCGCCCAGACCTTGGTGAGAAACTGATACCGGGTCAATGTACTGTCGGCCAGCGTGAGGGGGTAACTGTATTCAACCGGCTGCCCGAAAGTATTTCCGGCGAGACTGATCTCCACCGGCAGCGCTTCGTTGTACCGTCCGACAACCAGCATCTGGTGACCAACATAGAGGTTCGGCAGCGGATCAGGGAACAATTCAAAGGCGACCGCCGGTGTAATCGATAGTGATGTCTCCAGCAGAACGGGGTTGCGGATAGTGAGGTAGAACTCAGTGATCATCTCCTCCAGATCCTCATCCTCCAGGAATGAAGCCAGGCCACGATTGTGCTGGGCGATCAGGCTGAGCAGCTGGTGATTGACATCATGACCGACACCGAAAGTATAAATATTCACGATAGATTCGTTGGCGTTTTGCAGGTCCTCGATAATCTGCAGGATCTCTTCAGTACCGGTTTCACCCCAGGTGGGCATGCCATCGGTAAAAAAAACGATAATGTTGGCAGTGCTGTCGTTTACCGTGTCAAACTGAGGAATCGCTACTTCGAAAGCGCCTGAAATGTTGGTCCAGCCATATGCGTCGAGGTCGTCAATGAAAGCCAGTGCTTCCGCCTCGTTAACAGAGTTGTAAGGGACATGCTCGTTTTGAAAGGGGTAAATGTAGGTATCGAAGCCGATCACATTGAAATCGTCCCCCTCGTTCAGGTGCTCCACAATAAAGCTGGCCGCCGCTCTCGCCTGTACCATTTTGCTGCCGGCCATACTGCCGGAATGATCAATGATCAGGGTGAAAACCTTGTCCATCACCTGCACCAGTGAATCCGGTTCCGGTTCCGCCACAAACATGAAGAAGCCATGGGGGCCATCATCATACACCAGGCTGTCCGGCAGCCAGCTGCTGAAACCGAACAAACCCAGTTCATCCAGGCTGAGGCTGTAGGCCACCAGGTAATCTTGCGTGGCGGATTGATTATGCTGCTGGCTGATCAGGGAGGCCTGGTGAGGATTAATCTGGATTTCCGCTGCCTGCCCGCTCAACAGCTCCAGGCTGGTTATAGTCCGCTCCGAGCTGAGGTGTAACTCCAGCGACTGGAGTATCAGCGGTTCGTTCTGGATAAGATTGAGATTGTTAGGATAACTGAATTGCACCTGCCCGTAGGCATAGTCCAGCAGCTCTACATACATGAGCTGGATGATCAGGCTGGAATCGCACTGCAGCGGTTCAGTGAGCTCAAAATAGAGCGGTGTCTCCCCCAGGTGCTGCTGGAGTAGTGGAAAAATATTGCCGCCGCCCGGTGTCGAATCAGGTGGTACCGGGGAAAAAGCCGCTTCAGTCCAGATGCCATGCTGATACCAGCGCAGCCCGGTAGCACTGGCTGTCTCCTGCAGGGGAAAACCGAAGACTACCTGTTGTGGTTGTGGTCGATCGTTTACAAACAGCAGGTTGGTGGTTGTCATCGCCACCTGGTTTTCAACCTCTACCACGACCCGGCTTTCCAGCAGCGGGAGGTAATCCCCGCTTTCGAAATCAACGATGGCCACACCGTTGGCCATCAGAACCGTAGCACACAAAAGCGCGCCAATTCCCAAAAAGCATCCATGTCTCATGATAACCTCCAGGTTTGGTTTAAGGTTACCTTCAATGGGTGGGCGTGGATATTTGATTTTGATCAAATTCGAAAAGTGAACATCAATTCCAGCTGTTGTCTACAAAAACAGACACAACAGCAGGTTTTGTTTTCGTTGGAGAGCTGATACCAGGGAGACGGTGTGCAGGTTCAGAAAAAGGTGGCTCGCAGCGTTAGTCCGATCAAGCCTGATTGAGTGATGAGTCTGATACATGACGCCTGCCTGTGCTGGAACCGGTCGTATACCTGAAGCTGTTCTGCAAGCACCTGTATCAGTTCAGAAGAGCTGAGCGGTGGAGAGCGGTGGGAACACGCGAAGTCGGACTACAAAATTCCCACTCTTTCCCTTGACTCAGTTTCTTGCAAGAAACGTGCCAGGCGGTGGGGGAGTAAAAAAGGGGTGACCGGCACCCCTTCAGTTTCAAGACAATTCTTCTCTGTTAACGATCCAACGGAATCTGTTGTTCGAGTGGCAACTCTTCACCGGTAGCCACCACCCACTCCCGTACAGCTGTAACCTGGTAGAAGTATTCATCCGGCAGATCGTCATCGATGTAAGTGGTTTCAATCTGGCTGGCGATCAGGTTCTCCAGTCCCGGGGTGAAGTAAGGTGTTGTGCCGCGATAGATGTTGAAATACTGGACCCAGATCGGGTAGCTCCAGGTCAGCGTTGCCATGTAGTAGTCTGGATCGTAGCTGATTTCCAGGTCGTCTACAGCCGGCAGCGGTAGCCAGCTGATCGCTCCCGGACCACCGTAGTTGTTCCCCTCATTGCTTTCAACAATCTCCCCCAGACAGTCGGCCAGGAGCCAGGAGGACCACTCTGCGGCATCCAGACTGGTTACCCAGATGGAGGAGCTGAAGGCTTCCGCCGGTGCGATACTGCTGATGATCAGGGTTTCATCCGGTGTATCACCAACGGTGGGTGGAACTGCCAGATCGTAGTAGAGGCCGAGAGTGGACTGCCCACTGGGTGCATCACCACTGTTGGTGATGGTGTAGTGCAGTTCCACATAGTCTACGACATAGGGTGCAGTGTCACTCCAGTAGAGATCAGTCACCTGGAGGTCGGGATCACCACCGCTGGTCCAGTCGATGAGTCCGTCGGGATCGTCTTCCCAGGCTACACCGGCAAAGCCACCGGTAGCACCGGCAAAAGTCACGGTTTCAAACGGCGGCTGGGGAAGGTAGCGTGATACATTGAACATCCCGTTCCAGCTGTTGTCCGGGAAATGTGCCCCGTTGATCACCAGACCAGCCTGAGTGGTGTTAATCTGCAACAGCGTCCCAAACATCGGTCCCTGCTGGAAGGTGCAGTGGTGCAGAGTATGCACCGGGTCAAGATTACCACTGTAATCGATGTTGATACCCGCTGTTCCCATATACTCAAACAACGCATGTTCGGCACTGAGGGTACCCCCCCCCGTGATATCACAGAAATAGTGACCGCTGGCGGCGTGACTGAGCACTGCCGGCTCCGCCTCACTGCCGAGCAGTTCCAGTCGCCCCGTGACAAACAGATACATCAGGTCTCCCAGCAGCAGCTGTGATCCGGGGGATAGATTGAGGATTCCATCTTCATAGACCGTCAGTTCCTCCCCACCATCCGCGGTCAAGGTATAGCCATTCAGCTGCAGGGTACCATTTTCGATCACCAGGTCACCACCACTAACAGTGAGATCATGTTGCAGGATAACCGGTTCGGAGCGCTCCTGTTCCGTGTGAGCGGCCTCCTTCCCGGCAAGCGAGGGTGTCAGCACCTGCTGCAGTACCGGTTCACCCTTGTAGAGGATAAGATCCGCGAACTGGTAACTCCCCTGCAGGTCAATCAGCTGTTCGGCTGTCCCGGTGAGATAGAAAGTGGCATAGGGATCGAAAAGATCAGCTGCTGCGGCCTGGTAGAGATCCCCCTCAAAGGTATGGATTACCTCCGGCTGGTTGTAACTATCCCAACTACCCGCCAGGAAGTTGAAATCATGCTGTATCCACAGGTTGCAATCCTTGATCAGTGTTCCGGAGGGTTTGTCAATAGTCAGATCCCAGAACTCCGCGGTCGGCCAGGTTTCTATGTACTGATCCCCGGTGCCGTTGAAGGTGACCAGTGAGGTGCCGGGATTGAAACCGACCCGGTAATCGTAAGTGGAATTGTAGTTGAACAGGCTCCCGCCAATCTCAATTTCAATACCGTTGTAGAGCGGGTAGGCGCAAAGACCGGCACCACTGTAGATATGGATATCGCCGGCGACATCCAGCGTCACAGCATCATGGAGCATCAGCGGACCGGTGTACAGTTGCAGATCACCCAGGACATCGATGGTGAGAGCATCCGGTATCTCAAAGAAATAACCGACTGCAGTCGGTTTGTCTACATTCAGGTTGTGGAAGGTTTCTGCGTTATTGATCGAGGCAGGCATATCTCCGGTGAAGGTGACGCTGGAATTGGTTTCGATGAAACCGATAGCACCCCGCAGGTTGGTCCAGTTTAAACCCACCGACACAGTTCCCTCATCCGGATCCAACTGCCCGCCAGGTTCGATCAGCAGGTCACCACCGATGGTCAGGTCATTGCCCTGGGCGTTGAGGGTGCGGTTGATGAGGTGCAGATCACCGTTCAGAGTCAAGGGATACATGGTGTAGACCATGCCACCACTCTTATCTATGGTCAGATCGTGCAGGTAGTTACCATTGTTACATTCAATGGTGGGATAACTGGCACCGGTGAACTCCACTGTACCACCTGACGGTTGCAGGCCATTTTCGTAGAGCGCGCGCAGCCCCCAACCGAGACGTATAATACCTCCAGAGATGTTGCTGTAAGTGCCCCCGCCAAACTGGAGTCCCTCATTGACAACCTGGAACAGGCCTTCACTGAAGTTGAGTGCACCGGCAATACTCATGAAGTTACCGGTATAAGCACGGTCACACAGCACCTGGCCTCCAGCGAGATTCAGGCTGCCACCAGCATCGAGCAGAAAATTGTCATGTACTGTCAGTATTCCCTCACCCAGATCCAGTAATCCAGCTATGGTGATATCATCGCAGGTCACATTGCCACCGTTCCCCCCGATAAACGCTGAGCCTGTCTCTAAAAGGAGAAGGCTATCCACCTCCAGTGTAGAGCTTCCCCCAAAGATGGTGTCGCTGGGTGTACATCTTAACTGAACCGCCTCTATGGGATATCCTGATTCGGCCAGAGATACCCTTCCCCCCTGAAACTTGTCGATCACCAGCTCACCAAATCTTGCATTGAGACTGTGGCTGTAGTTATGAATCTCGCCGGGACCGGTCCCATCCATGTAAACGGTTACTACCGATTGCAGCGGGACATTGCAGCCGTCATAAAAAATCCAGCCCCCTTCACAGTGGATCTCGCCCCCCTGCGCACTGCACTGGGAACCATCCCGCCAGAAAATATCGGTTCCCACCCGGATGTAATCCTCACTATCTATCATCAGCGTTCCGTAAATATCGAAGTCACCGTCCATATCCACCACATTGGCGTCAGGGACAAAGAATCCGTCCTGGAAAACCAGATCATCGTCGATATCCAGCGTCGAGACGACAGTAACTGTGCTCATCCGGTCAACCGGGTAGGAGCTGCCGTCGTGACGGTAGCGGATGATTTGCTCAGCCATAGTGTCACGTACATCTTTACGGTTCTTTTTTCCCTTCTCCGGTTGAACAACAGGTCCGCGATCCAACATTGCGGTTCCCTTGTTGACCAGCACATCGTGAAAGCTGCTACCGATGCCATGTCCCAGTTGGGCATCACTGCCACCGTAGAGCTCTATGGTTCCGCCACCCGGGTTAAAATCATGCCGCAATCCGGTGAAATTGCCGCCGGTGCGGATCGTACCGCCGGTTATGATATCGGTCAGGGTATAAGCACCATCATACAGATAGATACCGTTGTCCACGAAATCGAGTACACCGCCGCTCATCGTGATAGAGGCGTTCTGGGTGTAAGGCCAGTAGCTGTCGATGGCGTAGCCACCGTATACCCGCATGAAACCACCGCTGATATCTATACTGGCGTTGAGATCCACATAATCAGTTTCATCCTGATGGAGATTCAACTCACCCGCGTCGACGATGTATGCTCCCTGGAGTGTTGAGGTAACAATATCATCAGCAGTAAAAACAGCACCGTCGATGTGCAGAGTTCCCAGGCTCCAGTGCCAGTTTTCGCAGTTGATCGTCCCGGAGGGACAGTAGAGTTCGCCGAACCAGTTCTGCAGGAGCAGGGTAGGAATGTCAGTGTCACCGATCAGCGACTGATCCTCATCTATCCCGTAGAAAGCTACTGTGCCGGTAGTAGTGGTTCCTAACACCCCCGCACCCGCATGATTATTCCAGTCACCCTGCAGGTAGAGTTGGTAGGACCAGAGGTTAAGATTCCCGGAGATAGTATTAAGATCACCATTTACATACAGATCACTCTGCAGGGATATTTCACTGTCTATCAGAGTCAGATTGTGGAAGTAATCCATCGGATCCGGAGTGAGATTGGAAGTGGAGTTTTCAAAAATGAACTCCCCGTCTTCGAAGTAGAAAAATGACCCCGGCAGCTTGTAGATTCCGCCATTCAAAGTGACACGGTGCGGAGAATCACCCTCCAGTGTGGTGTTATTAAGCAGGATCAGGTTACCGGTTATAGTGAAATCCTCGGTGCAGAAACTGCTGAAGTGTAGTGGATAGTAGTCCTTATGGTTTTCTATGTTATGAAAAGAGGTGCGGTTGTCATGGTTCTGGATTCCGGCACCCTCGAAGCCCTCGAAGATAAATGATCCTGCCTGAGGATCCACCAGAGCACCCTCTTCGACGATCAGATTACCGGACAGGCGGATCTCGGTTCCGGCGGCCATATCCAGATCACAACCTGCTTCACAGTATAAATGTTGGCTGGCATAGAGATAAGCCGAGGTCAGCGCCATATGCAGATCGCCGGCGATATGGGCGTGACCACCAACATACAGATCGTGGTTCAGTGTCAGGGAGGCACCCGGTTTCAACTCCAGACCATCACAGTATCCGCTGGCACCCTCAAGAATCGGGTAGTTGGGACGTCCGGCAGTAATAATGACATCCGTAGAGGAATTGGGTACACTTCCGCTGTGCCAGTTAGTGGGATCGTGCCAGTCGGTTGAAACATCTCCACTCCAGCTCCCATCCGGGTGGATATGCAACCTGAACTCACCATAGCCGTTATTGCGAGAGCTGACGACAAGTCCATACCAGCCCGCCTCGCTGACCGGGGCCCAGAACGACTCATCCACGGTGTTGCCGATATTCTGCGAACGGGCATTTATGAAGTGATCGGTTCGCCCACCGCAGTAAGGTGGGCTGTCGAAGTAATACAGAGCCATGTCCAGATCTGCAACACCACTGGGGTACCGTTCCAGATGGAAGTTATAATCACCCGGTTCCAGCCAGATGTCATACATCTCCACTACTTCGCCAGCAGACCAATCGGAT
>JADHUQ010000047.1 GCA_016784425.1 Candidatus Delongbacteria bacterium | reverse complement strand
TCTGCTGATGCCGACCATAACGCTACAGAATCTGAGCTTCAGCTACAGTAATCCCCAGGTGACGGTTTTTGAGGATGTCTCGCTGCAGATCGACAGCGGCTGCAAAACCGCTCTCATCGGACGCAACGGGCGGGGTAAATCCACCCTCCTCAAACTGTTGCAGGGAGTGCTGACGCCCGGTAAGGGGCGGATCGAGTTGCCGTTGACTTGCGCTACATTTCCCTATACTCCCGCCGACCCGCAGGAGAGTACGTTCATTGTCGTCAAAGACAGCGTCGCTCCCTTCAGGAAATGGGAACAACAGATGCGGAAGCTGCTGGAACAACCTGACGAGACAAACCTGGAACAGCACGCTACCCTGCTCGAGCAGTACGAACAACAACGGGGTTATCAGATTGACTCCCTTATCCACCGGGAGTGCACCGCTATCGGTTTAGCGCATGAACTGCTCGAGTGTCCTTTCCGACAACTGAGTGGCGGGGAGCAGACTCGTGCCCTTATCGCGGCGCTCTTTCTGCAGGAGGGGCGCTTTCTCCTGTTGGACGAGCCGACCGACCATCTGGATATGGAGGGCCGGGAGCAGCTGGGGGGATATCTGGCAACCAAGCCGGGCTTTATCCTGGTCTCGCATGATCGACATCTGCTGGACAGCTGCACCGATCATGTTCTGGCTATCAATCCCGACGGTCCGGAACTGACCCAGGGAAACTACTCACGGTGGAAACTGCAGGCGGACCGTAAGCTGGCAGCAGAACAGCACCGGGATGAGAAGCTGAAACGGGAAATCAGGAAGCTCAAAATCGCCGCTCAACAGCGCCGGGTCTGGTCGGGCCGCAAGGAGAAAGAGAAAATCGGTGCTGGCGATAAAGGGGCAATCGGACACCAGGCTGCAAAAGTGATGAAGAGAGCCCTGGCGATTGAAAAACGTGTACAAAACGGGATAGAAGAGAAGGAGACATTGCTGCAGAACCTGGAAAAAAAGCGGGATCTCAAACTGACCGCTGCCGGGAAAGCGCCTGAATTGCTGCTCAGTATTGAACAGCTGGTAATTGCTTTTGGTGACAAGCGGATTGTAAATGACTTTTCGCTTACGGTACGACGGGGCCAGCGGATAGCGCTGCTGGGTCCAAACGGTGCTGGTAAAACCACCCTGTTTAACGCCATTGCGGGTGAAATAACACCTGTCAACGGCAGCATCAGATTGCCAGCATATCTCGAGCTGCTGCGCGCCTACCAGCAACCGCTCTGGCAAACCGGATTGCTGCGGGAGCAGCTGAGAGTGGCAGGACTGGATGAAACCCGCTTCAGGCAAATCCTGGCGGTCCTGGGAGCAGAAGGAGATATATTCGAACGCCCCCTGGAAACATTCAGCCAGGGACAATTGAAAAAGGTGGATCTCTGCCGCTCCTTTATCTCACCCGCGCATCTGTTACTATGGGACGAACCGCTCAACTACATCGACATAATGTCCCGCGAGCAGATTGAGGAGGTGATCCTTGAGTTTGAACCGACTCTGCTGTTTATCGAGCATGACAGGCTTTTTGTGGAACGGGTCGCTACAGACCTGGTGGAGATGTGAAAACAGCTGCAGACCGGAAGCCATTCTGAGGATAAAGCCTTTGTGACTCTGCCCTCGCAGGATTAAAACCAGGTGTGACCATCGTTACCGGGGAATATCATTCTGTAGTTATGGGGTGTCTATTTGTGCTTCAATCCCCTGTTCAAAGCGGGCAGGGTACCGCCGAACCCGATCAGCAGTAGTACCAGCAGCTCCACCCAGTTGGCGTAGCTTCGGTTCAGGTGATATCCTAGACCGCTTGCCAGCCCGGTCAGCATGATTATCAGCAGATGAGCACAGCCAAAAGCCAGCAGAGAGTAGAACAGGGTGCCGGTAAGAAAAGGCAGACGGATCCTGCCCCGCCCGGCCCCCATCAGCAGCATGGTGTCAATTTCCGGCCAATATAGGGATACAGCCTGGCGGGTGCTGTACATGACCAGCAGTGTGGTACCGGACAGCAGTACCAGCAATACTGCAGAGATAAGTTGCAGGACAAACGTGATACGTTGATGCAGTAGGCGTAACATGCGGGAGGGAGTACGCAGAGAGAGCACTCCCGGCAATTCCTTGTAACGACTCACCAGGTCCTCCAGCATCTGATCCTGTACTACCGGGAAGCGAAAATGGAAGAGAAACGAGGCAGGAAGAGGATTCTCCTCCAGCACCTGGAAAATCTCATCACCGAACTCCGCCGCAAAAAGCTCCCGTGCCTCTTCCCGGGAGCGAAAGTGATCGACAGTGACCAGTGTATCACGCTGCAACCTCTCCTCCAGGTCGGCCCGCTGCAGATCCGTACAGTCGTCCTGCAGGAAAAGCTCCCCCTGCAGGTGCCGCTGAAAGGAGTGATGAACCACAGAGCTGTTGTAGTAGAGGATAGTAAGCAGACCCACCAGTACGCCGGACAGGGTCAGTAACAGGACGACGAGCAGCAGTTTCCCCCGCATGTGCGAGAGCACCCGCCAGGTTTCCCGCAGAATGAACATTACTGCAATCTCCCTCGTTTCAGCAGCAGTTTGTGCGTCGCCGGCAGCTCCAGCGCCCAGCTGTCATGAGTGGCCATGACGACGGTAGTACCCAGATCGAGCAGCTCCAGGAGGAGAGCAACAATATTTTGCTTGTTGGCCTGGTCCAGGTTAGCCAGCGGCTCATCGGCAAAAACGATCTGCGGACTACCTACCATGGCACAGGCCAACTCCGCCCGTCTGCGCTCGCCGGCAGAAAGCTCCCCAGGCAGAGCGTGGGTACGATGTTGCAGGCGAAAGCGGCCCAGCAGTTGGTGTGGCTTTTCCCGATGCTGGTTGAGTCGAATTCCCAGGACGGAGAAACGAAAAAGCAGATTTTGCAGAACACTGCGGTCCTGCAGCAGGGATAACTCCTGTCTGACGATGCCAATCTGGCGGCGAAACCAGGAAAGAGCTGCCGGGTCGGGACGAGTAATATCTCTTGCCAGGAAAAGTCTCTTGCCACCCAGCGGATTGAGTTCGGCGGTCATCAGTTTTAAAAGGGTGGTTTTGCCGGCTCCAGAGGGTCCACTGATCAGACAGAGAGTGCCCCGTGATAATGTCAGATTGACCGGATCAAGGGTGAAGCCATTAGTATAGCTCAGGTGCACCTGTTGCATCTCAAACAGGGGAGTAGCCATCAGTCTCCTTTGCGGGCGACAAAATGAATACGTTCAGATTGTTCGTTCCCGTTACGAAAGGTAAACTCATCCAGAACAGCCAGGCATTCAAGACCGGCGGAATCAATAGCAGTTTTCACCTCACGGATAGTGTACAAACGCTGGCTGTGTCGCTCCTCAACTATCTGTTCCCCCCCTGTCTCCCGCAGTGTGAAGTCGTTGTGAAGAATACGGTTATCACCGTCCCAGCTGGCCCGGCGGGTATAAGCAACACCGTTGATGACTTCCTTTTCCCGCAGCCCGTGGAAATTGTGCTGTGCGTTGTTAATCGTCGAGATATCGAACACCAGCATGCCTGCCGGCTTCAATGAGTCTGTAAGGTTACTGAGCGCCTGTATCAAGGCGGTGTGATTCATCATGTAATTGATGCTGTCGTAAAGGCAGAGTGCCAGGTCGTAATCACACTGGCCCTGCCACTGGAGCAGATCAGCGACAGCAAAATTCACCGGTAGCTTGCTCCTGCGGAAGCGTTCCCTGGCGATCTCAATCATGTTGGGACTGCTGTCAAAACCGGTCGCTTCACTGCACCCTGGAGCAAAATGTGCCAGCAGGGAACCGGTGCCGCAGGCAGCATCGAGAGTACGCCCGGCGGGACTGTTGAAGTGCATCAGGATCTGGTGGATGTACTCCGCCCATTTAGCGTAGGGGACGTGCGACATTATATCATCGTAAATCGAGGCCAGATGGTTATAAATCATAATGCCAGTCTCAGGGCTAGATCAATTGCGGCCAGCATGCTGGCAGGATCAACCCGGTTGCTCCAGGCCAGTGGGAAGGCGGTTCCGTGATCCGGTGAAGTGCGTATGAAGGAGAGCCCCCAGGTAACATTTACCCCTTGCCAGCCTGCTATCAACTTGAAGGGGATCATTGCCTGGTCGTGATACATAGCAACAAAACACCCCCCCTCGTTGAAGGCAGTATCCGCGCATACCGGCCCTCGAACTGTAAGGCCGGCTGCTTGAGCCTGTGCGATTGCCGGCGTGATGATGCTCTGCTCCTCTTTGCCAAAGAGACCCCCCTCGCCGGCGTGAGGGTTCAGTGCCAGCACCCTGATTGGTTCTACCCGTCCCAGCCGCTTCAGAAAGTTGTGAAGATCACTGATAGCTTCCTGTACTACGGTAATGCCAAGGTGGTCGCTCACCTCCTGCAGCGGCAGATGAATTGTCGCCAGGGCGATGGTAATATCAACGTGATACATTATCATCCGGGTCTTCCGGTTGTTGTCGCGGGCGCCCAGAAAATCGGTTTGTCCGGGAAACCTGAATCCAGCCAGGTGGAGTGCCTGCTTGTTCACCGGCGCGGTTACCAATGGCACCTGCGGCTCCGCCTGCACTAACCTGACCGCTGTCTCCAGAGACTGATAAGCGATCAGCCCCGCCTCCAGGGAGATTTCACCCTGATTGACATCGGGAGGATTCTGATCAGGGAACCAGAGCTGCGCCTGGCCTGTAGCGACTCTATCCTCTGGTGGGGCCACTTGAAAGGGTGTGAACAGACCGGTCAGCTGCTGCGCACTCTCCAGCAGTGGTGCAGGCATGATCACCAGCGGCTGCCATCCCCGCGCCAGCAGATGTGGCAGGGCTGCCGCCACCAGCTCCGGACCTACCCCGGCCGGATCGCCACAGGTGAGACAAAGCCGTCTCGGTGGTGATGGATCACTGTTAGTCGACATGACGCTGGAGCCCCTCTTCTAACAACTGCAGCAGGTATTCCTCGATGACCTTTGGATCGGTCATACGTACCAGTTGGTAACGGACCTGCCTGGCATAGGGGTAGTCACGCAGGTAACTGGAGTATAGCTTGCGCATTTCCCGCACACCCCGTTCCTCCCCTTTACAGGTCAGCGACAGGCGATAATGGTGGAGTAACAACTCCAGCCGCTCCCTCAGGTCCGGCGGGGGGGGGACAACACCGTCGTTGAGAAAAATCCTGGTATCACGAAAGATCCAGGGGTAGCTGGTGGCACCCCGCCCGATCATCACCGCGTCACAACCGGTCTCTGCAAACATCTGCAGGGCATCTTGTGGTGTAACCACATCGCCGTTCCCGATGACCGGTACCTGGACCCTGTCCTTCAGGCGGCGGATCCACTCCCAGCGGGCGTTGCCACTGTACTTCTGGGCGCGTGTCCGGGCGTGCAGCGTAATAGCGGCAATCCCGAGTTTTTCCAGTTCCGGCGCGATTTCAAGGATATTGATACTATCCTCATCCCAGCCCAACCGCAGTTTGGCGGTAACCGGCAGATCAGTACTGCGAATCACCGCCTCCGCAATTTCCAGCAACAGATCGGGTGTTTTCATCAGGGCGGCACCAGAGCCCTTACCGGCTACTTTGCGCACCGGACAACCGAAGTTGAGATCGAGCAATTCCGGTTGCAGGCGGGAGCTGATCCGTGCCGCCTCCCCCATCGCCTGGGGATCATTACCAAAGATCTGGATCCCGACCGGTCGCTCCTCTTCACGGAATATGATTTTGCGGGATGAACGGCTGACGTCCCGTCTCAGTCCCTCCGAGCTGACAAATTCAGTGTAGACCAGATCTGCACCCAACTCCTTGCAGACTCCCCGAAAGGAGATATCGGTGTACCCCTCCATCGGCGCCAGCAGAAGGGCGTTCTGCAGTTTCAGCTTGCCGATATTCAACTCCCGCTGCAGCAAAATTCTCCTCTCGCAGGTTACGGATGAAGGCAATCAGCGCGAAAGCATGCCCTCTCAGCCGAGCTTGCATCCTGTCCCGCTGACTCCTGACGCGTATAACTTATACTATTGCAACAAATATACCGCGGCTTACTCCGCTGTTGGGTAACGGCCTGGTTCGTTGTTGTGTGACTTACCAAAGCCACGCTATCAATGACCGGATTCAGAAAGTAACAATAGAGCGATAGTATTAAATGATGCAGCTTCTGGCGTTTCAAAAGGAGATGCTTTACGAGCATCGATATCGCACAGGTCAAAGGAGACGCAAAGCAGACATCCATTTCTGAATCCGTTATCAGGAGAATACAACAGGGTTGCCGCTGTCTACTGCATTTATGGGTATGATAGCGGTGAGAAAACGTAAACAGGCAGGTAGTTACTAAAAATGAAAACCGACATTCAACATCAGGCGCTGACTTCCGTCGAGTCCGTTGTGTGGGGGTGCGAAGGCGTAGATCAGCTCCATTGGTCCCAGCAGGCTGTCCAGGATTAATCCTGCTGACAGGTGAGGATGCAGATCTGTCGGCAGTTCGATACGGGAATCGTTGGACGGCCAGTTACCAACCCCCTGCAGCTGTGCCATCAGCAGCAGACGGTGGGGCTCGGTTCTGGTAACAGTCCAACAGTACTGCAACCCTAACCGCGCGGCAAGTCGACCGCGGAATTGACGCGTGTGATACGCCGGCAATCCGGTTTCGTATCCCTGGTGTAACCAGTAGGGTTCAGGTGTGGTCTCATCAGCCTGGGCCAGGTAAATAGTACTGTGAAAAATATGATTCTGGTTGAGATTACGCCAGGATTCGAACAGCATCCACCAGCGGTTAAACGATTCGGAGGGATTGAGTAGTGATGAGGAGGTCTCGAACTCAACCAGATGGTACTCACCGCTTTCCGGCCAGGGAACCCGGTTGCGGGTATCAACCAGTGATGACAGCACCAGGCGACGCAGGTCAAAGCTCCGGATGGTACCATTCTGCCGGTACTTTCCCTTTGTAAGCCGAATACCGGCCGAGATAGTCCCCAGCCTTCGTATCTGCTGCCCTACAAAAGCGTTGAGATCGAGGGCCCGATATGAAGCGCGATCACTTTTATTGTCACCATCCCATAGAGAATACTGATCATACTTATTCTCCGCTTCAATCCGCCAGGTCAGTGTTGTGTGAAAAAGACGATCCTGCTCCAGCCGTAGCATCTGTTGCTCCCGTTCGGATGAGAAACGCCAGTAGAGCACTGTGCGGATAGCCAGCCCGGCTGTATTTTCATGACGCAACCGCAGGAATATCCGCTCATAGCAGCGGTTGTCATAGCCCAGGCCTACCTGTAGCAGGGGGAAGGGGCGCTCCGTAACCATCAACTCCAGCGTCTTGCCCCCTCCCTTCTGATGGATACGGAAGTAAGCGCTGCGGTAGAGATCACTGCCATATATGTTTGCGATGGAACTTTGCGCCCGGAACAGGTTGAAGTAGTCGCCCGGTTTGATCTTGAAATCACGCAGGATGGAATAGTCACTGGTTTGCAGATTGCCGGTTACAGTCACTGTGTCAATCTGTCCCCGGTCGATCCAGAGAGAAATGATGCCTGTATCAAAATGGAGACTGTCGATACCGGCCAGGCTGAAGCCGCTCTGCCGTAATCGCGCGATAGATTTATCCAGTAAATGCAGACCCTCAAGGAAGTTTGCCGGTTGACCCAGGAAAGGCTGGTAACTCTCTATCACCGCCATTGAATCAACTGTCGGTAAACCGTACACATGTAGTCCGGTCACCGCCCGATTCTCCTGCAGAACAAACTCCAGAGTACGACGACCCTGGTGGTCGGTATAGAGTTGTGCTTCCTCCCGGGTGTAAAAACCGGTCTGGTGAATTTCGTACAGCAGCTGCATGATCCGGCTGCGGGTGATGGCCCCCGCGCCGCTCGGCTCAAGGGGAGGCCGTGTGACCAGTGCGCCTGAATACAACAGTGTATCTACCTGTAAAACCGTGTCAATCCCAACTGTCAACTGCTTGATGGAACAACGCAGGCTGTCCAGGAGCCCTAGGGTTGCCTTACGGCCGAGCTGGATAATCTCCTCCATACGGGTGTAATCGCTGGAACCCCAGGCTGAAGTTGCAGGGGTTATCACCAGATCCGCCTGTTGCAGTAACTCATTGTTCCGGGGGGTGATGGTAAAATTGGAAATCTGATCAATCACTTCCCAGGGATGGCGCAACTCGGTCGCATTACGCATCCCGGCCGTAACATCGACGGCGATAACGAAATCGGCTCCGGCAGCCCGCGCGGTCTCTACCGGTATGTTCTCCACGAGTCCGCCGTCAACCAGTAGCAGCGAGTCCCAGACAACCGGAGCGAGCAGCAGTGGAATCGACATGCTGGCCCGTATCGCCTCGCTCAGATCACCCCGGGAAAAGACCACCCTTTTTCCGGTGACCAGATCGGTTGTAACACAGCGGAAGGAGACCCTCAGCAGGTCCCATGATTTGTAGTTCTGATAGATACCCCGTTTGGTCAGATCGAGCAGGGTGGTCAGAAAGCGCTGGCCGCTGGAAACTGCCATCGGTATGTAAGGAACAAAATTCCGGAACCGTATCTGAAACAGGTGTCCTGAGACATTCTCCCGGATACCGGGAAACATACTGCGGCGCTCTGCGGAATCGAAATAGTACTCCTGCCAATTGAGTGCAGTCAGTCGTTGCTGGATTTCATCCGGTTTATATCCACTGGCATACATCCCACCTACCAGCGCTCCCATAGAGGTGCCGGCGATAACATCCACCTCGATACCAGCCTCTTCTAAAACCTGAAGAACGCCAATATGTGCCAGCCCCCGGGCGCCACCGCCGGAGAGGGCCAGGCCGACACGGGGGTGTTTGATATCCGACCAGGGGATATGATAGATCTGCTGTAAGCCGGGAACCAGCTCTGGTACGAAGCGGAGTGTGTCGCCCGCAGTTGCAGTACGCCAGCAGATGATGAACAGCAGCAGGGGCAGGAATTTGCGCATTGAATCGTGTCTTATTTCCCAGGGGCTTGAAGTGGCAGGGGTAGCGTACAACAGCCATACGGCGATACCCGACGCCTACAATGAAACAGATTTCTCCATTTCCTTTCAAGAGAATTGACCTGTTTTAATCATGCCCTGAAACGCGATTCTGTTATCTACCCCGCACCCTGCTGCCAGATTCAGGGATACAACCGGTAAAATTCAATCAGGACTGCAGTCGGTTATTTAAGATAACAGATTCCCCGCACCTGTGATTTTCCTGCTGCCGTTAATCGGCAAAAATAGGAGCCCCCCGGTAATCCGTTCAGATCCAGAACAAAACTGTGTGCCCCGGGAGCAAGCTCTTCGCCCTGCAGCAACCAGCGCACCGTCTGACCGAGAGTGTTATAGATGACCAGATCAACCGGTGTTTGCCGGAAAAGCTGAAAACGGATATGGGTGCTGCTGTTGAATGGATTAGGGTGATTGTTTAGCAGTCGGAATGCACCAGGTCCGCTGGTGGTAACAAGTGTCACCGCGGATTGGAAGAGAACCTGGCCGTTCGCATCTATACCGCTCAACTGGTAGTTGTAAGCCCTGCCAGGAGTAATATCATCATCCATCCAGCTGTAAATCAAAGGAGAACCGGTGCCGGCCCGTGGGGCGATGGTGGCAATCTCCTCCAGCTGAAGCGCAGGGGCTTCCGCCCGGCGAATTGAGAAATGGGAACCGGTAAAACCGCTGCTCCAGTGTAACTGGATACCATTTCCCGCCATCCCGGCGACAAAGGATACCAGCATCACTTCGGTTAACTCCTCGGCGACACCAGGTACCGGTGATGCATCATCAAACCAGAAAGCCGCACCAATACCGTTACCATCCCAGTGCAGTGAGTGACCCGCAGCCACGTCGGGTACAAATTCATCTTCGTACCAGATTTCCGCCGTGACCGCCTGGCTCTCCCAGGTCTGGTTGGGAGCACCGTACTCAACATAGGAAACAAAGAACTCTGCCACCTGACCGTACTCGTTTGGCCGCCAGAGCCCGACGAAACCGTGTGTGTTTCCCAGGTTGTGATCAGGATTGTAAAGGTACATATGCCCCGCGTCGACATATGGTATCCCGGTGAAGTTTGTATGAACCACCAGGATATCTCCCGGGAGGAGGAGGTATTCCGGTAACAGGAAATTGGGACCGTCTGCATCCAGCAGATAATCACGCAGGTCGATTGAACTGCTGCCATTGTTCAGCAGTTCCACCCATTCCAGGTCGGTATCGGCTCCTTCCGGATCGAAAAGAACTTCGTTGATAACCACTTCTCCCCGCAGGGAACTGACCAGGGTCGGCAGGCAGCAGAGGGTGATCAGGAGTATGCGCAAATGCATCTTCACCTCAATCGTTAAAAGTAAATGGCCCCGTCCAGACGGGACCATGATGTCTGAGTGCGTGTCCAGGCGTTGGCTGCTACGGGGGATGTCTCCCGATTGTGTCTGTCATCGGCATTTTCCTATCAGGTGACCACAGGGTTGTCAGGCATGACCGCCGAGCCATAAACGACGGTCGAGGTGCCCGCCGGTTGTCGCTCCCGCCCAGGTTAAGACAACCGGAATGAATACGCTCCCGCTTTTGGCGGTCGCACTGTTCATAGACCTGGCAAAGGGTATGCCGTATTGAGCGGACTTGTAATCCAACAGTTTAGGGAGGGTTCGCGGTGGGCTCTGTCCAGAGGTGGTGTCGAGATTTCTGTGTTTGTTGACAGGTGCAGTTATTGCCCGGTTTTTTTGGTAAATCAGAGCTGGAAACGATTCAACGATAGGCAGGAGCAGCATCTTCAGAGACTGCTGTCTTGAATCCCACAACCGTTTTTTTCTCTTTTTCTTGCTGCTTCAGCTTGACATTCTGGTCGATTGCGACTATTTTCTCACTGTGCACTAATGCTAATTCCTTAGTACTAAGATCATAAGGGGGAGGTCCCTACCGACCTTCTGCACCAAGGCTACCATAAGCCACAACTCTTCTAGCTTGTTTTCTTTTAATTCATCGTCTCTTTGCCGGAGTGTTCACGTGATCTTGTGTCGTTCCAGCAGGTAACATTCGAAACATAAGTTTTCCTGTCTACTGAATTTTGAGGGGTCTGATTGTCCGACGCTGATAATCTGCACATCTGAAATTCAGCTGGATGATGTTCAACTTACAATAGGATTCACATTAGCGCAACTACACAAGACTTATGTTATTTTAACAATTATCGTTTTTTGCGAATGAACTGTGCATTCTATTCGCACCCAGCAAGATCAAAAGGAGAAGCTTTGAGTCGTTTTCTTGACACCCCAATCAATTCAAAAACCAATAAAATGGTGCATATAAAGTAACCGATACAGGACGGTTGCCTGTTGCATCCGTCCATAGAAATGAAACACAGCGGGGGGCGTCCTCCCTGCTACCAACGAAAGGACCTCTCATCATGAAGAAACTGTTAATTTCAACGTTTGCACTGCTGACCATTACCGCCATGGTTATGGCTGTGCCGATCTCCTATGTACAGGACGATATGACACCGGTTGGCGAAATCTGTGAAATCCAGGGTGTCGTGACCGGTATCACCGGTTCCGGTGCTGGTGGCTTTTTTATGCAGGACGCCGAAGCTGCCTGGAGCGGCATTCAGGTTTATGGCGACAACACAGGTATTCAGCTGGGTATGGAAGTCATCGTCATCGGTGAGAAAGAAGAGTATTATGGCTGGACCGAACTTCTTATTACCGATGTCCCCACAAATGTCGTTATCCTGTCCATGGGTAATGTTGTGAATCCCGTCGTACTTACTGTCTTTGACGCTTTTCAGGAACCATGGGAAGGTGTACTGGTACGCCTCTATTGTGTAACCGCGATCAGTGAAACCAGCGGCTACGGCGAGTGGGAAATTCAGGATGCCACCGGTGATGGTGTTGTGGATGACATGATGCTGTATCCGGACATGTTCTATGCGGACCTGGGTGAAGCTTACAACGTTACCGGCGTGATGTACTACAGCTATGGCGCCTTCAAGGTTGAACCACGCTCCATGACTGAGATCATCCTTTGTGGTGACCTGTACGAAATCGAGCCGACCGAGTACAGCCTGGCCGCCAACTATCCCAATCCGTTCAACCCGACCACAACCATCGATTTCGACCTTGCTGAGCCGGGTATGGTTTCCTTGACCGTGTTTGACATCTCCGGTCACCAGGTTGCAACACTTGTTGACAGTGATCTGTCCTCAGGTTCCCACTCGGTTGTCTTTGACGCCAGTGATCTGACAAGTGGTCTCTATTTCTATATGCTCCGTGCCGGTGATTTCACCGCCACCCAGAAGATGATTCTTGTCAAATAATTAATGCCCTTATGCAGCGGTAAAGCCGTTGTAATGGACAAATGCTAATTCCGGTGGATTTTCCACCGTATTAATAACGGACACTGGTCAGCCTGACCTGGTCAGGTGATGGTGCGCAGCTGCAAAGATGTGCACAATATTTGTGCCGAATATTAATGTCAGACCGGTGGCCGAATGAAGGAGCTGCACTTTTGTGCGGATCCAATATTAGCAAACCATTGGGGTTTGGTTCTATTCTTAATATCTTGGCTGCAGATGCCAGTCTGCAGTCCAACATGAAACGAAATGATCACCCCCGGTGCCTTGGTGCCGGGGTTTTTTTTATAGAAAAAACCTGGAACGACACCATTTGAGTATACCAGCACTGCATACGGCAGACCGCTGGCGATGAATCATGGAGAATCAATCAACGCTGCTGTCCGGGTCATAAGAGGGGGTGTGATTTTCACGGAAAGGTTGGGAACTTCTATTTCTGTACGCTCAGGTCGAAGGCAATATCGAGCGTCTTCCGAGGTTGACCTGCCCAGGTATGACATCAAACCTGCCTGTATTGTCTCGCAAACATACCGCAGGCGTCGGGCGAGTGGCAATCATGGATCCTGTCACTGGATTTCTACCTGTTTCAGCTGAAAGAGCGACTCGGCCGTGGCAACCAGCCGCATGGTGTCAACCAACAGGTCAATTTCCTGATACCGCCGGGCTTTCCAGGCACTCAGGCTACGGGTTCTTTCCTGCTCCAGGAGACGGGCGCGAATTTCCTCTTCCACCTCAACCAGGTTGAAATGGTGATCCGCTTCTCGCTCATCAATCCGCTTAACGACGAAGAAGCTGGCACCGACTGGAATCACGGCAGAGACGAGGGCAGTCGAGTCAAACAGAAAGGCTGCCAATTCCTCGCGCAATTCTTCCCTGTAGATGAAACCGGAGTCATGAATCCTGAGCGTTGGCATCTGTTTGCCGATCCACTCTTCGCTGACTTTTCCCAGCAACAACTCCCTGATTCGGGCGGCACTGTCGGGATCGCTGTGGCTGAAAAGATGTCCCCGCATCATTGGTCGGTTGACTCTGAATGAATGGTAGTGCCGATCCCACCACCGCTTTACCGCTCGATGATCGGGTTGCTTGATCCCAGCAGTCAGCTCCTGTTCCAGCTCTGTCAGCAACACCTGTTCCACAGCCCTCCGACTGCGCTCAATCACCTGGGGGCGCAGGTGCAGCTCCCGCTGGTAAGCTTCCACCAGAAGCACCGCTTCCCGGGACCATTGCTCGACAATCTCCAGGGGGGGGGCCAGGGGATTGGCGCTCAGCCTGCGGGTGAATTCCCCCACTCCCAGCTCGATCTCGCCAACTGTCGCCAAAGGTCGTGGTAGTGAAGTGGGTGCTTCCCTTTTATCACTACCGCTGCAACCAAGCAGTATCAGCAACCAGAGCATATGTGGAATCAGTCGGATTGGACTCATTCTATTGTCTTTCATCTCATGTGTCCCTGGTTTGTCTGTGGTACGACTCTGCCAAAGGTATTGCCCGCCTGTCATCACCAATCAGCTATAGTAATGCTCGCCTGAAATGTCAGCAATATAATGCAGACAGCGGCATCTCTTAAAGTATTCCCGAAATGCACTGACTCAAACGGTCATCTTAACCGGGAAATACTATAGCTCGATAAACATGAAAATA
>JADHUQ010000046.1 GCA_016784425.1 Candidatus Delongbacteria bacterium | reverse complement strand
TGGATGGTGGACTATGTTGATACCCGCATGGTGATTGATCCCACACGAACTTTCGAAATGCTGAAATACACCCCGAATCCCCGTTATCATATTCTCAGACGGTTACCTTTCCTGATTGCCAACATGAAACGGATTCCACACGAATGGCACTATATCAACCAGCACTTCCCCTATGATCCGATACGTGAAAAGAAGAATCTGGCCCTCTATCGCAGCATGTGGAAACTGAAAGAGAGTGTGGTCGACGAAGCCGTACGGTTACTGATGCAGCCGGAAAACAGGGAGCGGTTTAAAACCTATCATGCGCTTAAACCGAGCATTTTGCGCCAGCGGGTCAACCTGATCTACTCCTTCCTGGAGAAGGATATTCTCGTTGGTGATCACTCTATCGTTCTGGATTATGCCCACCTGTTGGCACTGGATCGCAGGCAGGAGGGTTTTGAGGCGGATGAGGTGTGCGGCGCGATACAGACTACGGCAGAGGTCGTTGTGAGACAATTGTTGGCCCAGTCGGAGTTGAAGTACACCGAACAACAGATTCAGGATGAGGTGATGTTGACTTTACAGATGGCGATCGATGAGATCATCGATACTTTCGAAAACCAGGAGAACAGCGATCTTCCCCATTTCACTGAAACCGGGGACACCCTCGTCGTTAAAAGCGACCTCTGGTTTATCAGTAAACCGGTTGATATTGCGGATCAATCTGGCTGATCCTGCCGACAATGACCCCGAGGGCGCAATCCTGGGACACCCGGTTCTGTAACAAGTTCAGCTTATCTGATTACAAGCCGTTAACCCCGATAATGAAGCTCTGATTTCGGAAATTACTCCTCACATGATTATCGCCCTGAGAATACACCTGTTTGCCTGGTGTTCTGTGGAAGCGTAACTTCGTTTTTCACCCGAAAAAGGACCGTTTAAGGGCCAAAATAGGCCATTTATGGGAGGTAAAACCTGTATTTATAATAAATTAACCGGGTCCGACCCCAAAAAGATCAGCAATTTCAAGACGTTACGGCAAATGATAGCAAACTGGACGCACCCGATATTTCGCAAAACAGCAATAAAAAGACCGCCCGATGTGGACGGTCTTTCAGGAAAAGCTGTTCGATGTTAACTCTCTAGAGAGTCTTTAACATCTCGTCAACCTCGTCACAAGTACCCCGTACAGCGTCAGCCGACTTCTTGAGAGCCGCCTGTTCCGCTTCGGTAAGATCGATCTCCAATACCTGTTCGATACCATTTTTTCCAAGTATGGTTGGCACTCCGACAAAGAGCCCATCGATCCCATACTGACCCGTCAGAAAAGCGCAGGAAGCGATGATCTTGCGTTTGTCGAAAATGATCGCTTCCGCCATTTCCAGGGCTGCCCAGGCAGTGGAAGAGAAAGCAGAGCCAATTCCGAGCAGACCAACGATCTCGCCACCAGCTTTACGGGTGCGATCCTCGATGGCGTCAAGCTGATCAGCGTCGATAAAGCTCTCAACCGGCAGACCGGCGATCTGGCAGGAGCTGCGTACCGGTACCATAGTGGGACCATGCCCCCCCAGGACCAGTGCATTGACATTCTCCACCGAAACATTGGCAGCTTCAGCCACAAAGTAACGATAGCGGGTAGAATCCAGCGCTCCGGCCATACCCATCAACTTACCTTTGGGTGGATCGAGCATCTTACTCAAGGTATAGACAATCGCGTCCAGTGGATTAGCCACGCTGATGATGATGGCATCGGGACACTGTTCCTTGATTCCTGCGGCGACCATCTTGGTTATCTTCAGGTTCACCGCCAGCAACTCCTCCCTGGAAGGGAAAGTACCGTCCGGACGAGCTTTACGCGGTACACCGGCTGTATTGATAACCAGGTCGGCTCCCTTCAGCGCGGAATAATCTTTGGACCAGCTGAACTTGACGTCACTACCGATGATCGGCAATCCCTCGCAGATATCCAGTGTCTTGCCACCTGCAATCGACTGCTTCTGCATGACCTCCTGGCGTTCCGGTGGATCGTCCGAATTAGGTATCGGCGCCGGATCAATAAAAGCAACTTCCCGGGCCAGTTTGCGAGTAGCGCATTCCTGTGCCAGCACTCCACCGATGGCTCCGCCACCGATGATTCCTATTTTCTGCATCAAATGCCTCCTTGTACTCCTGTTAAAACAGGGTAGGGGGCCTCAGCCCCCACACCCCGGTCATTTCAGTGCTTGAGGGGTTTCAGGTCCCTTAAGCAATCTTCTTCACTCAACCATTTTTGACCATCTTCTCCAGCATGTCGGTAGTAATCGACTTGGGACGTTCGAGCGGTTGTCCAACTGCACGATCCCAGATCAGGTTGGCAGAAATGCCGAGTGCACGACCAATGCCGAACATCACAGTATAGAAATCGAATTCGGTGACGCCATAGAAGTACTGGAGTACGCCGGAGTGAGCATCAACATTCGGCCAGGGATTCTTGGCTTTGCCATGTTCCTTGAGAATCGGCGGTACCACATTATAAACGACATTCATCGTTTTGAAGAGGTCATCTTCTGGCATGTGTTTCAGCGCGAACTCACGTTGGGCGGTATAGCGGGGATCGGTTTTACGGAGAACCGCGTGACCGTAACCTGGAATTACCTGGCCGGAATTCAAGGTGTCCCAGGCAAACTTATGAATCTGTTCCTCTGTAGGAACACCGTCGAACTGCTCGTAAACACCCATCACCCAGCGCAGACATTCCTGGTTGGCCAGACCATGCAGCGGACCGGCCAGACCGCAGAGACCAGCGCTCCAGCTGTAATAGACATCCGATAGCGCGGAAGCCACCAGATGGGAAGTATGTGCACTTACATTACCACTTTCATGGTCGCTGTGGAGGATAAAATACAACTTGGCCAGTTCCTTGTACTCGGGATCGGACACATTCATCAGATGGGCGAAATTGGAACCCCAATCCAGGCTCGGATCGGAATCCAGCGGAGCACTATTCTTGTATTTTCTCTGGTAGATGAAAGCGGCAATTGTAGGAAGCTTGGCCAGCATGTTCATTGAGTCTTCATACATGGCGTCCCAGTAGTCCTCCTTCTTCATGCCGGTGGCGTAGTTCCTGGCAAAGACAGATTCTTTTTGCAGCATTAAAACACCCACACTAAAGAGAGTCATCGGATGCACATCTTCCGATTGACTCAAGGTATCGAAGATATACTGGGGAACTGCGCTGCGGTTTTGCCAGTCAGCCTCAACTTCCTCAGCCTCTTCGAGGGTAGGGATTTCACCTGTCAGCAACAGGTAGTAAAATCCTCCCACCAGCGGTATTTCCGCACCTTCCCGCCTGGGCAGTTTTTCCAGGGTTTCAGGAATAGTATAACCACGGAAACGGATACCCTCTTCGGGATCCAGGTAAGAGATATCGGTCAACAGCGATTTGATACCTCGCATGCCGCCACCAAGCTGGCCTGCAGTCACATCGGCGATCTTTACTTCACCATACTCTTTCATCAGCTTGCGGTACCGCTCCCGGGCTTCCGGGATCTGAGCTGCGAGTCTTTCTTTAAGCTTCATCTTATACCTCCAGGTTTTTAGACATTAATCCGGATACATCTATACATGTAAACATGTAAATTGGCGGCCGCAATCTCCCAGCTGCCCGAGGGCGCTGCGCATATCACCTGGAGAATGCGGTTCGATAGTTACACTGTTTCTCGACCTGTATGGAAACTCTTATCAAGCGGGTTTGCTCTGAATGCAATTCTGAAGCGGTTGTTCAGTTGTTATCCCTGCATGCTCAGCCCGAATCCCCAAATATTGTATTCCGTCCATCAATTGAACAGCGATTTGTGAGGTGACTTCCGCCCCTGCTGGAACAGTGTGTCACTCCACTATGACTAGAGGGTAACCGTAGTGACTAACCCTTTGCTGGCGCTTTACCAGCGATTGAAAGCACGCTGGTTTTACCACGATTCCTATTCGGGAGATTCCCTGAGCTGATGTGGGCCAACAGCTGGCCTGAAGCAGGGAAGTATGAAGTCAATGACCGTTATCCAAGAGGTTATTTATAGACTTTTTGAGGAAGAAATCAACAAATTCGCATCCTGATTATACCTGTCGCGCGAGTAATCAGAGTTGCTTCCACCCGCGGGTGAATGGACCAGCAGCAAGAATCAGATTGGAAGTCCGGTTATTGATTCAAGACAGATACTATGGTTCCAACTTCTGGCTCAGTTGGCAGGGGATGTCACTTCCAAAACCGTTCAATCGCGCCGTTTCTGCTCCAGCAGGATCTTGACAATCCTCATTGCCGCCTTGCCGTCCCAGTATTCTGGAATCCTGCCCTGCTTGCCCCCCTTTGACATGATCTCATCAAAGGCGTTCAGGATCTGCTCCCGGTTGGTTCCGGTCAGGTAGTTAGTCCCTTCCGTGACCGTAATCGGTCGCTCAGTATTCTCACGCAACGTGATACAGGGAATCTGCAGATAGGTCGTCTCCTCCTGGATACCACCGGAATCGGTGAGTACCAGTCGGGAGCGATGATAGAGGTCCATGAAATCGAGATAGGATAAAGGTTCTGCCATTATGACACCAGGCAGGTTGCGCAGTTTTTCCTCCAGACCGAAACGCTTGAGGTTAGCCGCGGTACGGGGATGAACCGGAAAGACAATCGGTAACTGTTCCTGGACCAGAGCCAGGGTGCCGATGATGTACTCGAGCTGGTCTGCTTCATCTACATTGGCAGGGCGGTGCAGGGTCAGCACTGCATACTGTCCCGGCTCAACCTGGAAGCGACGGTGGGTGTGGCGTTCTTTGGCTCTGTCCAGCTGCAACAGTAGCGAATCGATCATGGTGTTACCGACAAAGTGAATCTTTTCCGCCGGTATCCCCTCCTGCAGCAGGTTCGCGTCTGCATCGCGACTGGTGGTAAAAAGCAGATCGGCCAGCACGTCGGTAACCAGACGGTTGATTTCCTCCGGCATGCTGCGATCACGACTGCGCAGGCCTGCTTCGACATGGGCTACGGCGATACCGAGCTTGGTTGCCACCAGGGAGCAGGCGGCGGTTGAGTTGACATCGCCCACCACCAGGACCATATCCGGATGCTCGCTCAAACAGACCTGCTCAAAACGTTTCATTATTTCGGCAGTCTGGACTGCATGTGAAGCTGAACCCACCTCCAGGTTAATATCCGGTTCCGGTATCCCCAGCTCCTGGAAAAAACTCTCCGACATCGCCTGGTCGTAGTGTTGACCTGTGTGTACCAGCAGTTGATCGACCTGTTGCCGCTTCATCTCACGCACCAGCGGATTTATCTTCATAAAATTAGGGCGCGCACCGACTATGTTGATGACCTTCATCTGGTCTCCGTTTTGCATGATAATTAATTGCAGCCTGCAGGATAGTTCCGGACTTTCATCTGTTAGCCGCGGAAGCTCAACGTATTATAACAAACTTACCGCGGGAGACATTCCCCCGATTCTGCGAGGTTCTATCCTCGACGCTGAAGAGATAGAGCCCGGCAGCAACCTGTTGGAAATTGCGATTGTTAAGGTCCCAACCCTCACTGAAATCAGACTCCCAGCGCCCGCCACTATCCCCCGCAATATTGTGCGGAAGCAGCTGTACCAGGTCACCGGCCACATTGTAAATACGAACTATCGCCTGCTGTGGCAGGTTGATGAACTCAATCCGGCGGTCATACTGGGGATAGTAACTGGGTGTTCCATCGTCCTGGTTTTCCCAGGAGAGCCCCCCCACTGAATTCTTCAACTCATGGCTCTGTGTGTAATCGTGATACGCCAGGTAGGGATTGGGTACTACCCGTACCGGTTCCGCTGGTGCGCCGGCCGGTGCCAGGTAGAGGGCATTGCTGCCAGGTGCCGATTCCAGCGGTTCGGTACCGGTCTGGTAATCGCCGAAATCATAACTGGTGACAGCGTAGTAGCGTGGAAAGAGCGGTCGCGCGTTGTGTATCACGAACTCATAGCAACTGTAGTCGTCACCGAAATCATAAAGACCGTTATCATTCTCGTCCGTAAAAGGCTCACCATTATCATAATGGCCGTTCTCGTTGAGGTCGGTCCACTCCTCACAGTAGCCCCGGGGGTTGAGGATATCCTCCATACCGTTGTTAACCGAAACGATGCGATATTCCCAGCCGGGACCGAGCGAGTCGGGTGGCAGTTCACCAAAATCCAACGGTCCGGGAAGGGTCATCAGGCGACCGTCCGGGGTATAATAGGCATAGTCGATCAGGTCAAAATCCCCCAGTTGACTCCATTCCCCCGGCAAACCACTGTTGGACACCCAGATGCGATAGCCTTCAAAATCGTAGATATGGCTGAAAGGATCCAGGAACCGCTCCGCCTCAGTCGCCCAGCGGAGAATGACCTGGTTCTCGTTCAACTCGTACTGCAGGTAAGGAGAGGGTGGGGGTGGGGGCCCCTGGAAATCGGGTATGCCGTCACCCAGGTCGAGGAAATTATTCCCCCCCAGGTGACCGAGCTGCCAGTCCCGCTGCAGGAAACTCCCGGAAAACTTCGGCCCGGCGTAAACCAGACCGCTGTCCGCCAGGATAGTCTGCAGGCTCCAGAGCAGTGCGTCCTCCTCCGGCTGCAGCATGGCGTCCTGCTCCCCCTGATCTGGACCGGGATAGATGCCGACATACTCACCGAAGTAACGCACTGTGTCCCCCTCATTGAGGGCGTAGAGACCATCGACACCGACATCCTCCCCGAACCAGCCGTCACCGGTGTCCAGCACACCATCCCCCTCGCCCGGGTCGGCGGTACCGGGCTTTCCGTCCGGACCGTAATCATATATCGGGGTATCATGCATCTCGTTATCGTAGACCCGCTGTGCCCAGAGGGCGTTGTACTGCAGGTTAGAGTAGTCGTAAAGCCCCGGGTTGACATTCTCCCAATGAACCTGGGGATGATTGCCATCATGAAAACTGCGACCGACGATGTAGGCGATAGTCATCGAAAATGTCTCACCCGGGTTGAGCCGGTAGATATTGCGACCGGCCTGGTCGGTATGATCATAAATGCCGAGTGGACCCCAGGAGAGGAGATAGCGGGTGTCATAGCCATTGGCCAGATCCAGCGCCACATCTCCCGCCACACTTTGCCAGGGACGCACTTCGAAATCCCCCCCCTGACCCAGCCAGAGGGTATCCGGGTGTTGTGGCACATAGGTGGGATCATCAACATAATACTGGTCGTAGTCGAACTCACGATTTCCTAGCAGGAAATACTTGTTCGCATCAGACAGGGGCGTGCCCAGTTGCCCGGTCCATTCACCGGGGGAACCGGGGGTGTCGATCCAGTATTGCCAGGAGGGTCCAAAATCGAGTGAAGGATCCGGATTGGAAATCCACCAGTTGAAAGAGGTGCGCAAAAGCGGATTCGGCGCCCGCAGGACCCGCATACCGGTTACATCAGGGGCTGTGAAATCGTTACCGGACTGAACCCCGTCCTGACGCCCATTGTTGTCGGCGATCCAGGCGGTGTTGATCTCAATAAACTGGTTGGAAACAGTATCCAGGGCAGTTTTACGGAAACCGCAGATGTCATCATTTTTGCGCAGGTTGTTCTCCACCAGCCCGACATCACCGTCGACATAGAGACCGACATAGAGGTTCTTGAGATACTTGTCGGCAATGTTGGTGATCTCGTAATCGATGATGATGAAGTGTTCGGCGTAGCTGTAGGACCAGGCGTGGCTCTCCTGGATGATCTCGATACCCAGCGGTACATGCACTCCATCATAATCACTCGGCTCTACATAGCTCTGGTCGGTCAGGGTGTCGGTATAGGCGGCCCGGAAATCCTGCTCGCTGACCGCCAGGGAGTCATAGACATACTCCCCCAGCCGGTTGGTTTTACCTGGCAACAGTGATCGTTCAGAGATACGGGCGTCATCCCCGGCACCCGGCCAGAACTCATGTCCTCCCAGCCAACCCTCACTGCCAACCGAAACCCGTGGTGTCTCCGTGCCATCGGCGTTCACGATCAGAGCGCCGATCCAGAGTGAGGCGGTGTAGAGGTACTGGACATCGGAGCCGCCGGGATATTCGCATTGAGGTGCCCACTGCCCCGGGTATTCCGGATCGTCGTAAGCATCCAGATTGCTCGGATTAAAATTTCCCAGGAAGCCCCAGTTGTTGACAGTCAACCACATGTTGCTGGCGCGGTGGGTACGGTTATCCGTATAGGGAAAATCGAAAACCTGCTGCCGTTCCTTCTGGGTGAACTCCGGTTGGCCACCCTGCAACAGGGCGGGGAAAAGCGACAGTACTATAAAAAGCAGGATTGAACTTCTGTATAAAAGTATCACGTCGGTTTCCGGTTGCTCCTGTTGATTTACCTCCAGCTATGAGGATTAATGATAGCAACCAGCTGATACAGATGGAAGTGAGAAGTTCCTCCTTAAGCTAGCGGTCCAACCAGTTCGCCCCTTTCTCCCGGCGCAGCTCACCATCGTTAATGATACGAAATTCTACCCGTCGATTCTCAGCCCTGCCGGTGACGGTGCCGTTGTCAGCTACTGGTAGTGATTCACCATAACCGCTGGCGGTCAACTGTTGTGCATCGAGGGCAGGGAAATGTTCCAGTAAGTATTGACGCACAGCTCCAGCCCGCTGTTCCGACAGCAGCAGGTTGTGCTCATCAGCACCCTGGGCATCGGTGTGACCACCAATTTCAATATCCAACTCATTCCATTTTGCCAGCAGATTGCCGATCCGATCGAGTTCAGGGAATGACGATTCCATGATGATCGCCTGGTTGGAAGCAAACTTCACATCCTGCAGGCTTAACAATCCGGTTTCCAGGAACTCAAACTCGACCTGGCTCAACTGACAGCCGAACATATCAACCGGAGTATCTGGCGGGGTGTCGGGACATTGATCGATGCCATCGAACACACCGTCACCATCTGAATCCTGCGGGCAACCGCCGGCATCTACAATTGCTCCCAGCGGTGTATGGGGACATTGATCGATACCGTCGAAAACGCCATCACCATCCGAGTCGAGTGGACAGCCGTCGGCGTCAACGATAGCACCCATCTGTGTCCCGGGGCAACGGTCGAGACCATCATAAACACCATCATCATCACTATCGCGGGGACAACCGGTGCTGTCAACAACCGCCCCCAGCGGTGTGTGCGGGCAAAGATCGATACCGTCAAAGATGCCGTCAGCGTCACTGTCACGAGGACAACCATGCTCATCAACCAGCGCACCGGGCGGTGTGTCAGGACAGAAATCGTCCGGATCAATCACCCCATCCCGGTCACCGTCTCCAGGCAATCGCCTGGGCTGGAAGGTCAGTGATACGCGTGATACACTGCCGAGATCACTGAAGGTTTCAAAAGCATAGTCGAGCGAGAAGTCCTGGAAGATCAATCCGAACCCCAGGGTCAGCGGGAATTGTGCATTCTCGAGATCGGCGAGTTGTAATCCACCCCGCAATACGACATCGAGTGGCGAATCGTAAAACTGCTGCAATGTCAGTTCGGAACCGGTCCCCAGCCTGGTGCCGCCACCCCGCAGCATTATCAGATCCAGGGTGGACAACCAGATCAGGGCGGACTGCTGGTCGGCAAAGGCATCGTAGAGCAGCCCCAGCCGCATTCCGGTTGGCTGGTTGCTCTCGGTAGCGGCGTCAGAGTGACTGATCTTCGTCCCCAGGTTATTAAAAGCCAGCGCACCATTGAAGTTGTTCCAGAAACGGGGAAAGTGGAAACCGATATCAGTGGTAAAGGAATGGGCGCTCTCCTCTTCTGCCACTACAGAGCTTAGCCAGGTGAGGTTAGCTCCAGCATTGAGCCAGGAGTAGAGCGGCAGTCCGTATCCCACCAGCAGGCGGGTGGAGTAGCTGTGCAGGTCGCTGCCGGTTGGCAATCCGTGGATTGTCTCATGGATGTATCCCTCACTGAAGTAATCCAGACCGGCACCTAAAGTTCCCAGTGGTAGTGGATAGACACCCTGCAGTGAGGTAACCCGCAGATCGAGGAATCGTTTCTGGTAGTGCATGGTCAATACCGGTGTCGTCAATGAACCCAGGGTGGCGGGATTGTAACTCATGGCTGCCGGATTACTCATCGCACTGTAGGCGTCGCCCATCGCAGCAGGGGCCGCTCCCAGTGGCAGACGCAGCAGAGGATTACCGGTCGTTCCTACACCACTGGCGAAAACCGCAGGCAGCCAGCTGCCGAGCATGAGGGTAGTGATCAGAAAACGTTGCATGATCCTCTCCTAACGAATAAGTGCGATTTTTTCACGCGTAATTTCGTCATCAACCTTCAGTATAAGGATGTAGGTGCCGTTTGCCAGCGCCTCACCGCCGTCGTTGTCACTGTGCCAGACCAGTGTCATACCGTTACCTGCCGGCAGGTTTTTGAAAGAGCGTACCCGCTCACCCAGCACATCGTAAACTGCCAGGCTGACCTGGTTCGCACCCGGGGCGTGATACACCAGTCGCACTTCCCGCTGGCGGGCGGGATTGTCCCAGATCAGCAGCGGTAGTTGCATGGCGAATTCAACCGTGTAGTTCAGCGGCTGTTCACCCGGTTGTAACGGATCGGCATCACTACGTACTGACAGTGTATCCCACTGAGCGGTCCACTGACTGCTGATAACAGTATAGAGTGGCACTGGATCCCGGATGTCTGCATATAGAGCACCTGTCAGGCTGGCACCTGGGGCCAGGTTCAGGTTGCTGATGGTGATGATGCCCTCATTGAAATCAACCGTACCCCCGGCACTTGTGGCGCCGGTGTAACGCAGGGAGTTGTCAAGAGTATCAGTCAGTACTATGTTGTCCAACTGGATGCCACCACTGTTGGTAAGGATGAAGTTGTAGACCAGACTGTCCTGTGCCTGGACGGTACCCCCCGGATCAACTGTATACCCAGCGACTGCCCCGCTCAGTGTCAGGGTAATTGAGGGGGGCGCAACCTGCACCGTTTCCGTCAACAGATTGGACATTACCGGTCCTGGAATCAAGAGGGTGCCACACCAGCCCTGCAGCTCGATAATGGATCCGGCTGACAGCAGATCGCTAATCGAAAGTGTGAGTTCAAGGGTGGCCGTCTCCCCACCGGCCAGAGAGAAGTTGTACGCGCTGATCAGATCAGAGTCCTCTACCTGGAGACTACCGGTCGGGGCAGCGATGATTGCAGCCTCCTCGGCCCAGTCAGGTAACGGTAGATTGATACTGCAGCCGTCAAGTTGCCCGGTGCCCTGATTGATGAGTTCAAGTTCGTAAACACTACTGCTACCGGCCCAGAGAGGTGTCGTACTGGTTCGTGTCAGCTGTAGTTGAATAGTCTCGACTGCGCTATCAGCCAGCAGCTGGAACAGGGTCGGCTGAATACCAGGTGTTTCGAGGTCACCGTCAGTAAGCCAGATCTCGTCTGCCAGCTGCAGTCGGGCCTGGGTGGTGTCGGTTACACTCTGGCTCAACAACGAATCAACCAGCAGCCAGTACTCAAGTGAGTCGGTCTGCAATCCAGCCAGATCGAAAGCTGTAACCTGGATAAGACCGCGATCAAATTCTCCACCGGACCAGGCAAGCGAATCCAGGGCACCAGCCGGCAGGTAACCGCTCCGGGTCAGTCGGGTGAAGGGGGGTATCTCATGGCGGTAAGTCAACTCATTCACCGCGTAGAGATGACTGTTCTCCCAGTGTGAGACAAAACGCAGGGTATCACCGGATTGAATGTGACCACCGTTCAGGTCGGACAGTTGCAGGTTACCGGCCAACTCCCCCTCCGGGGAAAGTACGAGTACTTCCGTCGGCTGTACACCCGGTGTCTCACCGTCACCATCGCTGTAGACAGTATCCGGCAGGGCGGTCGTAGTAACATTGCCCTGTGTGATCAGAATGGTGGAATCAGGGATACTTGTCTGTATCACGGTGGCGAAGCTGAATTCCAGCGAGTCACCGGATATCAAACCAGTGGCGGTGGCTACCAGTTGACCGTTGCCGTAGGCGCCACCATCCGGTAAATGTATTACCGTTAGCTGCTCGCTCCATTCCTCTACTGTAATATCCTCCAGCCAGTCAGGCAGGCTGACCGCCAGACTTACCTCTTCAACGAGATCGGTGCCACTGTTCTGCAGCTGGAAGTCCCACCAGAGCCTGTCACCCGGTGCTGCCTCGGCGTCGAGTACTACCGGAGCTTGTTTGCGACTGAACCAGTTTCCCAACCCCTGCTTGCCACCTGTGGCCAGGCTGTTGTTGACCACGACATTGAGCGTGGCACTCAGATCGGGGCGGTTGCGTAAGAGCAATACCAGTGGTTGCCAGCCGGCACTGTCGTTGTCGGCATCTGAAAGCAGTAGATCACTCAATGAACTCAGCTCTCCCTGCAGTGAGACAACTGTACTATCCGGTACGGTGTCGACCACCAGTTGCCAGCGACAGGTAATGGTATCACCCGGTTCCGACTGCAGTCCGTCAATCTGGATCTGGCCATGGCCCCAATCACCACCGCTGTCGCTGGAGTTGTCAACGGCTCCCGGGGGCAGCTCCAGCAGCTGGAACCCGGGCAGTTCCGGCAGTATCGATTCGCTGTAGCTGACGTCGGATAGCGTCAGACTGCTGTGATTGATCCAGTTCAGTGTCAGCAGCAGCGTATCGCCCGGTGTTACAGAATTGCCATCAGTATCGATCGCACTCAGTTGGGCTTCTCCCTGCAGCAGCGCTCTCTGTACTAGCAAATCGGTAGACTGGGCACCGCTGGAATCGGGATCGCTGTCGCTGAGCATCGCCTCTTCCAGCTGATCGAAATTTAAGGCCGCCTGGCAGGAGACCAGCGCGTCATGGACAGAGCCGCTATCCAAAGTCGTCTGGAAAGAGAAGGTCAGTGTTTCGTCAAAAGCCAGGCTGTCCACACGGAACCGGAGCAGGCCGTTGCCCCAGCTGCCGCCGCTGCTGTCGGTCAGGTTTTCCGCCTGGAGGGGGAATACCAGGTCCTGCAGGTCAACCAGCTCCTGGGGCAGCTCCAGCGTCCAGTCCAATCCGGTCGGAAGATCGCTACCGGCATTACCGACCTGCAATTCCCAGCGGAGTTCGGTGCCGGGATAGTACTGCGGCGGCTCATTACGTTGTTCCAGTTCGCCGGGATTGATGCCGGAGCGGGGCCAACCGCTGCCAGCTTGGCGTAACTCTATCACTTCTTCGACCGTCAATAAAGCAGTCAACTGCAGTGTACTGTTGACCTGGATCCCGGTGGGATCCTGAGGGGCTGGTGTAGCAGGATTATCGCTGAGCAGCTGCCAGTCGTTGCTGCCGGCACCGGTAGAGTCGTATTAGACAATCGCCTGGGTTTGCACCAGATCCTGATCCGGGATCATCTGATCCAGAACAGTAGTCATAGTGATGATGAGTTGTTCGCCTGCCGGGTAGGCACCGTTGAACTCGAGAGTATCACCGGTCAGTTGCAGTTGACCGCTGCTGCTTTCCCAACTGGTAAAACTGCACCAGGTGGGACGCGGTAACAACAACTCCGGACCGGGATTATCCTCTGCGTGATCGTTACCATCGTTTTGTAAAGAGAGTAACCAGGTCAGTGTGTCACCCGGTTGGGCGGGTGCACCGTTGAGGTCGGCGACCGTCAGTGCAGCATAAAGGGCTGGTGCCGAACTGATAATCAAACCGGTAGGATCATCAATCTCCGGTGTGGCCGGATCATCGCTGAGCAGTTGCCAGTCGTTGCTGAAATTACCGCTGGAATCGTAATAGACGATAGCCTGGGTGGCTACCATCGTCTGGTTGGGTATCTGCTGGTCAAGCCTGGTGTGAAAGGTTAAAGTAACAGCCTGGAGGGGGGACAGCTCCCCGTTGAACCGCAGGGTGTCCTCAAACAACTCCAGTGTACCCACGTCACTGCTCCAATCGAAACAGGTGGACCAGAGCGGCAAAGGCAGCAGCGTCTCCGAACCGGGATTGTCGGCCGCTGTGGCATTACCCAGATTTTGTATCACGAGTTGCCAGGCTAAAGTATCACCCGGTTCAGTCGGGAGACTATTCTGATCCAGAACTGTGAGGGCCGCCTGTAACAACGGAGCGCTGGTCACGGTCAGGTTGGTAGGATCGAACGGTGTCGGTGTACTTGGATCGTCACTCAGTGCGGTAGCGTTTAGAGAATCCGTCCCGGTGGCGTC
>JADHUQ010000045.1 GCA_016784425.1 Candidatus Delongbacteria bacterium | reverse complement strand
CGGGCCAGGGCGAGTGCCACCCGTGATGTGTCGATGGTGATCCAGCGACGACCCCATTGTTCGGCGACATAAGCTGTGGTTCCCGATCCACAGGTGGGGTCGAGAACGAGGTCGCCGGGATCGGTGGTCATCAGAATACAACGTTGGATTACCTTACTTGATGTTTGTACAACATAATCCTTATTCTGTTCTGACATCTGATCATTCCAGAAATTATCATGTGCATCAAATGGAAAGTCATCAAAATAGCGAATATATTTTGGTGATTGTCCATAGACCTCAAGTCGGTTTACCTTGCATAAGCGATCCACTCCCTGCTGGTTTGTCTTGAAACTGCCGCTTTTAATAGTATATGTATCGCAATAGATCGTTATCGAGTCTCCGCTACCAGACTGACTTCTAAGGTCTGTAAGGGTATATGTTTTGGCCTGATGGGGGAGATTGTCGCGACTCAGTGAACCACTTCGCTCCTCCCAATGGACTACGCTATCTCTTCCCCCATTTACCAATTCGATCTTTGAGTATAGCCGTTTATACTTTTGGAAATCCTTACTCTCAAAAAGCTGACGATACTTGACCCTAGATGTATCCTTGCAGTACCAAATAATATAGTCTCCTGCTTTATCAAGAACTCTTTGCCCCAAACCTGTTGTTGTTCTGAAAGTTATAATCCGTACGAAATTCCCTACCCCAAACACCTCATCCATCAACGCCCGCACCCGGTGCACATTCTCATCCCCGATCTGCACAAATACCGAACCTGAATCGGTCAGCAGATCGCGCGCCACTGTCAGTCGATCACGCAGATAGCTCAGATAGCTGTGTATGCCATCCCGCCAGGTGTCCCGGAAAGCCTTCACCTGCTCCGGTTCGCGGGTGATATGGTCAGCCTTGCCATCCTTGACATCGCGGCTTGTCGTCGACCACTGGAAATTGCTGTTGAACTTGATCCCATAGGGTGGATCGATATAGATACACTGCACCTTGCCGCGCAGCCCCTCCCGCTCCGCCAGTGAGGCCATCACCTGCAGGCTGTCACCCAGGATCATGCGGTTGGACCAGTTGGCTTCATGCTGGTAGAATTCGGTCCTGGCGCTTTCGTCAGGCAGACCGTTGAAGTCGGCGAAAAGATCCGGTTGATCAGTCGCCTCTGCGGCTCCCTTTTCCGACATCCGCCGCAGGTCGTCGATCAGCACCTTGGGGTGCACCTTCTCCTGGATGTAGAGCGGGGGCGCCTGCACCACCAGGTCGGACCATTCCAGCAGGTCCTTGCCCCGCCAGATCAGTTGCGGATCCAGATCGCGGTTCCGCCGTTCATAGGCAACCTGAACCGGGCTCTTGTCCCCTTCCGCAATCATCGCCTCATATTCGACGGTCGGGATGTTTTTGCGCGACGCCTCCTCATGGGTCAGCGTTTCTATCCTCTTCTTGCTCTTCGGTTTGCGCCTGGCAGGCATGGTCAGGTCCTCATGGTTTAAAACAGATACCTCTCAAGTGAGAGCGCCGGTCAGAATGTCCCCTTTCCTGCCGGGAGAAAAGGACTGCTGCTCAACATTAACCGCCTCTGATGTCCCCATTCCGGTTATTGAACAATCGGTCTTTTTGAGGCTGTATCTTTCGTATGATCAACCGCTTACACATATTGGACAGGAGAGTAATTTTCCATTCGCCTGTTGCCCTGTCCCCATTATGTCCCCATCCGGACCGGTCAGTCTCACGACTCGAGCGTCCCCAATATGTCCTCTCTACTCCTCAGCAGATAGTGAACTCCGGGACCGCTGGTGCCCACCTGTTTGAGAATCCCGGTTTTCAGATTCGTCAGATCGCGTGTAGCCGTCTTTTTACTGCAATCAGCCACCCGCTGATACTCCGAATTTGAGATTCTCCCCTCCAGCTTCACAAAAGCGAGCGCCTGCTTCTGCCGTTCATTCAACCCCAGTTCATCCATTATGGCTTCCGTCAGCCAATCCCGCCAGACGGTAACGACAAACTGACCTCCCCGTTGTTCAAAATCTGGTACCGGTAACCCGGACTCACGGCAAAGCCGGATGATGTCAAGAGTACCGGTACCCAGGCTCTCGATATAGTGAGCGAGATACAATGGGTGAGCAATCAGGGGATTGGCCGGTTCGGAGGAATGCGGTCTGGCCAGGTCTGAAGGTGTTAATCCGGCTGGAAGCCGTCCGGGATTCCACACCTCGATGCGGTCCGAGAAAATCGAGACCTGCACAGAGGCGTTTGAGGTGTAGTCGCGGTGCGCCACAGCGTTCACGATGAGTTCCGCGACCGCTTCTTTGGGTAGTTCATAGGCTACAGGAGCGGAAGGAGATTCCGCCCGTGTGCCGACCTGACGATTGACTTTTGAGAGAACGAAGTCCACGGCGTTATCTACCTGATCAAACAGCGACCCGCCAAAGACCTGATGCGAAGGAACTGGCTTGACCACTTCATTTCCGTGATAATGTGCGCACTTGACTAAAGCCGATGTGCGAAAATGTTGCGGGTCTCTGGCGAAGAGCATCGCTGCCGCGTTGGTCAGACCGCCTTTATCGACGAGATTGAGATGGGTCAGGAAATCGGCAGCAGTAACGCCTGTTGTGAGTCGGAAATTGCGTTCCCGCCGAGCTGTATTGACAAACCAGTCGATTTTTTTACTATCCATGTCATCCAGGGTTAAACCGGGGCAGACAGCAGCATCGAAAGGTTTACTCTGGATTACGCCCCACTCTTCGAGCAGCTCAACCAGGCTTTCGTAAATGCTGGAAGTCAGATCTGTAACATTGTCGAAACGTTGATATTTGAGTTGCTGTCTGGCGCGATCGATCAGAGCCGCCATTTTGGGATGTTGATTGCCGCTGCTCAGATTCCTGATAAACAGCAGTCGGTATTTACCTGCCTGGGTCGCGTGATCGAACTCGCGTTCCGTAGGTGATACTCCATCCAGGGGATCCTCCCATCCGTACTCCGCAGCAAGGAGAGAAACAAAAACAGCGCATTCATCAACCTTCTCGAGATAGAGTTGATCGGGACGGCGATCTTTGGCGGGCAGGTCTTCAAATAGAAACACCTTGAAATGCTTTGCCAGGAGGCGATTACTGTGAATGAAATCACGGATAGCCTGGCGTTCCTTCGCCAGCTCCTCCTGAACACTGCTGACGAAGATGATTCTATGCATCAGAAGTCTCCGTTCCAGGAAGGGCTGCTTCAATGATCCTGTTGAATTCTGCTTCGACCAGCGCTCTGAAATCGGCCTGCATTTCGTAGACATCGGTAAATTCGGCGAAGGCCCAGCGGCCGTAGGCGCCGTTGTTATTCACCCCGGGAATCCAGTAGACCTCCAGCGTGTTCTTTTTGTCTTTGGCGTCCTCCCTGCGGTAACCCTTGATCTCAACGATGAGATTCAGAAGATCTTCTTCACCCCGTCCATCATCCACCCGGACGATAAAATCGGGGATATAGGTCCGGACTTCAGACCCGCAACGATAGGGCACCTCCAATCCCAGGTTGTGGTTCTTGACATAGGCTTTGACCCGGGGGTGATGCTCGGCGACACGACAGAACTCAGCCTCCCAGTCGCTGTCCAGAACTACCCAGTTGATATGGCACTTGCGGGGATCCGTTTCCCAGCGGTTTTTTTTCGCTGTATTGAAGTTGACATGAGTAGTTGAACCGGTCGGGTTATAGGGATCGAGTACAGCCTTGATTGGTCGTTGATCAGCCATCGACAGGGTGATCGCGGCGGTGATACGCTCGCAGGCCCTGTCGGCCAGTTGCTGGTACAGCAGCTGCGCGGGATTAGTGTTACCTTTACAAACCAGGCATTCTTTCATCCACTGCCTGACGATCTTCTTGAGCGGGCCAAAGAGATGCATCTTCGGTGATTCGTTCGGATCGCGCCATTTTGTTTCAAGCAAACGCCAGGCGAGATTGTAGATAACTGTCGACAGACGCATATCCCCGGTATGGATGAGGTTCAGGTTCACCTCTTTACCGATGATGCCCTGGTTTCTGGTTTCCGTCGGTCCAACCAGGTCCGGGGTCAGTTCGAGAATTGAGTCTTGAGTAAAGCTGGCGGTTACCCTCTCCTCCGGCAGGTCCACCCGGTAGCCCTGGACACGGGGAAACTGGATTTCGAGCGAATCCCTTTCCGGTTTCACCGCATGAACCTGGAATGTCGGGGCTGGCCGCTGTGGTGGTGAGACGACCGGTTTCGCCGTGAAGTCAAAGGGAATACCCAGCACATCTGCGTATTCAACATTGAACAGGTTCTCCTCATTCAGTTCGTAGGATTGCCTGCGCAGGGCGCGACCGATTACCTGTTCACACAGCAGTTGGGTACTGAAAGCCCTTACCCCAAGCACATGGGTGACCGTACTGGCGTCCCACCCTTCAGTCAGCATACCAACGGAAACGACACAACGGATGGCTCCGCCGAGACGCCCCTCTTTACCGACGGTATTCATCACTTCGCGCAACAGATCCTGATCGCTGATGTTTTCCGCCTGCAGTGGATCGTTGGTGCGAACGAGAATCTCCCGTTTGAAGCGCTCGATTTCATCCGCCGCCATTTTGCGGAAATTCTGGTCAAGTGTTTCCCCCGATTCCAGTTGGACACTGTCGATCAGAAGGGTGCGCGGAATTGCCAGTTGATTACCGGTATCATCGTGGAAGTTCCTGAACAGTGGGAATTTGCCGTTTCTGAATTCAGAGCTGCCATCTTCATTTTCTTTATAGAAGCCGGAAACATAGTCGTAGATCAATTTGGAGGTAGAGGTGTTGTTACAGACAATGATGAAGCAGGGTGGTACTCGCACTGCTTCCTGCTGCCACAGCTCAAAGGTTTGCGCATAATGTCCGTAAAGGGCTTCCAGAGCGGCTTGCAGTGTCGGCGGCAAACTCAGGGGATCAAGTGTTCTGGCTTTCCCCCGCCCTGTTTTGGGCATGTCGGTTTTGATATGCTCCCAGAGATTGCGGAATTTCGGCATCTCGGTTCCGGGAATATTATCGGCGATGGGAACACGGGGGAGTTTCACGATCCCAGATTCGATCGCATCCATCAGCGAGAAATCGCACATCGTCCAGGGGAAAAGTGTCCCCTCGCCATAACCTGACCCGCTCAGGAAAAAGGGGGTGGCGGAGAGGTCGAAAATCTTCTCAATACCCAGCCGGCGTTGTACAGCTTCCAGACCGGAAATCCAGAGTCGCGCCGCTTCGTTGTTTCGCTCCGCTTCTTTTTTAGCGTCCCCCGTTAAAGCAGCATCGTCAACCCTGTTCTGTTTCTCCCTGTAACAATGATGCGCTTCGTCATTCAGGACCATGATGTTCTTCATGCCCATAAGCTCCGGCATGACCCGTTGCAGCATCTGGCCTTCCGATTCGGTTGTCTCTACAGGCTTGCCACCTCTGCCCTGCAATAATGCACGACCACCACTGGAGATATCCAGTGTCTCGCGCAGCTTGAAGGAGTGGTAATTGGTGATGACAATCCGTACTCGCTTCAGATCGGGCAGTAGATCGTTCGGTATCAACTCGCGGCTTTGAAAATAGCTGTCGGGGTCATTCGGCTGCAGCACCCGCAAGCGGTCGCGTATGGTGATGCCGGGTGTTACGACGAGGAAACCCCGGGTAAAGCGTTTACTTCCCGGACGCCTGACCGCATTGATCGTCTGCCAGGCGATGATCATCGCCATGACTGTCGTTTTACCCGCACCTGTAGCCAGCTTGAGTGCAATCCGCAGCAGATCCGGATTGGCCTCGCTGTTTGCATCCAGCAGGTGATCCAGAAAATACTTTCCCCTCTTCCCGGATTCCGGGGCTACCTCAGTCAACCAGATAGCGGTTTCAACAGCCTCGATCTGACAGAAGAAGGGTCGGATACTGCTGAAATTGTGATGGCGCCAGTGCTTAAGCAGCCTGGCGGTCTCCGGTGTCACTTTCCAATCCTGGGGATTCGGAATCAAACGCCAGCGGTCAACCTCTTTACGCAGGCTGTTGATGAATCCAGTGAGATCATATTGCTGTTTCTCGGTGGACAATCCCCTGCCCTCATCCACGATCAGCTCCTGCTGGGTAGCAGGTTCCTTCAGTTTCTGAGGCTTTGGTATGGGAGTGATGAACTCGGCTGACCTGCGTACATTGATGATCTTGTGGGTGGGTTGTCCCTTTTCGTCCAACTCCCAATGCTTCTGAGGGTATTCGTAAGGGGAATTGAGGATTGGTCGTTCGAAGAATTGGTCAGACATGGGTCGAAGCTCCCTGGCGACAGGCTAAGTGATCCTACGATGAAGATACATCTAAAATGCGCTCCTCCACCTACAATCCCAACTCTGCCTTATACGTCTTGAAACAAGAATAGCATACTGGTTTCGTAATAGTCGATTTGTTTGCGCTTCCGCATACCAGACAGTTTTTTTCCACGTAATCGGGATTTTTAAACTTATTCCATGACGCAAAACAGCTCCTGCAATATGGTTTGCCGGGATCAGGAGGAATCTCTGTTTTGCATCTGATGCAGAACCCTTTTGACAGCGAACTTGGCTCTTGCTTCTTGGTGGAGGGCTTCTTGGGTTCTGCTTTCTCGATAACCTTCTCAACAGTAACACGAAGTTCCTCGCTTGCCCTGATTAGTCTCATCGCTTCAGACAGTACTTCGTCGTAAAGAGCGGAGTCATCAGCTTTTGTTATCAGCACCCCCATCTCATTGTTGTTAACCTGCGAAAACTCATAGAGATTCATTGAAGTGATCAAAGCTTCCTTCTCGTTCAAGTAACACTTTGCATGCAGGTTCTTACAGAAACTCGTCCTGATGGAGGTCTTTGATTTCAACCAGTTATTCTCTTCTGGCTGAAGCTCATTTTTGCCGTAAACAACGCGTATGTCGATTTTCATTCGATCTTTATCCTCGAGAAGCTCCTTTGTCCGCTCATTGATCTTTAGGAAGGGGCTTATCAGGATAAGTTTCTCTTCAGTTCCTTTGATTATTTCTTCAAGACGAAAGGAAACGCCTGTTGTAGTAAGAAATTTTGTCATCGGCACACTCCTAGTGATAGAGATTCGACTTTTGGTGCCGACGCCAGCTTGAACCGGTGCTTCTGTTTTCCATTATGATCACTACGCAGGCTTTCAAAGGCCCGCTGATAACATAGTGCCTGGTTGTTGGTTTTTCGACAACTCCTCATTCCATCGAACATCACCATCTAAGAACCAGCATCACAATCACCACTACCAGCAATCCAGTAATTCCGAATAGCAAGTTCTTAACCAAGCCCTGATACTGCCGCATTCGATGATCATTATATGGTTCGAGCTTTTGAATGGTGTTACCAAGTGACTCTGTCACCTTCTCGAGTGCCTCGGTCGCTTTCTGATTAAGTTCACGTGAACTCCGATACTGCTTGATCTCCGCGACCAGATCCTGAATCTTGTCTCTGCTTTCTTCAAGCAATTTGTTCAAATCTTGCGGCATAAATCACCCTTTCAATTTGCTTGTTTGCCAAAGCTAACGAGTAAAAGCCAACGAGCTCCTCAGATTCTGATAGCGCACTTATAACACCAGTAAAACGGGTAGAGTAGTTTTCATACAGGTGCGATAAGATCTCGATTACAGCGGATGGTTCACTTGTACCGTTCTCCTCAAGGGCAACCAAAAAAGAAAGGGGTACAGCAAGCAGGCTTTCGATTGCCAGATCGTTGAGTGATGTATCATCAGTCATTTCTTCAATAGCAGAAGCAAGCAGTTTCCGACAAGTATCATTAAAAAACCGCTCCCGGAAGAGCATTGCGTAAAGATTCACCAGGGCCCAATCAGGTCTGGAACGCTCATCAAGCAGACGCCGAGTCTCCCAGTAAAGATGCTCAACATCATCAAAACCTTCGACTTGTTTCAGGATTCTGCTGACAAGATCCGGGGCAGGTTTGCTTTCAGCCATTTTATTGAGGATCTCGGTGAATTTCTCAGATTCATCGAAATACGACTTGATAATCTGGCGCAATCTTTCAGGGGAAGTGTCCTCTTGATTACAGAAGTCCACCATAGTTCTGATCGCTTCTCGACGCTGATAGGCAATGCGGTCATAAATAAAATCGATAAGTGTGCGAATGAAGCGTTCGCTGAGCTGTCTCCCTGTCCCCTGGTTTTCGAAGGTCGTTCTAACCTCTTCGATAGTATATGGACGATAGCGCGACATGTAACTATACAGACTGCTTAAGAGATGCTCCTGCAGAGCGGATTTATTTGGGTGTATCATGAATTCTTCAATAACCTGATGCAGTTTTACATGATATCGGGTCGTATCGGCCATTCCAGTAACCTCGTAATCTTCTATTACGCCCAGTACAAGCCAATATGATAGATAGTGTTCAGTGCGATCATCAATCTGGTTTATGATTGCCCGGCCATTCTCAGGTTCGCCTGCATCGAAAATGGCCATGAATACTCCAAGCGCGCCATTACTATCTGGTTCTCGTCCAGGAAAACTCTGCCTGTGAAAAAACGAAACAGTTCCAAGATCATCCCAACGATCGTCCATCTCAATGATCTCACCGTTTAACCACTGTTGAGTTGCTCTTGGGTTGTTGTCAGAAAAGATAAGGAAGCAGGGTGAGGGTTGTCCGCTTCGTCCAGCCCGTCCACACTGTTGATAGTACGCCTCAATAGACTGCGGCATTCTGTAATTGATGATATAGTTGAGCTTCTCATTGTCAATACCAACTCCTACAGCGGCATTCCCAAATAGCATCCTGATGTCACCGCGCTTGAAAGCGGCCAGTGTTTTCGCTTTGTATTTTCCCCACTCCCGTGGGCTGAAAGTTGTACCAGTGGGTTTCTTCCCACAGTACACACCGAATCTTATTCCGTGTAATCCTGTGGCAGTTAGTACTGCTTGAACATGCTCATTAGCATCGCCAACAAATCTGCCCAACAGCTCCCAAAGCTCCCGTGGTCTATATGCGTAAATGATACCCCATGCGTTCTCTGGGGCACTGGGGATCCCTAATCGATCAGCCAGAGTTCTGAGAACTGACTGCAGCACTTGATATTTCTCGTCGTTATGGCATGGAATAATACTGAAACTGAGTTCGGGACGATCGAAGGTCTTCGGTCTTACTATTGCTTCCATGTCACTGATATTCAGTTCCCGTTTTAAGTCGATGAGAACCAATTGCGAAGCTGTGCCGGTAAGAGCAACGGTAACCGGTACGTGTCCCTGAAAGGTACAGAATTTCTTGAAGTTACGATCGAGGCTTAAATAGGAGGGCCGGAAATCGTGCCCCCACATTGAAACACAGTGTGCTTCATCGATAACTGCGTAGTTTATGAATACATCTAACGCGTTAAGGGCGTTCATGGCATTCCGAAAATTTGGGCGCAGTAAACGCTCAGGGGACATGAAGACCATCAGGTTGCCGGCAAGAATTTGACCAATATCGGTATCAACAACTCCTGCTGCAGCATGCCACGCAAAAACCCGCGAGATGCGGGATAACTCCTGAAGCCCCTGTACCTGATCTCCCATCAGAGATACAATTGGATCGATAATGATCGTGGTTCCGGGTGTAAGTAAAGCTGCGAGTTGGTAGCAGATTGATTTACCGGCACTTGTCGGCAGCAATCCAATTGTTGGTTTCTGTGCTAATACGCTCAGGAGGATTGGAAGCTGCCCGTCTCGCAGAGCATACTTGCGGAAGAAGTCCCTAAGAAAGGACTCTAACAGCTCCAGAGTATCTTCTGACTCCTTAATTGGGAGCGGTAGGTTGTGGTAAGACAGACGGAATGGCAAATTGTGCGCATGTATATTCCTTACAGAATAGCAGATACATTTGTTATGAATATTCGAGGGGGTAAGGGTATTAGCTTTAATGGCTAGATCAAGCACCAGATGTGAATCTGTTGTGTCTATGGCATCTGACCGCAGAATCTGAACGTTGAAATCCTGCAGCTTCTCTAAGAGCGATTCGGGAATTGGATACTCATATTTCCTGTTGCTGGAAACTTCTATCTGTATTTCCGGCCATTGCGTGCCAAACCCATACAAGCGTTTCACACGATCAACTTTCTGCAGAAAACTGAGAAATGCCCACTCGGTTGCCCAAAGATCTTGTTCTGTAACGACAATCTTGATCTGCTTTTGAGCAAACAGATTATATCGGACCAAAGCTTGATTCAATACCCACTCTGTTTTTGCAATCAGACTCGGCAGGAGACAAAGATACTGCAAAGCAAGGTGTTTCTCATCGCTCTCGGCCGATGGCATAAAAAACTGTGTTGCGTCCAGGTCTTCCAGTGTGTCACGTACCTGATCTGCAAGCACTTCTGTTCCAATTTCACTGTTTTCCGGTCGAAGTGTTTCAACTCCTACATTCCTGAATGCACTGTCTCGTAGTTGATCGAGATGTAGTTGATCTACTTCACGATGATCCCCAGGTTCGATTAGCAACCTGTTGCCGTTTGGAAGGCATATCAGAAAATCCCCACGCTGGCCGGTAAACCCAACGGCATCTTCGATAGCCAGAACCTTATCAAGCGGTACTTGTGGATACAAACAGTGAATAAATCGGTCTCCGAACAGACCGACTAACTGTTTCAACAACTTGCGTTCGTTCTCCGGGTGTTCAGGGTCCAAGGCAATTAGTTGGAGATCTCCCTCCCAGGGATCAACGAAATCAGTGAAGTTACCATAACCCTCAATCAGGTCATCCGAATAGTTGTACTCAATTGATCCTCTACTACCGCGTTCAGACTGCTTCATGCTCCAGGAAGAACCAAACACTTCAACCAGTTGACTCTCAATCTCGAAATCCAGAAATGGCAATACACCACGACTGAGGATCTTCTCAATGATATCATAAAGGAAGGTGTTTTCGTCAGATATCGTTGGTAACTGGTCAGGGGTTTCTGCTAGGATCGTTGTCCATGCAATACTCCTAAAGGCGGGATTGTCAAATTTCGTGTTTATGAAGGGGCTGAGTTCAGCACCGATTTCTTTGTACCACTCCTGTTTCATAATCTCTCGCGCTGAAGGACCACCCCGAATTCTGGCAAGTTGGTACCGCCCGAAAACAAATTCGTTATTTACTACGTTGAAGCCGGAGACCAGTATCGAGTTTGGTATTGATTGTCAATTTCTTTCGTACTACCACGCAATATACATTGTTGGACTAACAATCGCAATTACTCGCATAAAGGGGAGTTTTTGAAGTAATACCAAGCAGGAAGGAACATGTCGGAGCCGCTTGCATCACAGAATAACTCATTACATGACAGCTAGAGGTATGTCCTTTCATGGCTCTTTAACCAGCTTCCCTAGCCTGTTGAAGCAATATGCTGAGTACAACTGATCATTATCATCAAGGTAATTGTCAGGGGACACTTGAATTAGGCCACCATGGGACACTTGAAAACAGGCCACCTTCAGTCGTGAGAAAAGACCATATTCTCTCCGGATTAACCGGGAGAACACAAAATGGGAAACAGACTGAAGATGGGAAAACGAGAAGTACTGATTCAATTGTACGAGCGTGGCTGGAGCAATCGTAAGATTCATAAAACCATTGGAATACACAGGGATACGATCGCCCGCTACCGCTGTGAATGGCAGCAGAAACAACACCATCCAGACGACGACCAAGCTCCGGAAATGGTTGGCAATCCCAGCGATTCAAGCAGCGGGTTTTCAGTTCAAAGTGGGCCACTTAAGTGTCCCCCGGTGGGGGTGGCCCATTTTGAAGTGACCCCCGACCCCGATCGGGATGCAGTTTTCCGGTCAAAGAGCCTGGTTTCCCATTATCGTGATACGATCAGGAATAAGCTTGAAAATGGCCAGAGTGCCCACAGCATTTATCAGGATCTTTACGCGGAAGAAGATTATCGCGGCAGTTATCAAAGCGTCAAGCGGTTTGTCCGGCGTCTGAAGTCAGCCAAGCCCAAGCTTTACGCCCGCATAGAGCATCCGCCGGGCGTGGAAGCCCAGGTAGATTTTGGTCAAGGGGCACCCACGCTGAAGAACGGCCGTTACCGCAAGCCCTGGCTGTTCGTGATGACGCTGTCCAACAGCCGCAGGAGCTATGAAGAAGTCGTCTGGCGGCAGGATGTAGAGACATTTATCCGCTGTCATGAAAGGGCTTTCCGGGCGTTTGGTGGTGTTACCGAGACGGTACTGCTGGACAACCTCAAATCGGGTGTACTCCAGGCACATCTCTACGAGCCGGATCTGAACCCCAACTACCAGGCTTACGCCCAGCACGCCGGTTTTGTACCGCTGCCCTGCCGGGTGGGCACGCCGGAACACAAGGGCAAGGTTGAGTCCAGCGTGAAGTATGCGCAGAACGCTCTGGCCGGCAAGCGGTTTGAATCGCTGGCGGCGCAGAATGCCTATCTTCAGGGTTGGAACCGGCGCTGGGCTTCCACCCGCATTCATGGCACCACTAAGACCCAGGTCAACAGGATGTATGAAACGGAGAAGCCGCATCTGAAGCCGCTTCCAGAGAAGGAGTGCGCTTTCTTCAAGATTGGCACCCGGAAAGTCAACAGCCTGGACAGCCATGTTGAGGTAGGGGGCGCTTACTATCCGGTACCGCCCAGGTATCTGGGTTTTACGGTGGATGTTCACTTCAACAGCCAGTGGGTAAAGGTGTTCCGGATGAATGTGAACTGGGAGCAACCGACTGCAACCTGAACGATATCCCGGATGATTGTGATATTACTGATGGTACCAGTCTGGATTGCAATCAGAATGGCGTTCCGGATGAATGCGAACTGATCGACAACGATTGTAACATGAACGATATCCCCGACGATTGCGATATTGCTGATGGTACCAGTCTGGATTGCAATGAGAATGATATCCCTGATGAGTGCGATCTGGCTGATGGTACCAGCCCTGATTGTAACCAGAACACTGTTCCGGACGAGTGCGATATCGCTTCCGGCTGGAGCCTTGACCTGGATGGTAATGGAATCCCTGATGAGTGCGAGGAATGGACCTTGCTTGATGTTCCCGCCGCCTTCGAGCTGGCCCAGAACTATCCCAACCCGTTCAATCCCACTACCACGATCGATTTCGCGGTGGCTGATGCGGGTCAGGTGAACATCACTATCTATGATCTTAGCGGTAAAGCTGTTGCCACCCTGGTTGAAGGACAGACACCGGTTGGTTATCATACGGTTGAATTCGACGCCAGCGAACTGTCCAGCGGTGTTTACATATACCGCCTGACGGCCGGCGACTTTGTCGATTCAAAGAAGATGGTTGTTGTGAAATAGTGTCTAATGTAACAGCAAGTTGAGCGGGCATCGCACCCGGACATTCATCACCAGTGCTGTGAGCCGCAAAATGAAATTGGTTAACTAGTCTGAACGCATAAATATTAATGAGCGCCGGCTCCCTCTTTGGGGGTCGGCGTTTTTTTGGTCAGGGCGTTGGAGAAGGGCGTCAGCAGGGGCATCAGGCTAGTGATGCCTTTGAGTGCAACTGTTCCAGCCTTTTGTGCAGCAGAGCTATGGTGCAGCTTTAAGATACTATTCTTGATTTTCTTCTTATATATGTTAACTGATCTGTTGTCATTTCACCTTTATCGAACGGGAGGATCACATGGCGTTCTGTTTTTGCAGGTTCATTCTCGCACTCCTGGTAATCGTTTTTGCCTGGTGGACTGTTTCCTGGGGGGCTATCGCATTAACCATCATTGGTGCACTGCTGGCCTTCATGGCGTTGGCAAAAGATTTCTGCTGCTGCAGGAAAACGGCATGCTGTGAGGAGGAGACGCCGGCAGCACTCCCACCGACCGAGCAATAATCCAGCAGCTTGATTCGTTCCGGAGTTACCGGTTTATTGCTGCCTGTGGTCTGTCTGGCGGGCAGTTTGTGTCGGGGGTTACTCTGTGCCGGATTGAGGGAAGTTGCGCTTGACGATACTAGAACCGCAGATTCGAATAATCGGCTGTCGAGTAATTCTGGAAAACAGAGTATCGCCTGAAAATCGCAGAACCTGTTGCATCGCACTCCACCTTGAATACAGTTTACTTCTGGATGATATCTACTCCGTCGCTTCTGATTAATCCTGCAACGTAGTAGAGAAACAGTTGTTTACAATGAGGAACGGTTTGTTTAAATTGCAAGGTATTGATGTAAACCCCATTAAAACCTGGTGATTTATGCAACCCAAGAAGACCGTCACAAATC
>JADHUQ010000044.1 GCA_016784425.1 Candidatus Delongbacteria bacterium | reverse complement strand
CTTCCAATCCGACTATACTCGCCATACCACTTTTCACCTTTGCCGGGATGCTGCTGTCGGCTGGCAATTCCCCCCGGCGGCTGGTGAATCTCTTTCGTGCTCTCTGTGGCTGGATGCCGGGGGGCATCGCCATCGTGACACTGCTGGTTACCTCCTTCTTCACCGCTTTCACCGGAGCCTCCGGTGTTACTATAATCGCTCTGGGCGGACTGCTGCTGACGATTCTGCACCAGGAGGGTTACCAGGAGAAATTCAACCTCGGGCTGCTGACCACCACCGGCAGCCTCGGATTGCTGTTTCCACCCAGTCTGCCGTTGATCATTTACGGTCTCGTCGCCGGGGTCAGCATCGACAGCCTTTTCCGGGCAGGTATCGCGCCGGGAATGCTGCTGATACTTATCCTCGCGCTTTACAGCTACTTCAAAGCCCGCCAGCTGAAGGTGAAACGTACACCCTTTCACGGTCGTGCAGCGCTCCAGGCACTTAAGGAAGCCGTCTGGGAGTTACCGCTGCCGTTTATAGTGGTCGTTGGTATCTATGGCGGCTGGGTAACCGCCACCGAAGCTGCCACTATCACCGTTGTCTATGTGTTGCTGGTGGAGGTGGTAATCCTGCGGGAGATAGGCTGGCACCGTTTGCTGCGGGTTATCGAGGAATCCATGACGCTGGTCGGTGCTATCCTGGTGATCCTGGGTGGCGCGCTGGGGTTGACCAACTACCTGGTCGATGCTGAGGTACCGATGCGTCTGCTGGAGTGGCTGGAGCAATACATCACCTCGAAAATCATGTTCCTGTTTCTGTTAAATATATTCCTGTTAGCGGTCGGCGCCCTGATGGATATTTTCAGCGCTATTATCGTCATCGTGCCGTTGATTCTGCCGGTTGCGCTGGCTTTCGGGGTGGAACCAATCCATCTGGGAATTATCTTTCTGATTAACCTGGAGATCGGTTATTCCACACCACCGGTCGGACTCAACCTGTTCCTGGCCAGCTTCCGCTTCAAGCAACCGATCTGGAAGCTTTATGGTGCAGCGCTGCCTTTCATCCTGTTGATGCTGCTGGCACTGGCGCTCGTAACCTGGTGGCCGGCACTGTCGCTGTTTACTGTGAACTGAACCCGGCAACAGATGTAATACAAACATTCGCAACTGATGGACATCATGAATTCTGTAACGTACAAACCAGCCTCTGCGCGCTGCCTGACTGCATTGCTACTACTGCTGTCCTTTACAGTGTTTGTTCCTGACGCCGGGGGCAAGGAGAGACCCGATGCCCGTTTTCTCAAACTCTGGAGCTACGGCAATTACAGGGTGGCCACCGCTGAGATTGAGATGCTGGTTGATCGTTACCCCGAAAACGAGCTCTTCCGACTGAACCAGGGCGCACTGTTAATGTACCTGGACAGCCTGGAGCTTGCTGAGGAGCTCCTGCTGGAGCTGATGCCACAGGACCCCTATCTCTCGAGTCGTCGGCAATATTTCCTGGGGCAACTCAGTAAGCGCCGGGGAGATGACGCAGTAGCTGTATCCAGGTTACGTACGGCCTGGAAGCAGTATCCCGAGGATCTGAAACCGTTGGAAGAAGCAGTAGAGTTGAGTTATGGCTTCACTAACCGGTCGCTCTGTCAACAACTGGTCGAAGAGTTGCTGGCTGGAGTTCCCGCCAGTGCTGCCGGGTTAATGTACCAGGGGTTGCTGGCACTGCCGGAGCACCCCTGGCAGGCAGTCGCCTCACTGCGTGCCTCGGTGGAACAGTTTCCCCATCCTGAAGCGCTACTGGAGCTGATCCAGCAGTTGGAACAGCTGCCGGGCCGCTATCTGGAAGCAGAGCAGTACCGTGGCCAGTTGCAGCGTCTTTATCCCGGATATCCCGCCCCTGCTACAGATGATGTATCGGTGGTGGTAACGGGCACGCCCGAAGCTACCAGCGGGATGGAGCAGATTGTTACACCGGCGAGGAAACCTTCCTGCCGGGCACTTTATCCTGTCGGTACGCAATATACCTACTCTGTGGCCTACGGTGTCATCCCTCTGGGCACACTTAAAATCTGGACACAACGCCTTCTATTGATTGAGGGTGAGCTGATGGCGGAGGTCTGGTTTACAGCTGATTCAAATCCGCTTTACGGCTGGTTGATCGATATGCATGATGTTTTTGTCGCACAACTGCCTATCAGCACTACCGGACTCTACAGCATGCACACCAGCAGTATCTACAATAATGAGATAATGGAACGGCTTTACCTGCTCGATCACGATTCACACAGCTATATCGCCCGGGGGTGTCATTATCAGGGGGATATTTACCTCTACCAGTTTCCCTGTCCACTGGACGCCTTCGATGGAATTTCATTACTGTTTGCCGCACGTCGCAGCGTGCGTTTGCGCCAGCCCCAGCTTTATACGACCATCGTTCAGGAGGAGTTCAAGCATACAATGATTGAGCTGGACACCCATGAAAGCCAGATGTGGGATCAGGGGAAAAGGGTACCGGTGCTCCATCTTTATGGCACAGCCAATTACCGTGGTGAAGCGGGCCTTTCCGGCAGCTTTGAGGGTTGGTTCAGTACTGACAGTCTGGCACTGCCGCTAAAATCAAAAATGAAAATCTTGTTAGGATCGATAACAGTCCGCCTCAAAGAGGTAACACAGCTCGACAGTGCCAGATTGCCGCTGCAACAGAAGGAGTGACCATGAATGAGAATAAGCTGCAGAGAATTGCTGCCGATGTGGTAATGGGCGCTGATGTAAAGGTATATGATTTTGTAAATCTCTACGGCTGCCGTATCGGTGATCGAACCAGGATAGGGACCTTTGTCGAAGTTCAGAAAGGGGTTGTGATCGGTGCCGACTGCAAAATTTCCAGTCATACCTTTATCTGCGAAGGAGTTGAGCTGGAGGATGGCGTTTTTGTCGGTCACGGGGTCCGTTTTATCAACGACCTGCATCCCCGGGCGGTAAATCCGGACGGCAGTATGCAGACGGAAGCTGACTGGACACTGGTTCGCACCCGTATCTGTGCCAGGGCTTCAATCGGATCCGGTGCGGTAATCCTGGGTGGTGTCACCGTGGGTGCTGGTGCACTGGTAGGTGCAGGCGCTGTTGTAACACATGATGTTCCTCCCGGTGCTACAGTGGCCGGTGTGCCGGCACGACCGCTACCGACCGCTAAAACTACAGCGACTGGTAATCAGGCGGATTAACCCCTGAAACAGTAGTCAGCCTTAACGATACTCCCGGTTTGGCTTGTCGCAGAAGGATGGGGTTCGTATCATTTTCAGCAGATGTCTTGGGTGATAACCAGTAGAGCCCGGGCCGGTTTACCGCAGTCTTGTAACCCTGGTGCGACCACTGCCAGAAGCATCCCTGTGAGACAGATAGCTGACCTTTGCCTGGATTCAACTTGAAACTGCTGCAGATCGATTGTGGGCACCTGGTGGCACCGGGTCAAGGTAGAACACTGGCTGACGGTCATCGTGAACGGCTACTGCTACCGGTAAACCAGGCGATTCTGATCTTTGAGGATTGTATCGTCGCTTTTGACAGTGGTCTGCGTTTTGAAGATTTTCGACCCCGCCATGGGGGTGTCACTCTGCAGCCACCGGCAGTATCACCCCGGGAGCAGTTGACTGCCGCCGGGATAAATGAGGCGGATGTCACACATCTGTTGCTGACCCACGGTCATTACGATCACTGCGGTGGGCTTATTGACAGATATGGTGCCGCCATATACCCCAGGGCGAAAATTGTGATACATTCACGCGAGTTGGAATTGTTTGCCGTTATGCCACCGGAATCAGACCGCTTTTATGATGGATGTATTGCCTCTTTCCTGAAGCAGACTGATCTGCAGCTACTGTGTGATGGAGCAGGGCAGGTAGCGGGGGTGGAATATCAACACACTGGTGGTCATACTGCCGGTCACGTAATGTATCACTACCGGGGTATGGTTTTCAGTGGTGATCTGTTACCGCTGGCTTCAAGTGTCTTACACCTTAAACCACATGAGTTTGATTGTGACCCTGAAGAGGCCACCAGCTGGCGCAGGAGGCTGCAGCAGGGGGAATTCGGAAGGGAACTGTTTCTCTGCCATGGCAGCAACCGCAACGCAATCTATCATCTGTAACTATCCACGTAGTGAAGATAAATAGGAGGAATCATGCAGCAAGTCAAGGAAGTGGTCATCGTCGATGCCGCCCGGACACCGATCGGGTCGTTTGGCGGCGATCTGGCGACAATCCCCGCCTCGCGGTTGGGTGCAACGGTTATCAAAGCTCTACTCGAAAGGAGCGGGTTACCTGGCGATCGGGTTGATGAAGTTATCATGGGAAATGTGTTGCCGGCAGGTCAGGGACAAGCCCCTGCGCGCCAGGCCGCCATCTATGCCGGACTACCGGAAAGTGTGGAGTGTATGACCATCAACAAGGTCTGCGGCTCCGGTTTGAAATCGGTCATGCTGGCGGCGCAGGCGATTGCGCTGGGTGATGCGGAAATCGTAGTCGCCGGCGGCATGGAGAGTATGTCGCTCACTCCTTACTATCTGCCCACCGCACGTAAAGGTTTCCGTATGGGTCACCAGCAGGCAATCGACGGTATGATATACGACGGTCTCTGGGATCCTTACAACGATTTCCATATGGGTAATGCCGGTGAACTTTGCGCCACTGCGCACGGTTTCACCCGCGAGATGCAGGATACTTATACACTGGAGAGTTATCGCCGGGCACAGCAGGCGATAACAGAGGAACGTTTTGCTGCTGAAATCGTACCTGTCGAGATCCCCCAACGGAAAGGTGATCCTGTAGTAATAACCAGGGACCAGGAACCGTTTGCCTTGAAGGCGGAAAAAGTACCGCTACTCCGTCCAGCGTTTCGTAAGGATGGAACAGTTACTGCTGCCAATGCTTCCAAAATAAACGATGGAGCCGCCGCACTGCTGGTCATGTCAACAGAGACCGCTGCCAAACTGAAGTTGCAGCCGCTGGCCCGCATCAGGGCACAGGCCTCTTTCGCCCAGCAGCCGGAGCAGTTCACCACGGCACCCGCCAGCGCTGTACGTAAAGCGCTTGATAAAGCGGGACTGCAGACCGGTGAAATCGACTTCTGGGAGATCAACGAAGCGTTCGCCGTGGTAACCATGGTCAACAACCGACTGCTTGAGCTTGATCCCGCCCGGGTTAATGTCCGGGGTGGCGCAGTGGCACTGGGTCATCCAATTGGTGCTTCGGGAGCGCGAGTCCTGACCACCTTACTCTACACGATGCGTGATGAAAGCGCCCGTTACGGCGTTGCCACACTCTGTATCGGCGGTGGTGAGGGAGCAGCACTGGTTGTTGAGCGTATTTAGCGAAAGGGAATACAATGTCAATGAAGAATATTGGCGTTATCGGCGCCGGAACTATGGGTAATGGCATAGCACATGTTTTTACACAGCATGAGTACGAAGTGTTTCTCGTAGATATCGACGAGGAATTGCTGCAACGTGGTTTGAAGTTCATTGAAAAGAACATGGGCCGTGAGCTGAAAAAGGAGCGGATAACGGCTGAGCAGATGGAGGCCGCACTAAAGCGCATCCATCCTGGAACTGAGCTGGCGAAGCTCAAGGACTGTTTTCTGGTGATTGAGGCTGCTACCGAGCGGAAAGAGCTGAAACTGGAGCTTTTCAGGCAGCTGGATGAGATCACCTCCCCGGAGACCATCCTGGCCACCAATACCTCCTCAATCTCGATCACTGAGATTGCTGCTGTGACCACCCGTGCGGACAAAGTTATCGGAATGCATTTCATGAATCCGGTACCGATGATGAAACTGGTGGAGGTTATCCGCGGTCTGGATACCTCGGACATCATCAATGAGCAGATTCACGAACTCAGCCGGGCAATCGGAAAAGTGCCGGTTGAAGCCAACGATTTCCCCGGTTTTGTCGCCAATCGTATTTTACTGCCGATGATCAACGAGGCGATCTATGCCGTTATGGAAGGGGTAGCCAAACCGGAGGCGGTAGATCAGGTCATGATGCTTGGGATGGGACATCCGATGGGGCCGCTGGCGCTTGGTGATCTGATCGGTCTCGATGTCTGCCTGGCGATCATGGAGGTGTTGCATAACGGTCTGGGTGACAGCAAGTACCGACCCTGCCCTCTCTTACGCAAAATGGTTGCCGCCGGTAAGTTGGGACGTAAATCAGGCGAGGGATTCTACCAGTACAGTTGAGTCAATTTCACTGACGGGTGCCCGTTCGCAGCGATGCGACCGGCAGCCCGCTGCCAGTCTGTACCCCGGCATAGTATGCCGCACAGTTGAAATACCTGCTTTCCGGCGGGAGAGGAGTCAATGAAAAGCCGCAGAGACGCCCGTGAACAGGCAGTACAGATGCTGTACGCTCACGAGATGACCCGTATACCGGTCGGTGATATACTGGCACAACACCTCAAGGACCGCAACAAGCAGTACCGGGATTTCACCGAACAACTGGTACGTCAGACCGTGCGTTTGAAAGAGCGTCTGGACATTATCATCCAGGAGAAATCTCATCGCTGGGAGATTGAACGGATCGCTCTGCTGGATCGTATCATTCTGCGTCTGGCTATCTGCGAGCTGTTGCACTTTCCCGATATTCCAGCCAAGGTGACAATCAACGAAGCGATTGAGATCGCCAAAAAGTTTTCTACGGAAAACAGTGGCAAGTTCATCAACGGCATCCTCGATAATGTCAAGCAGGAGGTAGGCAAAGAATAGGCTTTGTCTGCTTGCTGTACTTGCCGCTTGGCTTGGATAATGAGTGGCTCCTGTCCGTTTTTACTTGCTCTATTGCTCTTGTGACTCTATCCTTTACGGATCAAAAAGAGGGATTAGTGTGCGATATCTGATTGCAGGAAACTGGAAGATGTATACTACCGGCACGGAAGCGGTAGCTTTAGCGCGCCAGATCAAGATGAAGGCGGCAGCTACGCATCGTACCGACATCCTGCTCTGTCCACCCTCTACCGCACTGGCACAGGTTGCCGAGATCATCAGTGACAGCAAAATTCAGCTTGGGTCCCAGAATGTGCATTGGGAGGAGCAGGGTGCTTTTACCGGTGAGATAGCACCAGGTATGGTGGCGGCAGCTGGCGCCGGTTGGGTTATCGTCGGTCACTCCGAGCGGAGAACCCTCTTCGGGGATACCGGCCAGACGATCAACCTGAAACTGAAAGCACTGCTGCGCCACAACCTGCACCCGATCCTCTGTGTGGGAGAGACCCTGCAGCAACGGGAAGCTGACGAAGTTGAGTCACTGCTGGCAACCCAGTTGCAGGAGGCCCTGCTGGGTCTTACAGTTGAGGAAGTAACCCTTTTGACAATCGCCTATGAACCGATCTGGGCTATCGGTACCGGCCAGGTCGCAACCCCCCAACAGGCCGACGTAGCTCATCAGATTATCCGGAACTGGCTGAAGCAGAATTACAGTGAGCAGGTCGCTACCGGTATGCGCATTCTCTATGGCGGTTCGGTTAAACCCGACAACGCCGCCGAGCTGTTCAGCTGTGCAAATATCAACGGCGCACTGGTTGGTGGCGCTGCTCTGAAAGCTGAGGATTTTGCTGCTATTATCAATGCCGCCGAGAGTCTGGCCTAACCGTAATTTGAATTGAGGATACTATGTATGTCTTTCTTTTGAGTATGATTATTCTTACCGCCTCCCTGCTGATGATTATTATATTGATGCAGGCTTCCAAAGGAGGAGGGCTCTCCGGCGCTTTTGGCGCGATGGCCCAATCCGACATGGCTGTCGGCACCAGGCAGGCTGCCAACATTCTACACAAGGCGACCATCTGGCTGGTTACCATTTTCATGTCGTTTACCGTGGTATTGGTCATCATCGAATCTCCATCCAATGAGGGACCACGGTCTCTGGTCCAGCAGAGGATGAATGAAAGTTCCAGTGGTGTCCTGCCTGATATTCCAGCGGTGGAACCGTTGCAGCCTGGTCAGTTACCGCTCAGTGAAACTACGAATCCAACCCCGGTGACTACAGAAGAACCGATCGAGGGTCAATAGTCCTTGAAAGGCTTCACGGAAAGTGGGAAAAATACTGACAGGAACATTCCTGATCAGCCAATTGAATAAATATATTCGCCGAAGTGGTGAAATTGGCAGACACGCTATCTTGAGGGGGTAGTGCTCGCAAGGGCGTGCCGGTTCAAATCCGGCCTTCGGCATTGACCCCGGCGCTTGTCGGGGTTTTTGTTATCTGGAATGAAGGAGCTTTGTCGCCTGTTATCAGTAATAGATATTAGTGTATATTTTAAGCAAGCTAAAGTCAATTAGTAGGTAGTTCGATAGCAACATGAAGCAACCGCTGAGTAGTGTTTGCTATCTGCCATGACTCAGGTTCCGCATCAGGTCGATCCCTGTATTGGTGATATTAAGTGATGCTAACCTGAAATGTCTGCACATAATACGACAGCGGCATCGCTAAATAGAATTTCCCGAAATGCACTAACTCAGACGGTCAACTAAACTGAGAAATACTATGGTTATGAAATATTAGAATAAATGGCGATCTGGTTAAAGTAATACTCAAACTATATTGACCGGTAGGAAGGAACTACCCTCAGGAATATACAAACGATTTGTCTTGAGGAGACATCTTCTGGAACGAAAATTGCGTAGGTTCAAAATGAGGCTCACTGGAACTGCCGCGGTTGGAATATGATCCTTAAGAGCCCAAGGAGCAACAGATGTTCCTAACGTTGATAGTTGCGGCAAAAAATAGCTTCAGTAAGGAGAAAAGATGTTTAAACGAATCATGGTGCTCTGCGTCCTGCTAACCTTGGCAATTGCCGCCCTGGCCGCTGTCACTGCCGAAGATATCCAGAACCTTGAAGTTGAACTGCGTGATCTTATACAGAAAATGGAAACAGACCAGCCTAATTACGATATCTACAAAGCGCAATATGATGAATTGATCGTTGAATATGACAGGATGAAGGCGGAATTTGCCATGGCTCAAGCTGAGGACAAACAGCGGGTTGGTTGTCAGAGCAAATATAATGACGCCAATTCCGCCCTGCGTCTGCGCCAGTATGATCAGGCGATTGTTTTGCTGGATGAGGCGATTGTCGACTGTCCTGACATGCATCTCCTTTACCTCGGACGCGCCATCGCCCGCAAAGGGAACGATGATTTTTCGGGTGCAGAAACGGATTATCTTAAAGCAATTGAGATGGCACCAGATTGCGCTACCCTCGCCAATTATAACCTGGGCTCTCTTTACATCAACAACCTCAACCGGATCGACGACGGGGTATCTCGTCTACGTCAGGCGCTGAGCTGTGATTCCACTTATTACAAGGCCTGGTACCAGCTGGGTAAAGTGTCACTGGAAAAGAAACGCACGACCCAGGCTGCCGGACATTTCGAAAAGGCGTTTAAGATTGAACCTGCTTACAGCCTGGCAGCGATTGAACTGGCCAAGATTCAACTCAACAGCAACTGTCGCGCAGCCATTACGACTCTGGTCAGTGCTGGCGGCTCTGCTGAGGATAATCGTAAATCACAACTCTACCAGTTACTGGCAGCTGCCTACAACAACTGTGGACAACCTGATCTGGCTCTCCAGGCTGCTGACGAAGGAATCAGTTTCCTGACAAAACTGCGTCAGAACAAATCCTACATCAGTGGCGCATTGCATTGGGAGAAAGCCCGGGCGTTGCAATCACAGGAGTACTGGCAGGAGGCTGTGGATGAACTGCGGGAAGCCGCCCGCTCCCGGGAGTGGCGTCAGAACGCTGAATATGAGATCGAACAGCGGATCAAAAAGGAACATCCGGAAGTCAACTGATGACAGTGACCAATGCATTGCGAAGACTGGTTGCCAGGACTCCGTCGAACGCGGAGTCTTTTTTTCTCCCCCTGCTGGCACAGGCGAATGTGCGGCAGGAGGAGACACTGTTCAGTGAATTGATAGTGGCTGTACGCGAGCTGCAACTCACACGGATGGCTGTGGAGGAGACCCTGCTGCAGTGTTGTCTCTTTGATGGTTATCCGGCTGCGCTGGAGGGCTTCAGACGTTTGAACCGGTTCTGGCCTGCCAACACAGGGGAGCTGCGGGAGGAGTACAGTGCCCGGCAACTGGCAGAATGGCGTCGACGGGGAGCGGCGCTTTGCCAACTGATATATGGTGAAAGCACCGACAAATTGATAACTGATGTACAGGCGCTTTCACCCGACCTGAGCAGCTGGTTTCTGGTCGAGGGTTACGGCAGGGTTTTGTCCCGTCCAGGGCTTTCGATACAGGTACGCGAGTTGATCACAATTGCCATCCTGCTCTGGAAGGGCTATCCCCGCCAGCTGCGCTCCCACCTGCGTGGTGCAATGCGGGTAGGTGTCGCAGCTGAAGTGGTCTGTGAAATACTGCAGTTGGCCGAGGCTGACAATCTGGAGCTGCGGGAGGAAGCACTCCTCTGGTGCAGGAAGTATAGTGAAAACGAGCAGGTGGTGGCAGGAAAGGATGGCAGCGCTTGAAAAAAGGTCATGTTGTAGTGGCTCTATCGGGTGGAGTCGACAGCGCCGTAGCGGCGGCACTCTTGCTGGAGCAGGGGTACCAGGTCAGTGGTGCCACCTTACATCTCTGGAGTCCTCCCGGTGAGTCTGAGGAGCAACTGCAGGAGCGTTTTGCTGATCCGCGGGCCATCTGCCAGCAGCTGGGGATTACCCATCATCTCCTGGATCGACGGGATCAGTTTCGCCGGACAATCGTAGATGAGTTTCTCCAGGAGTATCTACAGGGGCATACTCCCAATCCCTGTGTTGTCTGCAACCGTGAGATCAAATGGCGTTTCATGCTGGCTCTGGTGGAAGAGCTGGGTGCGGATCTCCTGGCTACCGGTCATTACGCCCGCCTGCTGCGACAGGGTGAACAGACGCAACTTGCCCGAGCCCTGCATACCGCCAAGGATCAATCCTACGCACTCTGGAATCTGCCTCTAGAAGCGCTGCGGCAAACACTGTTCCCTCTCGGCGAACTGGCTAAATCGGAAACCCGCCGTCTGGCGGCAAACCTCAATCTCCCGGTAAAGGACAACCCTGAAAGCCAGGACATCTGTTTTATACCGGAAGGTGATTATGGCAACTTCCTGCGGGATCAGTATCCCCGGGAGATGGCTGCTGTTCAACCGGGACCAATCCAGGATGAATCAGGTAACATTATTGGAAGACACCGGGGTATTCCCTATTATACCATCGGTCAACGCAAAGGGCTGGGGATTGCCCTGGGGCAACCCCATTTTATCAGTGCAATCGATGCGAAGGCAAACGCGATAACCATTACCACCGGGGAGGGGCTGTTTCGATGTGGACTCAGGGCAGGGAGAGTGAACTGGCAAATCCCGCCACCCCAGTTACCCTTTCACGCCTTTGCCCGGATACGTTATCATGATCCCGGGGCGGACTGCCTGATTACACCGCTGACCAGAGAAACAGTGGAAGTGCGCTTTGATACTGCCCGTCGGGCGATAACACCCGGTCAATCAGTGGTATTCTATCAGAATGATGTGGTGCTGGGTGGTGGCATAATTGGAGAAAGTTTTGAGTAAAGAAGGCAAGCTGAACAAAATCACGGTTCCTCAGTTACAACGACTGAAGGAGCAGGGCGAGAAGATCAGCGTCCTGACAGCGTATGATCTGCTTTTTGCCACGCTGGAGGATCAGGCTGGGGTCGACTGTATACTGGTGGGCGACTCGGTGGGGATGGTTTTTGCAGGTTATGAAAACACACTGCCGGTAACACTCGATGAGATGATCTACCATACTCGGGCGGTCCGGCGCGGTGTCAAACGGGCACTGCTGGTCACCGATATGCCATTTCTGACCTTCCAGATCTCCCCCCGGGAGACGCTGCGTAACGCCGGTCGAATAATGCAGGAGGGGGGCGCGGAGGCGGTCAAGATTGAGGGAGCCTATTGCGAGACGGTCGAACTGCTCACTAAGGCTGGTATTCCGGTGATGGGCCACCTGGGATTGACACCACAGTCGATACACCAGTTTGGCGGTTATAGTCTGCGTGGAAAGAGTGACAGTGAGCGACAGCAGATCATCCAGGCTGCCCGTGACCTGGAAACGGCCGGCTGTTTTTCACTGGTACTGGAGAAGATACCGGCTGATCTGGCTACGGAGATATCAGCTATGCTCAAGATTCCTACTATAGGCATCGGTGCGGGTGTCGGTTGCGACGGCCAGGTGCTGGTAAATTACGATATGCTGGGATTGTTTGAAGATTTCAAACCCCGCTTTGTGCGACATTATGCCCAGCTGGCTGAAGAGATAAGACAGGCGGTTGCCGCTTATGTCCAGGATATAAAGCTGGGCAATTTCCCGGGTGAAAAGGAAAGCTTCTGATGGCGCTGGAGATTGTGGTGCAGCCGGCACTCATGCAGGCGCGGGTGGCGGAGTTGCGGCAAGAGGGTGCCCATATCGGGCTGGTGCCAACCATGGGCTACCTGCACGAAGGACATCTCTCGTTGATGCGGCAATTGCGCCCCCTGGTTGACCAGCTGGTAGTATCACTGTTTGTCAACCCGACCCAGTTTGGACCCGGCGAGGATCTGGCCATCTATCCGGTTGACCTGGCACGGGATCATGCACTCTGCGCAGGCATCCCGGTCGATCTGCTATTCCAACCTGCGGTGAACACTATCTATCCCGAAGGCTATGCCAGCTACGTTGTATTTGAGCGTCATGCGGAAAAGCTGTGCGGCAACAAACGCCCGGCGCACTTCCGTGGCGTCGGTACCGTAGTACTCAAGCTTTTACAGATCTGTCAACCCCACCTGGCTGCCTTCGGCCGCAAGGACGCTCAACAGCTATTCCTGATCAAACAGATGGTACGCGACTTTCATCTGCCGGTTGGGATTGTGGAAGGAGAAACTGTAAGGGAGACGGACGGTGTAGCGATGTCTTCCCGTAACAGTTATCTGCAGGGAAAAGAGCGACAACAGGCCAGAGCATTGAGTCTTACGCTGCAGCGTATGCAGCAGGCCATCACCACCGGTGAAGGTGATACAGCGCGACTGCTGGAACTGGGAAGAGCAAAATTGCTGGACTTCCCCGGCTTTGTCCTGGAATATCTTTCCTGCCTGAACTGGGAAACACTGACAGAATTGACGAGTATTGAGTATCCGCTGCTGATAGCTGTGGCTGGCAGCGTGGGGAAAACCCGTCTGATTGACAACACTATTTTGGCCACGTCAGACGAAGCGACAACCAACGCTATCGCCCTGATCAATCCCTAATCTGGAGTAAACTTGGAACAGAGCCCACCCCTGGGAATCGTTATCCTGGCCGCGGGTAAAGGCGCCCGTATGAAATCAGATATCGCCAAGGTCCTGCATCAGTTGGCCGGGCGACCGTTGATTCACTATGTGATAGAGCAGACCCGGGGCAGTCAACCTGAAAAAACCGTGGTCGTTATCGGTCATCACCGGGAAGCCGTTAAAGCCGCCCTGGCTGCATATCCGGTGGAAACCGTTGTCCAGGAACCGCAGCTGGGAACGGGACATGCCGTGCAACAGGCAGAGTTACAGTTCGATAGTTTTGGTGGAGACATCCTGGTGCTTTCCGGTGATGTGCCGCTACTGCGTCAGGAAACAATCGCGGAGCTGGTGCGTGTACATCGCGAAACTGAGAGTGTCATCACCATCCTGACCGCGCTCCTAGAGGACCCTGCCGGGTATGGGCGGGTTGTACGTAACCGGGACGGCGCTGTTCAGAAAATCGTGGAGCAGCGTGATGCCACTCCGGCTGAGTTGACCCTGAACGAAATCAACACCGGCATTTATCTCTTCAAAAGTGAGCTCCTTTTTGCACGGTTACACGCCCTCCAGCCGGATAACGCCCAGGGGGAGTATTATCTAACCGATGTGGTCGTAATGGCTACAAAAGAGGGTTTACCGGTACAGGCGGTAATTGCTGCTGATCCTCTGGAGATAGAGGGGGTGAATACGGTTGAGCAGTTGCAGGAGATGGAGCGTAATTATCTGTCGCGCGTCTGAAGCGGCTGCTGCAGCTTTTTGGCGCAGAAGCTGATTCAGGATATCCCTTATCCGTGGTACAGAGCAGGCGAAAACGGCAGCTGCCGGACGCTGACATCATGCTGTAAATCTACTTGTGTGAGCGGAAGAAATCGCGCATGAAGTGGTTGACCAGCGAAGGATTCTCCTGTAAGCGCCGGGTAGAATATGCAAACCAGGCTTCACCAAAGGGGACATAGACCCTCAGCCTGTGACCGGTGGCAATGATTTGACGGCGCAACTCCGGCAGAACACCCAGTAACATCTGGAACTCGTACTGATCCTTACGTAACCCCATTCGCTTGACCAGCTCTATCGATCT
>JADHUQ010000043.1 GCA_016784425.1 Candidatus Delongbacteria bacterium | reverse complement strand
AGCGGAGGCGGAGAGTGAGAATTCCGCATCCAGTGTCGGGAGATAAGCGGCGGTAGCCTGCCATTGCCGGATCCGTTTGAGTTCGATATCATTTCGCAGCAGCTGCAGGTTGGGGTTCAGCTCCAGGGCTTGTGCCAGCAGCTCCTCCTGTTGCAGCAATTCAGGATTGATCATCTGTGCTGGTGGAGCAAATTGCAACTTGGCGTCGACCGGCAGCCCCAGCAGCTCGTTGAGCGTGGCCTGTTGCATGGCGAGATTGTTCTCATCTTCCAGCAGGGCATTGCGCTGGTTGAGCAGGTCAATCCAGGACTGGAGGGTATCGAGATGGGTGTTGACTCCGAGCCGGTACAGTTCCAGGGTGCGCTCGAACTTGTCCTGTTGCTCCTCCAGGAAACTGCGGGTACCGGTCAGCTGCTCAGCGGCCGCCATCGTCTGGTAACTGGCGCTGGTGACCTGGTACACCAGCCATTGGTCGGTGCTGGTCAGCTGCAGGCCGGTCGCAGTGATATTGTGATCTGCGGCCATCCATTCCAGGAGGTTACGACCACCGTTAAAAAGGGAGAGTGAACCGGAAAGCGAATAGCGGGAGCTTCGGGAAATACTGGTAATTGCTTCTGGAATGTCTACTGGCTCCCCTTCGAAACCGATCCAGGAGATGCGACGGGAGTTGCTCTGGGAAAACGAGGCAGAACTGCTCAGGCTGGGTAGAAAGTTGCCGGCTGCCTGCAGTCGCAGGTAACGACTTAATCCCTGTTCCCAGGCGGCGATCCGATAATCGGGATTATTCTGGCGGGCCAGGTCGACCAGCTCCGGCAGTGTCCAGATTTTGGCGGGATCAACTGAAGGGGGCTCCGTCGCGGCCTGCAGAGAAACCAACGGCAGGAGCAGTGTGACAACCAGCAGGAAAATCCGCAGACGATCCTTGAGAGGCGATTTGCACGGTTCTCGCCAGAATCGGAAGTCACTCACGGAGGTGTCGGTTATCCTCACCAATTCAGAAAAACAACACATTTTTGTCTCCACAGGTTGAGGCCGGCTTCAGTTGCGAAGTGATCACGGAAGCCGGTAAATAGAGACACAATTTGGGATGCCAGTCAGGGAAAGGGAAGTAATACCTGCAGTTCAGATTAGTCCTTGCCACTCACATGAGATAAGCAGACCCTGTTCCCGGTTCAAGATGACCGATGTATCTGACGATTGTGTTACATCCGTCATTGGTGGTATCATTTTGTGCGCCGCCAGGGTTGGACGGAAGAGAAACCGGGAGGACAACATGAAGAAAAATTTAGCGGTAATTTTATTGCTTATCCTGACTTCTGTACCAGTGGCTTTCGGTGGGCATGGCCGCCAGGCGCCTGAGTGGCGATTGATGTATGACTTCTACTCCAACAACAGCACGCTGACATTTGAGACTGAGAAGTATCCAACCTTCAAAGCACCGCAACCCTATTTTGATATTGGTGTTACACAAATCTCTCAGTCCGGCTTCTGGAGCATAGATGTCAACTGGTTGATGCGCATCTTCAATAATCTGGTCCTCTCCCAGAGTGTGGAACAGATGGCTGACGATGATATTCACGATGTGGAGTCAGTCCGGATTTTCCGTTTCCGGGGTGGTGTCTCCGTTCTCGATAGCGGTCCCGGCAAATTCAATATTGCTTACAATCTGCTTGACTGGTACAAGATCGACGCGGACAACGTGGAGAAGGATGAATACCGGGCAGCGGGAGTCGGGTTCGGATTGGGGCTGGGGCACCAGTGGCTGGTGAATGAACATTTCTGCAGTCATGTTGCGGTTTGCTACAACTTCGGATTCAACGCCGACGCGAAAGAACTCGGCGGTAGCAGTCTCGCTGATCGTTACCTTACGGCTGAAGCGGACTGCTGGTATTTTCTCACCAGCTTTCTTGGTCTGACCGCCAAGGTTCACTATGAGAGTCACGACTTTGAACAGCTGGTTATAAAGACTTATCCGACCGAGGGTGCCGGCAAGGTCGACATCTTTACCCTCCAGCTGGGGTTGACCCTCGCGATCACGTCGTGGTAGAACAGGCTCAGTGTGTCACGAGGTTGTGACGGGTGTGATCCGGAGGTTTATCGAGAGTGAGTAACGATGGCGGCAACGCTTACTGCAGAATTACTGCGCCGCAAATCTCCCGAAATACAACATCGCTTTCTAATGCCTGGATGACGCCGACCGGCCACCTGCCCGGCTGCAAATACCACTTCGAAGCTACGTCTCACATTTTCCCTTCACACCTCTATTATCACTCCTGGTTAACTAGACTTGACAGGGTGATAAATCTGGTCTAGATTAAAAGCTTGCAACTTTTGATTAAGAGGAGTTAAAGCAACCCGATGAGTCGCAACAACAAAGCACGTTGGATAATGGTGGCCGCCTTTATCGTTCTGGCCGGCTATTTCGTCTATCCTACAGTCAAGTATTTCACACTGAGCGAAGCGCAGACTGACACGCTGATGGTACGGGGCGATCTTCCCGAACTGAAAGCAAAAGCCCTCAAGCTTGGTCTTGATCTGCAGGGTGGTATGTATCTCCAGCTCGAAGTGGACCTGATCCGGTTGATGGAAAACCTGGCTCACCACAAGGACGCCAAGTTTGAAGAGATCAGCAGCAGTATTGCTGACGAGATGCATGTCTCGGAGGATTTCTACGACCTGGTAACCACCAAGTTTACCGAATCAGCCGTACCGCTGAACCGCTACTTCGGCGAACCACGACAAACCGATGCTGAGATCATGGATTACATCCGGGAGCAGGCGACCGATGCTATCAACCGCTCACTGGAAATTCTGCGCAACCGGATCGATGAATTTGGTTTGACCGAACCGTCGATTATGAAACGGGGACAGCGACGCATCATCATCGAATTACCAGGTGTAGACGACCCCCAGCGGGCGCGGGCACTGATCGGTAAAACCGCTCAGCTTGAGTTCACTCTGGTCGCGGAGATGGATATCACCAATAACATCTTCACCGCTATCAACGATTATATGAAAGGGATGGATCCGGATTCTCTCGCTGCAGCCATGGCAGTTACAGAGGAAGAGACCGGAGAGGAAACAGTTTCAGAACAGCCGGGAGCGGAAGCAGAGACCGCCACCACCGATGATGCTGGTGAAAGTCCACTCACCCAGTTGCAGCAGGAAGAGTTGTCACCTGAAGCCGACCTGACCCGTGCTACCGAAGAGGAGCCCTTCCTTTCCTACTTTGTCAACTTCCAGGGTAGCTACGCTGTTGCTGAAGATAATATCAACCAGATCAAAGAAATCCTGGCCGACCCGGGAGTAATCAAATTGATCCCCCCGGATTTACGATTTATCTGGGGACGTAAAACCGATCCGGGTCAGGCAGGACTGCGTTATTTCCCCCTCTATCTGATCAAAAAGGAAGCAGCCCTTACCGGTCAGTATCTCAAGAACGCTTATGCCGATGTTGACCAGGGATACTCTACCGGGCGCGCCGGTCAGGCGGTCGTCTCTTTTGAACTCGACAAACAGGGTGCTCGCACTTTCGGACGGGTTACGGGAGACAACATCGACCGCCGTCTAGCCATCGTGCTGGACAACAGGGTTTTCATGGCCCCCAACATTCGCAGTAAAATTCCCCACGGACGGGGTGTCATTGAAGGTATGGAGAGCATGGAGTCAGCCAAAGATCTGGCTATCGTGCTCCGCGCCGGTGCGCTGCCGGCTCCGGTGGACATTATTGAGGAACGGACCGTCGGACCCTCCCTGGGTCGCGACTCAATTCGCAGCGGTTCCTTTGCCGTCCTGCTGGGTTTAGTGGTGGTCATGCTGTTCATGATGGTCTACTACCATCTCGCTGGTGTGATTGCAGTGGTGGCGTTGATGTTGAACATGCTCTTTATGGCCGCGGTACTGGCCGCTTTCCACGCCACGCTGACACTGCCTGGAATAGCCGGTGTCATCCTGACTATCGGTATGGCGGTTGATGCCAATGTGTTGATTTTCGAGCGTATTCGTGAGGAACGCCGTTTTGGTAAAACGGTAAAGGCCGCGATCGAGAGCGGTTTTGACCGGGCGTTTACCACTATTCTGGACGCCAATGTCACCACCCTGATTGCCACCCTGGTTCTGTACCAGTTCGGAACTGGTCCCCTGAAGGGCTTCGCCATCACCCTGATGATCGGTATTGTCGCTTCAATGTACACTGCCATCGTAGTTTCGCACCTGATCTTCGATTTCTTATACGGCAGTCGGGACAAAGTTGAAAAAATCAGCATCTAGGAGTTTTTAGATATGAAGTTTCTGGTAGACCCAAAATTCCGCATTATTCAGCAGCGCCGTACCGGATACATTATTTCGGCTGTGGTGATTCTGCTGGGCATCGGTTCTCTCATCCTGCACGGCGGTCCCCGCTACGCCATCGATTTCACCGGTGGCACCGAAATCATGGTGAGCTTCCAGGAGCATATCCCTGAAGGTGAAGTTCGTAACGCCCTGGTTCCGCTAAACCTGACCAGTATCGAGGTGAAAGCCATCATCGGGCAGGACGGCAAAGAACATATCGCCATGAAGTTGAGTGCCGAGGAATCAATGGGGGATATCAGCAGCCAGGTACTGACACAATTGCAGGAAAGCTTTTCCGATAACCCTTACGAGGTTCTGAGTGTGGATAAGGTCGGACCGAAGATTGGCAACGAACTCAAGGCCGCCGCTCTCTGGGCGATCCTGATTGCGATGTTTTTCATCATCCTCTACCTGACAATCCGGTTCGAGTTCAAGTTCGCCGTGGGCGCAATTGTGGCGCTGGCGCACGACGTATTGATTACTCTGGGTATCTTCTCGCTGATGAACTACGAGATATCACTGGCTATCATCGGTGCTTTCCTGACGATTATCGGCTACTCGCTTAACGATACCATCGTGGTTTACGACCGGATCCGGGAAAATATCAAGAAGCTGAAAAACACCGTCGCTTATGACGAGGTAATCAACCGCTCCATCAACGAGTCGCTCTCCCGTACGATCGTGACCTCCATGACTACCCTCTTCGTGACGCTCATTCTTTTACTCATCGGTGGCGATGTGATCCATAACTTCGCCTTCGCTCTGACGGTGGGGGTATTGGTAGGAACCTACTCTTCCGTATTTATTGCATCACCGGTGGTGCTGGAATGGCAAATGCGATCTCAGCGGCAGGAATTGTTGAAAAAGAAATAATCAGGAAGCCTCCATCCGGGAGGCTTTTTCATGTATGGCTTATGAAGTTGCAGTACTGACTGGTCTCCAGTGGGGTGACGAGGGAAAAGGCAAGATTGTCGATGCGCTCAGCAACGGCATGGATGCAACCGTCCGTTACCAGGGGGGACCCAACGCCGGGCACACTGTTGTCGTCGGGAATGTAAAAACAGTGCTGCATCACCTGCCGACCGGTATCCTCCACTCTGGTGTTGTCTGTGTTATCGGCAATGGTGTAGTACTCGATCCACAATCGCTGCTGGAAGAGATCCGGATGCTGGAGCAAAGCGGTATCGAGGTGGGTGCGCGGTTGCGGATTTCGCGAGCGGCTCACGTGATTCTCCCCTGGCACCGGGAGCTGGACCAGCTCAACGAAGCAGCCAAGGGTGACAGCTTCATAGGTACTACCGGGCGAGGTATCGGGCCAACCTACTCACACAAATATGCGCGAACCGGCCTGCGTTTCGGCCAACTGGCTGAAACCGCCACCCTAAGGGAACGGTTGCAGACGCAGCTGGCAGAAGTCAACCGGTTGCTGACACGGGTTCACCAGATAGAACCCTTGCAGGAAGATCTGATAGAACAGGTACTGGAGCAGGCTGAATTGTTGCGCCCCTTCAGCTGTGATACATTCACTCTGCTGCATAATATGATGCGGGCAGGTAAGAATATCCTGCTGGAAGGCGCCCAGGGGGCGTTGCTCGACATAGACCACGGGACCTATCCCTATGTTACCTCCTCAAATCCCACCAGTGGGGGAGCGTGTGTCGGCGCCGGATTACCGCCTGGAGTCGTCGGGCGGGTTATCGGTGTTTTGAAGGCTTACAACACCAGGGTAGGCGAGGGGCCGTTTCCAACCGAATTCAGCGATGTTGATTTTGCCCGCAATTTCCAGGAGCAGGCTGGGGAATACGGTGCTACAACCGGTCGCCTCAGACGTTGTGGTTGGTTTGACGGTCCGTTGGCCCGTTTTGCCTGCCGTCTCAACGGAACTACCGAATTAGCTCTGACCAAGCTGGATGTGTTGGATGATATGGCGGAGATACAATTTTGCAGCAGTTATCGGCAGGAGGATACACTGTACGACTGCTTCCCCCCTTCTGAACTTGCCGGGGACCACAGACCGGAGCCGGTTTATGAAACGCTACCAGGCTGGCAGAGCAGCACCCGCGCGGCTCGCACTTTCAGTGAGTTGCCGGATGCAGCCCGGCGCTATGTCGCCCGTATTGAGGAAATATGTGAGACACCGGTCAAGCTGCTTTCGGTAGGCCCGGGCCGTGAAGAATTGATCCGGCGATAAGAATCAATAGACCTGCCAGGCAAAACTCATCGACAAGAAGTAGTCTAGATAAACGAACATCCCCCCCTTCAGTTGATCTCTTCCCAACCTCGTAACTGAGCCCAGGCGGGTTCTGACCTTCTCAAAAGGACTTTCTCTGCGAGCAGCGGTATAACATCAGGTCCAGAGATTCCTGGGCGTCTGGAGAGACAAAAGTAGCTGATTAAGAGTATTAAGTTCAAACCCCCTCTACCCCCGAAACGTATCACTCTCCACATCAACCACCGTCAGGTTATTCACAAATCCGTCGAGGAACAGTGAACCCACCCGCTGGAAATTGGGGGATTGATCGCTAAGAAAGTACTTGCGATAGCCCTCTGAGAGACTGGGATTGAGCAGGTTGCGCTCGCTCAGCTGGGCAGCGACAAAACGAGCAGTTTCTCTGGCGCTGTCTACCAGAGTGACCTCCGCACCCATCGTATCCTGTATCACAGCGCGTAGCAAAGGGTAGTGGGTACAGCCGAGGATCAGAGTATCGACCTCCGCCTCTCTGACCGGTAGCAGGTAGTGCTCAGCTGTCTGCCAGGTAATCGGGTGGTCCACCATTCCCTCTTCGACCAGTGGCACGAACAGCGGACAGGCGCGGGAAAATGGTTGAGTGTCGGGAGCAATCTTCTCGAGCACCCTCTGGTATGCGCGTGAATGAATAGTAGCGGTGGTGCCGATGATGCCGATACGCCGGTTCTTTGTACGCCTGGCAGCGGCGTCGGCACCAGGCTCGATCACACCGAAAACAGGCAGGTCAAATTCTTCACGAAGCAGCGGCAATGCTGCCGCAGAGGCTGAATTGCAGGCGATGATGATCACCTTAGCCCCCTGACGTATCAGGAAACGGGTTATCTCCCGGGAGAAGCTGATTATTGCCCGGTCGGATTTAGTCCCGTATGGTACCCGGGCGGTGTCCCCAAAGTAGATGATATCTTCACCCGGCACAGTCTGGAGTAGTTCCGCCATCACCGATAGTCCGCCGATACCGGAGTCAAACACGCCGATAGGTGCTGATTTCAAACCGTTGGCCATCCTGTCTCCCAAGCTGTTAGAGATTCCGCTCCACCCTGACATCAAGCTGCCTGACCAGTTCCCGGAAGTGATCTCCCCGATCTTCGAAGTTCTTGAACTGATCGAAGCTGGCTCCCATCGGCGACAGTAACACCTTCTGACCCGGTGCAGCTGTTGCCGCCGCCGCCGCCAGGGCTTCCGCCATACTATCGAAAAGTGATACATTTGTCGGATTCCCCAGACCCTTCAGAATACGGTCGCGGTCCCGGCCAAAGAGATAAAGCTGTATCACGCTGCGTTCATATTCTTTTCGTAACGAAGAGAGGTCATCTGTCTTGACAATTCCTCCTGCCAGCAGGTGGACGCTCTGGTCCGGGAATGTCTTCAAGGCGTAATTGACAGCATCCTCATTGGTGGCCTTGGAATCGTTGATAAAGGCAATCCCGTTGATGGTAGCCAGCGGTTCAAGACGGTGCGGCAGTGGCGTAAAAGCAGCTACCGCCCGATTAACCCGTTCCGGATCGTAACCCAGCAGACGACAGGTGGCGAGGGCGGCCATGACATTGAGCAGGTTGTGCTCCCCTTTAAGCTGATAGCCAGCCGTCGACAGGGGAATACCGGTATTGATTATGTCATCATGCAGCTGGATCTGCGCCTGAGGATTGTTGATACCAAATGTAATACAGGGTAACTCCGGCAAGATTGTGGGCAGCAACTCCAGCGCGGGATCATCCGCATTATAAACCAGTGTTTCCGCCTGACGCGCCAGGTTGAACTTGGCGTCAATATAGCGCTCCAAAGTCCCATGACGTTCCAGATGATCCGGTGAGATATTCAGCAGTACTGCTACAGCAGCCGGGCGTACCGGTTCAAAATTCTCCAGCTGATAACTGGAGAACTCCACCACAAAACGATCGGGATGCGGCTGTTCGAGAAGAGCTTCACAGAATGCCTCACCGATATTGCCGACAGCCAGCGCATTCTCCCCCTGAGCCTGCAACAGATGCGCCAACAGAGCGGTCGTGGTGGTTTTACCATTTGATCCGGTGACCCCGATATAGGGCGCGGTACTGTGTGCGATCGCAATTTCCACCTCTGAAAACAGGGGGATTCCTGCAGCCTGTGCTGCTCTTATCGCCGGGTGTGTCGGGGCGAAGCCGGGGCTTACCACGACTGCTCGAAACCGCTCCGGTCGGATTAATGCGGGATCAGAAACAGTATCTGATAACTGCTGTCGTTCATCGAAAAAAGTGCATTGATAGCCATGCTGCACCAACAGCCGGGCGGCCCCCTGTCCGGAGATGCCGGCACCCAATATCAGCAGCGGTCCTTCAGAGAGTATATGGTGCAATGATCTCCCTTTCGTTGAGATAGTGTTTCTCCTCCCCGATCACCTGGTAGGTCTCATGTCCTTTTCCCAGCAGCAGCACAACCGTACCTGCTCCGGCATGGCTCAAAGCGGCTGTGATAGCCTCGGTGCGATCATGGATTATCTCCACACTGCCCCGGGAACAACCGGTCAGAATATCCTCGACAATACGGGCAGGGTCTTCACGACGGGGATTATCATCGGTCAGGAATACCAGTTCGCTGTTACGACAGGCCAGTTCACCCATCACCGGTCGTTTCTGACGATCACGTTCACCGCCTGCACCGAAGACTGTGATCACCCGTCGATAATCGAGGCGTTCAATCTCCTGGTACAACTTGTCAAAAGCATCCGGAGTGTGAGCATAGTCGACAATGAGGGTACCACCATCACGTAACTGGAAGCGTTCCATGCGACCCGGGATCTGGGCAACGCTTTTCAGCAGCTGTGCAGCCGTAGCCAGTGGAGTACCGTTGACGGTAACAGCCGCCAGTGCTGCCAGGGCATTATCTACATTGTAGGCACCCAGCAGTGGTGAGTTTACTATCACCCCGAATCCCTGATGACGGACAGTGAAACGGGTACCAGTGCTGCCGTAGTCCACCCGTGAGACATAGAAGTCAGCCGACTCTTCCTGTAGCGAGAGTGTGATACAACCATCGAGTTCCCGTGCCAGCTGTCCCCCGTAGTCGGTGTCGATGTTGATCAACCGTTTGCTTGTGGGATTTTGACGCAACAGCGAAGCTTTTACTGCAAAATACTCTTCCAGATCATGATGGTAGTCCAGATGCTCCGGAGTGAGGTTGGTGAAAATCAGCGTGTGAAATTGCAGCCCCTGCACCCGATGCTGCACGATACCGTGCGAAGATACCTCCATAACACAATGTTCCCCCTTGAGATCGATCAGATAACGTAGAAACTGCGCCAGGAACAGGGGATCGGGAGTCGTCAGTTCATTCTGGAACCAGGTGTCGTCTATTTTCGTCTGGATAGTGCCGATCAAACCAATCGGGCTGCTCTGTTGCCGCAACAGCTCGAAGATCAGCCATGCTGTAGTGGACTTGCCATTGGTTCCGGTGATACCGTAAAGGCCAACCTCACGGGCGGGATTATCAAAAAAACGCTGTGCCAGCACCGGCAGTAACTGGCGACAGTTTTCAACCAGGATCGTACGCTCAGAGGCAAAAGCCGGATCATCGATCAGCACGGCGACCGCCCCCTTACTGAGCGCTTGGGCGATATACTGATGCCCGTCCCGAATGCTACCCCGCAAAGCGACGAACAGGCTGTCTGCTGTAACCTGCCGAGTGTCGAACGTGATACGACCGATATCAAGATCAGTTACCACGGGATTACACTGGTATGAGACTTCTTCCAGCAGCACACTCAGCTTCATCTTAGCTCCTCTTTGCGCCGAACCCTCAGGAATTACTTACGAACGGATTATGGCGGGTGTCGGTAAGTTAGCCAACCAGCCCTGCCTGAGCAAGAACTTCGAAAACGTGATACAACTTCAGTGGTCGCAGCAGAATCATTTCTGAATTTCTGCTGATAAAAGGTATCTTTAGTGTGATCGCAGGAGGGTCAGTTTTGAAAATCACAGACACTGTTCGGCGAAATCTATCAGCTACGACATCATCCAAGACTGTGATAACAGTACTACTGCTGTTGTCCCTGAGTCCAAAATCATGGGCGCAATACGATCACTTTTTTGACAAGCAACTGCCGACCATTATGGTACACCCCGAATGTACTATTGACGAACGCATTGATGTGGTTCACTATCAGCTGGATTACCTGATCGACCCACCGGCGTGGCGTTTCAGCGGGCAGGTTGCAGTCAGCTGCATTGTTGTGGCCGACTCGCTGACCGATATTGTATTGAATGTTCGCAGCAACCTGACTGTGGATTCAGTCGCTGCCCCCGGTGTGAGCTGGGAACGGGTTGGTGACGACCTAATTATACAACTTGATCGAGTGTATCACAGCGGCGAGTTACTGGTGCTACCAGTGTACAACAGCGGTAGCGAACGGCACCCTGATTACAAAGGTCTATTTTTCTCCAGCTATGGCGCTGGTCACCCTTTGGTTATAGCCTACACCCTGACGGAGCCCTGGGGGAGTGCGGCCTGGTTTGTCTGCAAAGATGATCCTGCCGACAAGGCGGACAGCCTGCGTTTAGTTTATACCGTACCGGAGGGGTATGTCGCCGTTGGTAACGGCTCCCTCGTCTCAGAGACTACCGCTGCAGGACTGGTGACCAGAACCTGGGAGCAGAATTACCCCATTTCCACCTACCTGATCTTTACCGCTGTGGCCGACTACCTCAGCTGGGACTGGAGCTGTACTGTAGCAGGTATGCAGATGCCACTCCACTTTGAGGTGTATCCCTCTGTTTTCCAGGCGGCCCAGCAGGATTTTCAGGATTTGCCAGAGATGGTAGAGTTTTACTCCGAGTTGTTCGGACCTTACCCCTTCGTCCAACATGGATACAACATGGTTTCCATCAAAGGGTGGACCGCCATGGAGCATCAAACCTGCACCAGCTACGGGCAGAACTTCATCCAGGGCAATAATAACTTCGATTCCGTGGTGGCGCACGAGCTGGCACACCAGTGGTTTGGCGATCTGGTTACCTGCGACGACTGGGGTGACCTCTGGTTGAATGAGAGTTTTGCGACCTGGTGCGATGCTCTCTGGTTTGGTCACGAAAACTATGAGGGTTATCATGACCGCCTGCTGGAGATGAAAGAGGAGTACCGCTCCCGTCAGCCGGGTGTCGAATCCTTGCCCACCTGGGATCCGCCACTGGACTCCCTCTTTAATGCCCACACTTATCAGCGGGGGGCCTGGATTATCCACATGATGCGACGCTATATCGGTGATGAGATATTCTTCGCAGGGCTCAACAGGTATCTGGACAACTACTCCTGGGGGACAGCTACCACGGAGCAGTTTTTCGCCAGCGCACTGCTAAATGAACCACGACTGACTGAGGATATCTTTCTTTCCTGGATCAGCTCCTCCGGACTACCTCTGTTTCAGTATGGCTGGCGGCAGGAAGACAATGGTATGTTGCGGGTGTTAATTCACCTGGCCGAGGAGCCCTATCAAGGGGAATACCTGACCCCGTTCACGCTGCGCCTCCAGGGTGAGGGGCACACCCAGGATCTACAGTTATTACTGGAAAGCGTAGACCGCGAGTTTCTGCTATTGCCGGAATTCCCGGTTACCGCAATTCAACTGGATCCCGATCGGGATGTTTTCTGTGACCTGGAACAACTTCCGTTCAACCAGATGGAGGCGCTGATGTCGGCGCCAACGATTCCAGTGGCAACAATGATCGCGCCTAATCCGGTACAGGACCTGTTGATAGTGAAATCGTCCGGTTGGGAGTCACTGGAGGTTTACGACATCCTGGGGCGGTTATGTTTTACCCTCCCACCGAGGGACGCAGTAACGGAGCTGACATCCTACTATAATGTAGTTTCACTTTCCGCGGGCGTCTACATTCTGCGCTTGCGTCAGGGTGGGATGTATTCCACACAAAAGTTTTTGGTTGTGCGATAGTTATCCGCAAACTTTTAGCTTGCCCCGGGGGCGGACCCAGTTTAGTCTATAAGATACAGCAACATAGATGCGAGATATCGCTGATTTTACCCCTTAAAGCAGTGTTTTTCACCCGAAAAACAGCCCTTTTTCTGGCTGCGGTGATTCTCCAATAACACACACCATTTTAAGCTGAAAAAGGGCTGTTTTAGCCCCTATTTCGCCCTTTATTCGGATGTTACTTCAAATATTACAGAATGTTAACTAGGTCCGACCCCAAATGACACCCAAATGGCACTACAAAAACACCAAAAACGGTCATCAAGGCCGCTGGCTGGTACCGGAGCGATGCCACTTGTGACGCAGGTAGGCAGCCCGTATCAAATAGATTCGCTTGCGCAGATTCACCCCCAGCCGCACGAGCAGGTTGAGAGGAGCGCTATAAAGGTGGGCGAGGTGCTTGCTGTAAAAAATCAGCATCGAATCATGAAAGTTGTTAATCGTCCAGGGATCAGAGTGATCGGTTGATCCCCCCTTGATATGTATAACCCGGATGTCGCCATTGTACATCACCGTCCAGCCGGCCTGGCGAAACCGATAGCAAAAATCGATATCCTCCCCGTAGAATTCAAAATCCTCATCCAGCAGCCCGACCTCTTGCAACGCTTCCCTCCTGACCAGCATGAATGCTCCGGAGATAGCATCCACCGGAAAAATACTCTCTCGGGAAAGATAGGTCAGATTGTAACGGGCGAGCAGGGCGCTGCGGGGAAAAAGCCGGCTAAGTCCGATCATCTTGAAAAATGCAGCCGCTGGTGTCGGCAATGACCGATGGCAGGCCACATCGAACGTACCGTCCGGCTGGTGCAGGTGGACACCGCAGATCCCGACCTGTGGGTGTTGCTCCATGTATTCCACTGCCCGCTGCGGCGCATCGTTGTAGAACAGGGTGTCGGAGTTAAGCAGTAGCAGATACTGCCCCTCCGCCCGGCGCAGAGCGATGTTATTGGCCTCGCTGAATCCGTGTGGCCGCTCCAGACGCTGAAAGCGAACCTCGGGAAAGTCCTTTGACAACTGCAAACCGGAGCCGTCAGTAGAGGCGTTGTCAATCAACTGGATCTCCAGCTCCAATCCACCCCGGTACTTTCTGATCGCGCTGAGGCAATCCCGTGTCAGTTGCAATGTGTTGAAATGCAGGATAATAATGGATAGCTGTATCATGACACGCTCCTGGTCCACAACTGTCCACAGGCGGCATCGATATCACCACCGCGATTCTCACGGAAAGTGACCGGGAAAGGGGCATCGAGAAAACGCTCGTAAAAAGGAATAAAATCCTCCCGGGTTGCGCTGGCATATTCCTCACCAGTGGTGTTGTATACAATCAGGTTCAGCTTCGCAGGCAATTGCCCCAACAGGCTTCGCAGCAATTTGGCATCGGCCGCGCTGTCATTTATTCCCCGCAACAGCACATACTCGAAGGTAATCCGGTGCCGGGTACGGGCGGCATAATAATGCAGTGCATCGAATAACTCCGCCAGCGGATAGCGGCGGTTGAGCGGTACCAGCTTATTCCGCACAGCGTCCCGGGGGGAAGACAGGCTTACCGCCAATTTGGCTTTCACAGGCGCCTCAGCAAACTCGCGGATACGGGGCGCTACCCCGGCGGTGGAAACCGTGATCCGTCGAGCGGAGAGGCCGTAACCCTCTGGATCGGTCATGATGGCCAGTGCCTGCATAACCGCCTCGTAATTGTGAAACGGTTCACCCATCCCCATGAAAACGACATTAGTGAAAGACAACTTTAGTTGATGCCGAAGTAAATGCAGCTGCCCGATGATTTCACCCGGTTCCAGATTACGCCGGAGACCCATCCGGCCGGTGGCACAAAAGGGGCAGCCAACCGCGCAACCCACCTGGGTGGAGATGCAAACGGTATTGCGTCCCTCGAATTCCATGTATACCGCCTCCACGCTTTGATCATCAGCCAGTTGCATCAGGAATTTACGGGTGCTGTCCAGCCGGGAATGGCTTTCCTGCCGCACCTGCATAGCAGTGACAAG
>JADHUQ010000042.1 GCA_016784425.1 Candidatus Delongbacteria bacterium | reverse complement strand
CGATCAGGGTGTGCTGTTCCTGGAAGCGGGCTTTCTGCTCCTGCGCATCGTTGAGTTCGGAGAAGGCGTTGCAGATCTCCTTGCCGGCCACCACCACTTCAAACCGCTCCACCAGCCCCTCCGCCGTGCGGTGGCGTCGGGCCAGGGGTGACATGGCCACCGGATAGTCGGTGACAAAGGTCGGCTGGATCAGCTGCGGTTCTACGAAATGGCCGAAAATCTCGTCGATGATGTTGGCGGCGCTGCTGGCGGGTTCCAGCTCCAGCCCCAGCCTGGTAGCGATCGCCTGCAATTCGGTCTCGCTTTTACCGGACAGCTCCTCACCGGTATGCTGTCGGATCAACTCCAGCATCGGTACCCGGGGCCAGCCGGGAGCAAGGTCGATCTCAATTCCCTGTTTCATGATCCTGGTCGTACCGTGCAACCGCTCCGCCAGTTGCGCCACCATCTGCTCGAAGAGATCCATGGTGTAAGTGTAGTCCTGCCAGGCGGCGTACAGTTCCAGCTGGGTGAATTCAGGGTTGTGGTAACGGTCGATCCCCTCGTTGCGAAAATCACGGGCAAACTCAAACACCCGCTCAAAACCACCCACAATCAGCCTTTTGAGATAAAGCTCGTTGGCGATCCGCAGATATAACTGCGTGTCGAGGGCGTTGTGGTGTGTGACAAAAGGCCGGGCGGCGGCACCACCGTAAAGCGGCTGCAATACGGGTGTTTCCACCTCGAGGTAATCCCGTTCCAGCAGAAATTCCCGCATATACTGGACTATCTGGCTGCGCCGACGAAATGTATCACGCACCTCCGGATTGACGATCAGGTCGAGATAACGCTGGCGGTAGCGCTGTTCCTTGTCGGTGAAGGCGTCAAACTTACGGCCATCCTTCTCCTTGACGATCGGCAACGGGTAGAGATTCTTGGTCAGCAGCTGCAGCTCTTTAACCAGCAGCGACTCCTCACCGGCGCGGGTGCGAAAAGCGACACCCTTCACCCCGATCAGATCGCCGATATCGAGCAGTTTGAAGAGAGCATATTTATCTTCACCAACCTCATCCCGCTGTACAAACAGCTGCAGACGTCCGCTGCTGTCCAGGAGATGGGCAAAACTGGCTTTACCCATGCGGCGTAACGCGATCAGGCGACCGGCCAGGCTGACCTCTTCCTGCTGCTCTTCCAGCCGGGAGAAATCCTCCAGCAGACGCGCACTGTCGTGACTGATCTGGTAGTTATAGGGAAAGGAATCGCTACCCAGCTGGTGGATCCGGCTCAATTTTTCCAGCCGGCTATCCAGAATATCCTGCAGGTGTCCTTCCTGATGGTCTTTGCTGTTCACTTTCTGCTCCAGGTTTTATGGTACCGGATGCCAACGATTCTGCTGGTCTCGGGCTGGACAGCTGGTGCCGACATTAAGGATAACCGATCACCTGTTGGAATGCAAGCCTGCAGTGGCTGGCAGCTGCCCGACCGCGACAGTAGAAGATTGTACTGCTTGACTTTGCCTGCCTGATCGGACAAATTTACATATGATATCAGGAAACTGTGCCAGCGCCGGTTCTCTGATTTTTATAAGCTTTTTCCCGAAATGACGATTTTAAAAAACGGTTTTTCAATTCAACGAATATTTCGATGAGTACCCCTTTTCCCTTTCCAGATCAACTCAACCTGCTCGACAGGGAGATCCGTACGGCGTTGGCTGGTTATACCGCACCCGGATCACTCTACGATCCCATCCGCTACATCCTGAAAAACAGCGGCAAGAGAATCCGTCCCCTGCTGGTCCTGCTGACAGGTGAATCGCTCGGGGGTGATCGGCAACTCCTGTTGAAGGGTGCCATGGCGGTGGAATTGTTACACAATTTCACCCTGGTGCATGATGATATCATGGATCAGGACGACCTGCGGCGGGGACAGACCACCATCCACAAGCGGTGGGACGAGGGTACCGCTATCCTCAGCGGTGACGGTCTGATCGGACTGGCTTATCGACTGCTGACCGAAAACGACTATCCCAACTTTCAGCCGGTGCTGAAAACTTTCACCGACGCCGTCGTCGAGGTGTGTGAAGGTCAGGCACTGGATAAGGAATTTGAGACCTCTGCCACTGTCTCACTGGAAGATTACCGCAACATGATCGCCAAGAAGACCGCCGCCCTCATTGAGATGGCGGTAGAACTTGGCGCCCTGATGGCAGGTGCGGAGCGGCAGGTCGCTACCGGACTGGCGGAATTCGGTTACAACATCGGTATGGCCTTCCAGATCCAGGATGACCTGCTGGACTTTCTCTCCACCAATAAAATACTGGGCAAACCGGTTGGTTCTGATCTACTGGCCGGGAAAAAAACCTATGTTACCCTGATGGCACAGCAGCTGTTCAACGAGCAGCAGTTAGCTGAATTCGAACAGTATCTACTCATCAAGGCGCTCGATGATAAGATGCTGCACCGACTCCAGCAGTTGTTGCACAAAGGGGGGATCGTAGCTCAAGGTGAAAAGGAGGTTCATGCCTTCTTCCTGAAAGCGGAGAAAATCCTGCGCCAGGTCTTCCCCACCAGTGATGGCGAACAACTGACTGTAGCCACCAACTGGATCCTCAACCGAACCTACTGATCGTCAAGATGCAATTCCTCCTCATAACACTGCTGGCGACTGCAGCCTACCTGGAAAACAGCTTCGTGGCGTTGACCTTTCTCCTGCGGCCACTGATAGCGTTGCCACTGCTGGGTCTCTGGCTGGGGGACTTCCAGAGTGGATTGATGCTGGCGCTACCGGCAGAACTGATATTTATTGATGAGCACCCGCTGGGAGGACATCTGGTTCCGGAGCCGGCTCCTGCCCTGCTGGCCGCTCTGGGAGGGAGCCTGCTGGCCCTGCCTGCCGGTGCCGCGCTCAACAGCTGGCAGCAACTGCTGGTACTTTTGATCGGCCTGCCCGCTGCGTGGGGATTCGCCCGCCTGAACCGGTTGCAGTTACTCTGGAACCAGCGCGGAGATGCCGCTTTTGATGAAGTCTGCCGTCAGGGTGATCGCCGCGGTTATGAACGACTTTTTCACCGGGTACTGCTGCGAAGCGCTTTTGCAGGCTGGGGCGCTGCGCTCCTGGTGACCACTGTAGCCTATTATCTGCAACAGATCGAAGTCCCGCAATGGCTGGTTGCTTACTCCGCTGCGTTGCTCCTGGCGATCCTCGGTATCTGCGTGGCTACCATCATACAGGTCTTTTACCGCAGACAGCTACGCCTGCAGACTTACCTGGGAATACTGGCCGGTGCCGGACTGGTGGTAGTTATGCTGTTGTTGCGGGGGGATCTGATATGATCCTGCGGCTCAGAGTTTTCTGGCGTCTACTTTTTCTGCAGACCGCTTTTACCAGTGAGCAGATGCAGAACCGTGGTTTTCTCTATGCTTTGCTGCCAGCCACCAGTCGCTTTAACCAGGAGCAGCTGACGGAGTTCATGACCAGGCAGAACCGGTTTTTCAACTCACATCCCTGGATGGCGGGTTGGGCGGCCGGTCTGCAACTGTACGCTCTGGAACATGACGAGGACGCCACCACGCTCAAGGAGACCCTGATCACTCCATTGGGAGCGATCGGTGACCGGCTTTACTGGCGCTTGCTCAAACCGCTGAGCGCGTTACCGGCTGCCCTGGGTGTGTTGGCCGGCTTGTTCGGATTCACTACCGTTTTCTGGTTAGGTCTGGGCAGCGGTTTTCTGCTGTTGAACCTGCCACACCTGCATATGCGCTGGCACGGGTTGAGTCGCAGCCTGAGGCTGGGGCGGGAAAGCCTGCACCTCCTGCTGGCATTGCGTGACGGGCCACTACTAGGGAAGTTGCGGGCTATGGGTTCGATTTTGCTGGGTGTGCTGCTGGCCTGGCTGGCTGCCTGGCAACAGAGCAACAGCATCCGGGAGCTGGTATTACTGGTCGGAGGCGCCCTGCTCTACGCCGGACTGCTACGACAGAAGCTGCAGCTCGCAGTGCGGTTGCTGCTCATGTTGTTAATCGCCACCTGTGTGATTATTGCCTGGCCGGGAACAATGTGAGACAACTACCGCATCAGGGACATTTGTCGATTTGCGTTTGATTGCGTATAGTGTTGTGTACACACTACTGCCGCCAGGCTTCACAACGGAAAAGTAATGGGTAAGAAAAAACAACTCGCCACCTGTAAGGTCAGCATTTTGAATCGACTCGGTCTGCATGCCCGTCCAGCCAATCAACTGGTGCGGATGGCGGCCCGGTTCGATGCGGAATTGACCCTGATCCGGGACGATCTGCGGGTCAACGGTAAATCCATCATGGGTGTCCTGATGCTGCAGGCGGAACAGGGGGCGGAACTGATGCTGGAGGCAGAAGGAATAGACGCCGAGCGGCTGTTGGAGGCCGTGGTCCAACTGGTGGCTGACCGCTTTAACGAGGAACAGCCTGGGGAGGTCACATGATGGAGCGATCCCTGTCAGGTATCGGTGCATCCCAGGGAGTTGCTATTGGACCGGCACGCCTGATTGCAGAGCGGGTACTGGTCGTCAAACCCCGCACCATCCCCCTTAAAAACATCCCCGCAGAGTTGGAGCGGTTTGCCAGGGCAATTGAGCAGACAGCTGTCGCCATCAAGAAGATTCAACTCAAGGCCAACAAATTGACCGCCACGCACCAGGCTGAAATCTTCGAGGTACACCTCAGCCTGTTACAGGACCCCATGCTGGTTGATCGCACACGGGAATACATCAGGACCCAGCGGATTAATGCCGACTACGCACTACTGCAGGCACTTCAGGAATACCAGAAGCTGTTCAATGAATTGGGCGACGAAACACTGCAGGATCGGCTGGTTGATGTCAAAGATGTCGGCAAGCGTCTGATCGAGTTTATCCAGGGATACAAGCGGACCAATCCCTTCAAGTTTCAGACACCCGGTATTCTGCTGGCACACAACCTGACCCCATCTGACACGATCCACCTCGATCGCAACAAGGTGCTGGGGGTGGCGACTGAACTGGGTGGAATCGGTTCACATACGGCCATCCTGACCCGCGCACTGGGGATTCCCGCCGTGGTGGGTGTTCCCCGGCTGCTGGCCTCCTGCAGCGAGAACGAGACGATCATCGTCAACGGGGCTTCGGGTGAGGTAGTGTTACGCCCCAAACAAAAGACGATTCATCGTTACACTTTGAAACAACAGGCGATTGCCCGTTTCGAGCATTCGTTGCGTCCACTGGTGGACCTGCCGGCTCAAACCCGTGACGGCAAGCGCATTCATCTGCTCTGCAATATCGAACTGCCGGAAGAAGCTGCGGATGTCAAGGCAATCGGCGCGGATGGCATTGGTTTGTTTCGTACCGAGTACCTGTTCCTGTCGAAAAATAAGCTCCCCAGCGAAATGACACAGGCGACAGAGTATCTGAAGGCGGCAAAAACGCTGAAACCACTGCCGGTGACTTTTCGCACCTTTGATCTGGGTGGTGATAAATTACCGGCAGACCTGGTGGTGGAGCGTGAGGATAATCCTTTCCTCGGTTATCGTGCCATCAGAGTCTCCCTGGACAAACCCCGTTTGTTTAAAGCCCAGCTTCACGCCATATTGCGGGCTTCAATCCACGGCAATGTGCGGTTGATGTTTCCCATGATAAGTACGCTGCAGGAGCTATTGGAGGCGAAGGAACTGCTGGAGGAAGCCAGGGAGGAGCTCCGCAAGAAAAAGATCCCCTTCGATGAGCAGATGCCGGTGGGAATGATGGTGGAGACACCCGCAGCTGTCATGTTGTCTGACGAACTGGCCCGTCATGTCGACTTTTTCAGTATTGGCACCAATGACCTGACTCAATACGCCCTGGCTGCAGACCGGGGGAACCTGCAAGTTTCACATATTTACAACCAGCTTGATCCCAGTGTACTCAGGTTGATTGCACTGACGGTCAAAAACGGCCATGCGGCTGGAATACCGGTCGGGTTGTGCGGCAACCTTGCTTCCGATCCCCTGGCCACCATACTGTTGATAGGGCTCGAAGTCGATGATCTCTCCATGGCACCATCAATCCTGCCCGAGATTAAGAATATCATACGCTCTATATCCTGGCGGGGTTTACGCGCTCTGGGGCGCCAGGCGCTGCGGTTGAATTCTTATGAAGAGGTACGGCACTTTGCTGCGCAACTGCTGGAGCAGTGGGTGGAAGAAATCCCCTATTAATCAGCAGCTATTTTCCGGAGTCCTCAAGCGGTAACAACCGATACTCCAGACTTCTCTGGCGTCGGTTGCCAACCCGATCGGTCACCTCGACCTGCAGCTGATGATCACCTGGAGCGATCCTGCTGTCGTGATGGAACAACAACCGGTCACGATCGGCGTCGTACTCCGGATACACCACAATACGATCCACCCTGCAGCTGAAATCGTACACACCGCTTAAGGCATCGGTCAGCTGGATCTGCACCTGTTCATCAAAACCTACCAGTGGGTTGGCGCCAGAGGGGTGTCGGAATACAATTCCAGGTGGCAAGGTATCACTCAATATAGCGTACTCACCGGCATAACGGAGAGTGTGATACAGTGTGTCACCAGCGCTGTTGCTGCTGCAGGTGACCGGTTGCCACTCCCTCCCCTGTTTCTGGTAGAGCCAGTTCAACCTCCCGGTAAGCGCAATTGACAACCTCAGCGGTTGTGGCAATACCAGGTCGGCCGGACTCAGACGAATACGCTCCCCGTCCCAAACCAGTTCCAGCAGAAGTGGCTCCGGTGGCTCCTGGTCCAGACTCAGTTGCCAGGGACCACAACTGATCTGATCTTCCATTTTGTTGTCAAGGTAGAGAAAGGTGCGCAGGCTATCCAGACACAGCTGAAACAACCCCGGGGTTGTGGGTACCAGCTGGAAACAGTCGGACGCGAGAAGTTTGACGCTGAAAGAAGCTGGAATCTGAGTCTGATCCAGCAGGTCGGCACCAACCAGCAACCAGCCGGCAAAGAGTCTCCACTCCTCCCGGCTGACCGGTGGGGTTCCGCCAATTAACTGTGATACATCACAAGTGAGAGTGTCCTGTAAGCCTGAGTCATCCTCCACGATGAGTTGCAGGTGAGTACCGGTAGGTATTTCCAGGCACTCCTGATCGATCGTCGAATCACTCATCAGGTTATGCTGGTTGAGCAGTCGCCAGTCACTGCCAGCCAGGGGTGGCAGAACCCGCCACCAGCCATTCTGCTCAAAGTCGAGGCTGTCGTTATGAAAAAAGAGTAGGCGGTCATCCAGTCGCAACTCAGCTCGGCGTACCGGGAGGGGTGACTGCTGCGGAAGATTGGCCTGGGTAGCTGTGTAATAGAAGCGGACCGGACCGTTACAGTTGAATTGATCACCATTCTGTAATTGGAGTGGCCAGGGAAATCCGTTGATTCGTGTACCGGGATCGCAGGGAACTGCCAGCAGAGCCTGGGCGCGGGGTGCTTCCCCGGTTGGATTATGCGGGTAGAGTCGTTGGGGATTGATTGCAATGTCGTCAAGAGTGCGCAGCTCGAAATGCAGATGCGGGTGACCGGCACCTGATTGCCCACTCCAGCCCAAAGTGTCACCCGCTACAAACTGCAGCTGATCCGCTGAGGGATAAAACTCAACCTCATAGCTGCCTCGAACCAGTTGTTCCGCCAGTACCAGTGAATCAATCTGCCGTGTGAAACGGCTGAGATGTGCATAGACCGCCCGCACTCCGGTTGTGGTATCATAATAGAGAGCTCGCCCGTATCCGTGATGGCGTACTTTCAGCCGTGAGACATGACCACTGGCAACTGCGATCACGGGTATTCCCTCTTTCCCTACCGTGGAGATATCGATACCGGCATGAAAATGGGTCTGGCGTGAATCACCAAAACCTGAAGTGATAACCCGATAACTGCAAGGCTGTAGCAGTTCTACGGCGGTGGTGGGTACAGCCAGCCACAGCAGCAGCCAGTTGATAACCAGAATGGTACCACGCCTGTAAAAAGAAACTGAAGTTGGTTGTGGGTGCATTTAGCTTAACCGGGAGTTTACTCTGATAAGTCAAGACAATAGCGGTTCCGGACTCGTTGCCGCTTGGCCTGCGCCTCTGGTGTGTGATACAAATGGTCGAGGGAATGCAGGGTGGCACAGGCATTGCGCTGCAGTTCCAGTTCCCGGTAACAAAGTGCAATTTTGAGCAGGGCATCGTCCCGCTTATTCGCGTTACTGAAGGTAAACACCTGCTCAAAATGATAGAGCGCTGCCAGCAGGTCACCCCGCGCAAACCGGGACTCACCCAGCCAGAAGTGAATGTTGTCCAGCAGATCCCTGGGGGGAGATTCCTGAAGCAGCTCGTTGAAAACCGCGATAGCGTCGTTGTAGTCACCAGCGTTGAAGGCAGCAATACCGTCGGCGTAATCGACTGCGTAACCAACGCTGTAATTCAGAAATATCAGTAGAAGCAGACAGACCGCTCTACCTGCAGTAGTACCGATCATCAATCCAACTCCGGTTCGTTGCCCATTTTTCACTTAGTAACCTCTAAAATGTATAGCGACCGCTGATACGATGCATCGGTCCTAAATCTGTCGCGAGCAGGGCGTAATCAAATCCCCATTCGTTATAGCGAAAACCAGCCCCAAAAGCGGGTTGATCGTGATCATAACCAGCCCGCAGCGCTAACATCCTGTTGTACTCAATCTCGAGACCGTGGCGATAACGGTTTTTGTACTTATAGGCCACTTCCCGAGCCAGACGTAGATCAAAACGGCCGAGCGGTATCTCCCAGGCCGCACCCAGCCGTAATCCGGGGGGAATGGCATCCACCTTACTGTCCCAGTCGAGACCGGTTCGCGTCAGGTCAGAGAGTACTACAGAAAACGTGAGACGTCCCAGGTCATTGCGGACAAGCACCTCTTCGAGGTCGGCTTGCAGGCTGACACCAGCGTCGATACCTATTCCCCGCGCAGTAGCGTTATCGAGTTGCTGGGACAGGATTTTGACATTTCCCCCGAAGGGAATCTCCAGCGGGATACTGAAATAGAGCCAACCCAGGTCCAGCATGAAACGGTTCATCTTGGCAAAAGAGAGATAGAGCGCCTGTTCACGGTCCCTGAACCAGCCGTCGGGGGTACCACCCCTGGTATGAATTGCCGCCGCCCGCTCTGCCACGCTGTACTGATCGTCCGGATAGGCAGGATAACGGGGAATGTCGTTCACGGCAAAGCGGACAAAGTTCAAGGCCAGGGTCGCCTGTCCCAACGGTAAGGCGGCACCAACGTAGTAGTAGTAACCGAGTGGCTCTCGCAGGCTGCCGAAGTGTGAGGCATACATGAAGTCGACCTCCAGACCGGTGACATAAGCCAACCGGGCCGGATTCCAGTAGAATGAGGTCGCATTGTCGCAGAGTGCACCACAGGCGCCACCCAGAGCCAGACCGCGGGCATCAGCGCCGTAATCGAGATAGGCACCGGCATACTCCCCCGCGGCCAGAGGCGAGCTCAACCCAAGCATCAGCGCGATCGCTCTAAACGTCACCCGATAACGCCGGCGGGTTCCAGACCTGGCGAAGACCGTTGTGCTCATCGTAACCTCGCCGCTTTGCCGGTCCGGGTGACTTTCCGCTCCCCCTGCCAGGCGGTGATACGATAGAAGTATACTCCATTGGCAACAGTGCGATACTCCTCGTCACGGCCGTCCCAGTGAATCTCAGCATAGTTGATCAGCGGTCCCTGCCGGGTGAGTCGCCTGATTCTTTGACCAGCCGTGGTGTAGATGTCTACTACTACCCGGTCGGTCAGATCGGTCAGGTTGAAGATAAACAGAGTCTCGCCTGCAAAGGGGTTGGGGTAGTTACCGAAGTACTCAATAGCGAGATCGGTGGCAATACGAAAGTGGGTTACCACGCTGTCCCGGTTGCCGCAGAGATCCTGGATACCAATCGCCAGTGTATGGATGGAATCAGGGCTGAGCATACTCAGGTCAGGTTTAAGTGCTATTCCGATCGTTGCCAGCGCACCAGCCGGATCCAGGTGGATTTCGCTGTCAGCCAGCGGTACACCGTCGATACTGGCTGAAAGGTGATCAGGAGCGATATCGATACCATTGGGATCGCTGGCGTGCAGAGTGAAAGTCGGCTGGCGTGAGACAAAACCGCCCGCGGTCAACACCTGGTTTTCAACCGAAACCTCCAGTTGGGGGACTATGTGGTCAAGATTGCTGCCCGGTACAGCACCACAGATTTCGTCGACGACTGTCCAGAGGTGCAGGGTATCACCCAGCGTTTCCTGAGCGAGTGGTTCACAGCGCAACCAACCCCCCTGCCAGCGGTCAACAAGTGCCAGATCAGGCGCACTGCTGCTGTCAACCGGCAGCAGCCAGTCCCAGTGGACCGGAATATCCTGTGATAGCCCCACTGCTTCCAGGTGGTACAAAGTGGTGGCCAGGGTCAAACCGGGTTGCACGGTCACTTCTGCTCCCCCGGAGAGTTCCAGCACACCGGATTCACCTGCAGGCATCTCTTCCGGCAGGATTTCCAGACGGGTCTGGGAGTCAAGTTGTATCACGGTATGGTGAGTACCATCGTGGGTGCCAAGTTCGCTGTTGACACTGTAGTAACGGGTAGTTGCAACAGTAACCCGGCTGTTGTTGGTGCGGTCAGCGTCTGGTAGTAACGAATCAGGGTCGAGGTCAAAGCGCAACCAGTTGTAAATGATTACAGGCAGACTCATGGTAACTACTGTATCACGTTCCGGCTCCAACAGGGGCAACGTTAATTCGGTTACGGTATTCCACTGACTGGAGTCGCTGGAAAGGGACATACGCAACGGCAGGTTGATAGCAGGGCTGTTGCCCTGGTTGCCGATCGTAAGTTCCAGGGCACCGCCATCGGCCGGTGAAGTAACAACCGGACCCAGCCAGGGATCTGCCAGCAGCGGCCTGACCGTCTGCCAGCTGGTTGTCGTTGTATCACGGGTCCCTTCGCTGTCTTCAGTGACGAAGAAATAGCTGAGGATATAACCGGCCGGAAAAGTCCCGTACTCCACCAGACCCTCATAATGTACCGGATCGGCGGAATCGACTGTCAGCGGTTCAGTATACTCTGCTACGATGGATTGCAGCGTATCCAGCACAGCTAGAACAACGGCCAGCTCCACCAGCGATAGGGCCGCCACACAGTTGGCTTCAAAGTGGAAGGTAGTGTTGGAGGTGACTTCCCGGGGCAGCGTCCCGGTTCCCCACACCCAGGGATGCGTCAGGCTGTCGGCGTAGAAAAAGGGTGCCGCGGCACTACCGGCAGTCAGGGGATCATCGCTGAAAGCGAAGACTCTGACCTGGCCCGGTGAACCGCCGGGACAGGAATCGGGAAAGGCGGAAGCGAGGGTGAAACCAGTCAGACCTTGCGGCAACAGTTCATCCTCGGTAACGTGATACAGTGGCGAGGAACCGTGCAAAAGCGGCCAGTTGGTGAGGCTGTAATATCTCAGCAGACCTTGCTCGTTCCCGCTTACATCCCAGTTCCCCGCCAGTGGTTCACCCGGCCAGCCAACTGCCGGGGCGAGTGCCGGGGGTGTGGACTCCTGTGGTAAATGCAGCTGCTGGGCCGGGTCGCCGAGAATGTTCATACTGTTCAGGAGGGATCTGATCACCAGACCATGTTCAGTCCCGCCCGAGATATCGTCCTGGTAAAGCGAAAGCAGTGTACTGATACTGTTGAACTTCGCCTCAGCAACCGTGAGTTGCGGTTGGTTTAGCAGGCTGTGGTAGAAATACTGTGCAAACTCATTTCCGGTGATGAAGAAGGAGAGCGAGCTGCAGCCCAGCGTACCGATAGCACCCCGCTCCGGCGCGGTCACCAGCTCCTCACCCAGGGTCGTACCACTCTCGAAAGCATTGATGTAACAGGTGAAATTGGTGATGAACGGGAGTGTCTGCCCGTTTTGCAGACGTGCCACATCCTCATCACGGAAGAGGTTGTTATCGCTCCAGATTGCCCCCCCGCCATGACCGTTATAGCTGGCCAGCACCACCCCCTGATCCAGATAGGTCAGCAGCTGGTCGGTACCCCCGAAAAAAGGGGAGAACAGGTCATCAGTCAGCAGGCGTTCGATATAAAAGCGTTGGGGAATCCAGTTCTGGATCAGGGTGGAAGTCTGCTCGGTGAAAGTCAGATCCCCGACGCCACCGATACCGGTGATAAAGAGGACCCGGTTCTGCCAGCGACCACCCTCAGCGTTCTGATACGAGATAAGCTTGGTCAGTATGTCGCCCAGCTCCGCGGCGGAAGAGGCCGGTAGTCGCCCTACCAGTACATCAGGAAAGGAATCCTCCGTCAGCTGTCCGAACCAGTGTTCCGTTACGGTAGCCCCCCAGTTGTAGGTATAACGGAACTTGATCGGGAGCAGCGGCTGTCCTGTGGCCAGTCCGGTTTTCTGATTGTCACTGCCATCACCCGCCAAGAGCAGGTAGCGGGGAAACTGTTCCCAGTAGTGGAGACCATAGGTGAGCAGATCGCGTATCGCGTACGGGGAAGAGCGCCCCGCACTGAACCAGTCGTAAACCAGCGAGGAGGGCAGAATGGTATAGGTGTCGAAACCGCCGGGGTGGTTATCCAGCCAGAGCTGCAGGGAATCGTTGATACCGGGTGTCAGCAGTGAGTCCGGCACGATTACCAGATACTTCGATCCTGCGGTAGCAGGTGTCAGCCAGGTGCCGGGTGCAGGATCAATTCGCTCGACAACATCGACCGGCAGCAGCTGTGCACCGGTAATCACCCGGTAATTCACCGGGCTGTTGATTTCATCCTGAAAGTGGCATCGATAACGCTCAGCGCCGGTGGGACGTATTTCCGCATTGGTCAGGAGCGAACCGTCATCTCGATAGATGGCAATGTCATCACGGGTAAAACCCTGTATAACGATATCCAGCAACTCACCGACAGGTATGCCGTCAGCAGGGTCCAGTGTCAGCAGCAGCTCGTCGTCACGGGCGACCAGGTCCCGCTGATAGGTAATCGTATAGCTGTCCAGCAGCACCCGGTTATCGGAACCGGCGGGTGTGTCACCGGAGACGACCAGCAGCAGGCTGTTCTCCTCTCCCAGATAGTGGGCATGAATCGGGTTGGTCTCACCGGTTGTCACCTGGAGATACTCCTGCTCCCGCCAGGGGTAGTAGTTGCCGGAAGGGGCCCCGGCATCCAGCTCCGGTACGGTGTGACTGTTCAGATAGATCTGGGCACGATGGATCCCGGCGTCTGGATTCTCCGGCGTGGAAAAGGACTGACCGCGCAGGCCGACCGTGACCAGGACCGGCTGGGGGCTGCCGTTCCAGATGCCGGGTAGTGAGAACTGGTACTCGCTCGTTTCCCAGGCGCGGGTACCGTCATCAAAGAAGTAATGATCCAGTTCCTGATCGCTGTCGACGACCACCAGACGGTCGAAGTAGTGGTCACTTTCAAAGCGGCTGGCCGTGGTGAAATAGGTTAACGGAAAAAAACTGCCCGGTGTTACCGAGACGATTTCTCCCGACTCTTCAATCATCCGCAGCGGCGGCGTCGGGCTCTCGTACAGATAGTAGATATTCCAGGGTGACCAGGGATCGCTCAACATATCGACCCCGGCATTTTCCCGCTGACAAAGCGGGGCGCTGCCCCAGAACTCCAGGGCATCCCCCGGATCGAAGCTGCCATCCTCATCGCCACTGACCCGCAGGGGTACCATTGCTCCATTAGCCAGGAGACCGATCCGGTCCGGATCGTTGAGCTCACCCGGCTCCAGTCCTGCGCTGACCAGCTCCTCAAAGGTGACCCGGCAGATACCATCCTGCTTGACGGCCAACCTGAAGAGAGTCCCGGGTGGTAAAGCAGCCGGTTGCACCACAGCGGCGTCACGCAGAGGTTCCTGCTCAACCTGCAACGGGTGTACCTGAAACGGCTGGCAGTCAACGGGATAGCGCAGGCGGATGACATACTTACGCCCGGAGCGCCCCAGCAGCTGTTGGGTAACAGCGGGATTGCTGATAGCGAGGGTGGCTTCGTCTGCAATAAACAACTGCTCCCCGGGAAAGGGTGCTGTCGCAGGATCGATCAGCCGTCCGGGGTGTGGAACTGCTGCTACCCCTGATCGGGAGCTGCTGTTCGGCGCTGCAGCCCATACCAGCCCGCTAAAGCAGGTCAGGAGCAGCAGACCGGTGAGCAGTGACCGGTGATTCCGGAGGGTGGCAGCAGCAGGTACCGGCAGCGGCGCCGGGGGATGTATCACGATTTTCCTTGATGTCATATAAATTCAGCCTGTGCGTTATCAGCGTCCTCAATTGACAAATAATCAGCTCCAAAGTCAAGAGACTGCCGGAAGGCTCCACGGCTTATCCCTGTTGCCTGCGACCTGGCAGTAGACTCGCCCCGGTTCGAGTTTTAAAGCAGAGGAGGCCTGGACTGTGTCACGAACAGCCTTCCTTTTGATAATCGGGAAGCGTATTATTAGCCCTACTACCAGGAGAGGTAACTATCAGTTTCAGCGCAATCCATCCACGAGCTGTTATCATTTTGATGATGCTGTTGACAGGAGTATCACTCACAGTACTCTCCACACCACTGCCGGCGGGTGCTCAAATTTCCTCCGGCAGTTCTCTCAACCAGCTTCCATCAACCCCGGTACTGCCGCAGCTCTACGGACGCTTACCCGGATTCCGCGTTCAACTGCTGGCTGACAGCTCCTG